>CP065018.1:2920735-3230919 GCA_016700415.1 Flavobacteriales bacterium
GCTTGAGCAAGGCCCGCATGGCCTTGGTGGCCTACCGGTACTGGGTGACGCGCAACGCCCTGTGATCAACGCACCATCAACCGCTGCGTCGGAACGCTCTTGCTGCCGACGAGCTTCACGGTATAGGCGCCAGGGGCCAAGGGGGTGAGGTCCAGCACCTCGCGAACGGACGTGCCGGTCCCGTTCAATGCCCGACGCAGCACGATCTTCCCGTTCACATCGGAAAGTTCGATGAACTGCTCCTTGCCGGGATGCATGCGCTCGATCACCACCACCACCTTGTCCGTGGCCGGGTTCGGGGCAAGGCGCATGAGGTCGCCGGTGCTTGATCCGCCGGAGATCCCCAAGGTACAGGGAGGGCCGTTCAGGGTGACGGCGACATAGGCGGTGTCCGCAGGGCAGGGGGGTGTTTCGACCACGTAGCGGTAGACGCCTGCACCGAACGTGGAGACATCGACCGGCTGGTCAAAAAAAGTGATCCCTGCTCCGTTCGGTTCATACCAAATGCCTGTTATATCCTCGCCGGTGACGTAGTTGCTGAGGTTGGCGGCCGTTTCGTCAAAGCAAAAGACAGCAGGGCTTCCGACGCCGGGGTTGGACGGAGGAGCACCGACCACGGTCACGGTCGCGGACGGGTTGGAACAAGGCGGGGTCCCGGTGACATGGTACACGTATTGACCCGGTTGGCTCGTGCCCGGGATGAAGATGCCGGTGGTATTCGGTCCGGTCCATGTTCCACCGGGGTTCGGGGTGCCGCCCAGCTGTGTGAACAGGTTCACTGGCGGGGCCCCGGGGGCGGTGCAAAGGGTAACGCTGGCGTTCACACCGGCCGACGTGTTGGGGTTGTACGTGATATAAAGGGATTGGTATTCCGCAATGCACGGCGCGGGAATGTCGAAGTAGTACTGATAGTCCCCCGCGATGCTCGTGCCCGGCACGAACATGCCGTTGGGCACGGGTTGGAGCACGGGGTTGAGCCACAGACCTCCGGGGTCGGGCGATCCGCCCAGACGGGAGAGAAGTGGGAAGGGTGCGTCATTCGGGCATACCGCGATCTCGGTATAATTGCCCACATTGGGTGGATCGGCCGGAAGGACCGTAAAGTTGCCCGTCCAAGTGTCCGTGATCACAGTGCCGAACTTCAAGCTGACGGTCAAGGCATAGGTTCCCTCGTTGTACGGCCCGATGGGCCCGATGGGCTGGTTGAAGGAAGAGGATCCATTGCCGGCACTGACAGTGGCGACCAGAGTAACGCTGTTGGCCGTGTTGGAGGTTTGGACGAATGTGAAGCTCAGGCCCGGCGCACCTGTGCCCATCACATGGTAAGTGGCCCGCTCGCAAGCATGCAGCGGCGAGGGGGCAATGGTCACATTGGTGATCTGCTGGGCCTGAACAAAGCAGGCCGAGAGGAAGAAGGAGGAAAGGAACAGGGTGTGCCGCATGGACTGATTTTATGACCCCAAATGTAGCAGCATTCGGCAGGACCCTCTAATTTGCCCCGATGCGCCATTGGACCTGCACGCTGTTCCTGCTCTTGGCCACATGGCTCCAAGGGCAAGTGCGGATCAATGAAGTGCAATGTACCCGGTCGCCGAACAGCGATGGGAGCGGCGCGGCAGGGGATTGGGTTGAACTGTACAACGCCGGGTCCAAGACCGTGGACCTCGGTGGGTACCGGCTCGTGCTTAACGGGCTCACGCAGCGTTTGAAACCGGACCTGTTTGTCGCTCCGAAGGGAGTTTGTATTCTTTGGTGTGACCGTGCTTCGGACCTGGGCGCGGACCATGTTGACCTGCGGCTTTCCCGCAACGGCGGCACCTTGCTCTTGATCGCGCCCAACGGCTCCACCGTGCTGGATCTGTTCCAGTGGTCCGCATTGCCACCGGGCGTTTCCATCGGAAGGAGGACGAACGGGGCTCCCACTTGGGGTTATTTCCGAAACCCCACCCCGGGCTTTTCCAATGGCGGCTCCGTCGCGGTTTCACGCGTGCTGAAGCAGCCTGTGATCAGCGAGCATGCCGGCACGTTGCGGATCACTTCCGAAGACCCGTCCACCGCCCTTCACAACACCGAGGATGGCAGTCTTCCGGGTCCGGGTTCCACGCGGTACAATGGCCCTGTACATTTTCCCAGAGGTACCGTGGTGCATGCGCGGTCGTTCGCCGCGGATGCTTTGCCAAGTCCTTGCGCCGTGATCACCATGGGATTGCCGGACACAGCTTGGGCGCTGGTGGTGGCACCCAAAGACCTCGTCGGCCCGCTCGGCATTGCCGATGTGCTTTCCGGGAATCATGCACGCAAGGGCCCGGAATGGCAGCGCCAAGCCTGGTCGCAGCAAGGGGGGGACAGCAAGCCCGTAGGGATCGCCATCGCTGGCAGTGGTTCCCGCAGCTTGCCCAAGCGGAATTTCAAATTGATGGTGCGGGACCGGTTCTCCGGCGAAGGCCCGTTGGTCTTGCCGGACGGAACGGCGTGGAAGGATGTGGTCTTGCGCGCCGATGGCTCCCCCAATGCCTTCCTGCGAAATCTGTTCATGGAGGAAACGGCCAGACGGAGCGGCTCATGGGTGGATGTTCAGCCCAGTTTCCCCATACCGCTCTACCTCAATGGACGATACGATGGCCTTTACCGCGCGATGCCCGCCAAGGGAAAGGAATGGGTGCGCAGCTTGAACGCCGGGGAGGACGTGGATGTCATCGAAGGGCCTGGCGCGCTTGCCGTGAGCGGCCGGAACAAGCACTACTTGCGGATGCTAAAGGCCCTCACGGACGGCCAAAATAGCGACAGCCTGGCCCGTATCCTGGACTTGGGGAGCTTGGTGGAGATGGCCTGCTTCGACCTTTGGACGGGCCGTGCGGACCATGACCTCAATGTGCGCTGCTGGCGTCCCCGTTCACGTGGCGGACGCTGGCGCTGGGTGATGTTCGACATGGACCAATGGGCGCCTGTGGACGACCGGACCGTGTTGCGTATGTGCAGTGCGAGCGCTCCGGAGACCCCTTTCCTGCCGCAGTTACTTACGGGACCAAACACCCGGGACCGGTTGTTGGCACGCTTTTCCGCATTGGCGGCCACCACCTTGAGCGCGGACCGTGCCAAACTCTTGGCCGATTCTCTCTATCTACGCTACCGTGATGCCATGGAGCAGGATCACACCCGGTGGAAGAACGAAATGGTACAGCCCGCGCCGGAGGTCTCCTACGCCGACCTGCTCACGCACATCGCAGGAAGGAACACGGCACTCTTCGAGCAGTTGTCGCGTTACACCGGGCTTGCGCAACGCTCGATCGCGGTGCGCGTGGAGCCGGCCGGGGCCGGAACGGTCGAGTTGGAGGACCTGATGCTAACGGTATCGCAGTGCGAATTTTCCGTATTTGCCGGTGTGCCGCTCCACTTCAGCGCTATGGCCATGCCCGGGATGGAATTCGCCGGTTGGAAAGGTAAGGAAGGCGAGGGGCAAGAGTTGGTAGTGGCGCCACTACGGAACCTGCGCATCACGGCGATGTTCCGTCCAGTAGGCGTATCACGCCATGGCGGCCTGCAGCAAGGACTCGAATAGCTGCCTGCCCGCCGTGTTGCCTAAGCGTTCGTCCGCCGCGCGCTCCGGATGGGGCATCATGCCGAAGACGTTGCGCCCTTCGTTGCACACGCCGGCGATGTTCTCCACGCTCCCGTTGGGGTTGGATTCCTCTTTCAGCCAGCCTTCGGCATCGCAGTAGTGGAAGAGCACGCGGTCCTCTTCGTTCAGTGCTTTCAATGTTTCACCGTCCGCATGGTAGCGGCCTTCACCATGTGCGATGGGGATCAACAAGGGCTTGGACTTGAGGCCTGCGGTCAATGGCGTGTTGAACGTCGCCGGGCGGATCCAGGTGTTGCGGCACACGAACTTGCGGCCTTCGTTGTGGAGCAGTGCGCCGGGCAACAATCCGGCCTCGCAGAGCACTTGGAAGCCGTTGCAGACGCCGAAGACCAGCCCGCCCCTTTTCGCGTGCTGGGCGACCTCCTGCATGATGGGCGAGAAGCGCGCGATCGCGCCGCTGCGCAGATAGTCGCCATAGGAAAATCCGCCCGGAAGCAGCACCATGTCGCAACCGCGCAGATCGTGCTCCTTGTGCCAGAGGCGCTCCACGGGGCGTTGCGTCAAGGATTCCACGGCTTGGGCCATGTCCTCATCACAATTGGAACCGGGGAAGGTGACGACGCCGAATTTCATGGGTGTAATTTGCTTGCGCGGCCGTGCCGCATGGAGGCTGCGAAGGTAGTTCAGCCCGCCCACCTCGCCCAGATGGCCAGCAGGATCAGGCTCCAAACCGCAGCGTCCGCCCAGGCCGTGCGCTTCGCCTGCAACAATGGATAGGTCAACAACAGCGCCGCCGGCAAGGCCAGCAGCACCGGCGGCACCCGTTGGTCCAGCCACCATGCGAAGAGCGCCAGCAGTCCCATGGCGAAGGCGAACGCCAGGAAGGCGGCACGGAGGTTTTTCTCCCACATCACGCTGCGTGCGTACACTGCGGCGAAGGAGATGAGCACGCTCACGGCGAGTATCAACAGCACGACGACCAGGATCACGCGGTACATCCAGTGCCCTTCCGGCACAGCGGGCGTGCCCGGGCCGAAATGCATCGAGGCCACCGGCCGCCACGTTCCCGGAGCGATGAAATGGACCGCGCCCCAACCTAGGAAGAGCATCACCGCCATGCCGATCAGGGGCAGGACGTATTCCCGCCAATTCACCGGGCGTGTCACCGACAAGGTGGCCCAGATCACCACCACGAGGAATGCATAAGGGAGGTAGAAAAGCCCGGCGATCCCCAGCAGAAGACCGGCATCGAACAAGGCGGACAAATTGTTCTTCCGCCCCAAGGAGGTCCAGGTGCGTGCCAGCGCCCAGATCAAGGCCCAGGAGCCGAGCAAAGCCGGGCCGGGCACGAGCCCGAAGGGACAGATGGACAGGAGAAGGGGAAAGAGCAATACCGGCAGGTGGTTGCGGCGTTCAAAGAGCTCGGAATCGTTCGCCATCCGGTTCAGGCTGTAGGAAACGCCCAGTAAAAGCAGCAGGCATACGCCGAACGCGGTCCAAGGCCCCAGTTCGATCAACCAGCGCACGGGTGCATACAGCGGCATGCCCGTCACCACTTGGTCGGCCACGCCAGCAGCCGCTTTGAACGGCCAGCCCCCGGTGGTGCCGGCGCCGGGCCAAAGCAGAAGTATCAGTAATGGGAAGGGCAGATAAGCGGTAGGCTGGTCCTGCCGGAAAAAGCGTGTCAGCATGGCCGGCCCGGGAGGGGACCGGGCAGCGGCTCCCGGTCGTTATCTTTGCCGCTCCTCAACGTGTGATATACCATGACCAACTTTTTCTTCGGCCTCGGCCATTTCCTGCAATGGACGTTCGAGTTCATCGTAGCGGCCAATTGGACCATCCCGGTGCTGTTCATTGCCGTCCTGCTTTTCGGCATGGCCTTCTGGTTGAGGACACAGACGGTGCTCTCGCGCAAGGCGAAGGACCGCGACGCGTTCATTTGATCGCCATCTTGGCCCCGCCGCCCTTGCCCGCCGTGGCGCGCAAGAGGTCGTGACCGATGTCGGTGCGGTTCGTTTTTCCTTCGAAGTCGATCAATGAGGCGCTGGCGTAGGCGTTGAGTATGGCATGCTCGGTGTCCTTGCCGAAGGCCGTCACGCTGAGCACCCGCCCGCCCGCGGTCACTAATTCATCCCCTTTCATGGCGGTGCCGGATTGGAAGATGTGTGCGGCCTGCACCCTTTCAAGCCCCACGATGGGCTTTCCCGTTTCCACCTTTCCCGGATAACCTTCCGAGGCCAGCACCACGGTGGTGCTCGTGCGGTCGTCCACGTCCACGTGCCGTTCGCTCAGGGTGCCCGTGGCGATGCCCTCGAAGAGGTCCATCAGGTCGCTGCGCAGGCGCGGCAGAATGGCTTGCGCCTCCGGATCGCCGAGGCGCACGTTGTATTCGATCACGTAAGGCTCGCCGCCCACGTTCATCAGCCCGATGAAGAGAAAGCCCTGGTAGGGAATACCCTCGCTGCGCAGGCCGCGGATGGTGGGCACCGCGATGCGGTCATTGACCTTGCCCATGAATTCTTTGTCCGCGAAAGGAACGGGTGAGACCGCGCCCATGCCGCCGGTGTTCGGCCCGGTGTCGCCGTCGCCGATGCGCTTGTAGTCCTTGGCCACGGGAAGCATCTTGAAGGCCTCGCCATCGGTGATGAGGAAAGCCGATACCTCTACGCCCGTGAGGTGCTGTTCGATCAGCACGCGTTCCGCGGCGGCACCGAAGCTGTCACCGCCGAGCATCGCGTTCAGCGTCGCTTCGGCCTCCTTGCGGTCCGCGCAGATCACCACGCCCTTGCCTTGCGCTAGCCCGTCCGCCTTGATCACGTACGGTGCCTCCATGCGGCCGATGTGTGTGATCGCCTCGGCCAACTGGTCCTTACCGAAGGCGCGGAACGCCGCCGTGGGGATGTTGTGCCGGAACATGAACTCCTTGGCGAATTCCTTGCTTCCCTCCAGTTGCGCACCGGCAGCCTTCGGGCCGATCACCGTCACTAAGCCCTTGAGCTGCGGGTCCGCCGCGATGCGGTCGTGCAGCCCGTCCACCAGCGGACCTTCAGGGCCCACCACCACCATGCGGATGCGCTTGTCGATGATGAGCTGCCGCACCGCGCGCTGGTCCTTCAGGTCCAGCTTCACATTGCGCCCGTGCCGCACCGTGCCGGGGTTCCCCGGGGCCACATACAGCTCGTCCAACATGGAGCTCTGCGCCAGTTTCCAGGCCAAGGCATGTTCCCTGCCCCCGCCGCCGATCAACAATACGTTCATGGTCCTGTGCCTTTCGCACAAAGGAAGAACCCTTCCGCTGGGAAAGGAAATGAAGTTTCCAACAATTCAAGAAGTGACCGAGCGGGAAGCGGCACGAGCGCTGGGTTTGGACTGCACCCTAACCCCGGCCCTCAGCACCTTCTACAACTACGCCGCGCTGCTCGGCCTAAAGCGCAAGCGACTTAAAGGGCTGGTAAAGAGGCAGGGTATCCGGGCCACGACCCCTAATGAATACCTGCATGTGGATACCACCTTCTGGGGTTTGGACCATGACCTGAAGGCCGCGATCGTGCTGGTGAGTGATAACTTCTCAAAAGCCATTTTGGGGTGGAACATCGCACTCGGCAAGCACGCCGTCAATGTGGTGGAAGCGCTGCGCCAGGCCATCACTACCATTCACCAATACCATCCTGGGCAGGTGAACGCCAACCTTGTCGCCGACGCAGGTGGTGAAAACCATGCGGACTGTGTTGAGGCACTCCTGGATGCTACCAAGGATCCGCTCATCACCAAGTTGATCGCGCAGCGGGACATTCGCTTTTCCAACTCCCCCATCGAGGCCATCAACAAGATCCTCAAGCAATATCTGCGGCATTACAACCCGCGCACACTCCCCGCCTTAAAGAAGGTGCTCATCCAGTTCGTGCAGGATTATAATTCCGTAAGGCCGCATGGCACGCTCAAAGGCCTGACCCCGATGGAGGCGTACGTACACCCGGAGCTGAAACCCAATTTCCGAAAACCGGTCCAAGAGGTGAGGGGGATCCGATTGGAAGAGAATAGGAAAGGGAATTGTGGCGGTTGCATGAACCAATAGGGGATGGGCCACAGACCTCAAGCGGGGGAGAATGGGTCTTGGAATACGATCCGACGGAACTTCGATGGGATGATGGCGATCCGTTTCGGATCCCGGGTCCTTTCTTCCGCGATCCAATGACGGACAACTGATCAAGATGCGGTCCACACCTCCTTAAAACTGCCACTTCGAAATTTCGAAGTGTTCATTCCGGGTTTCTCTTGGAAGTAGCACGGGTAACTCACGCTCTGCATTACTCTCCTGCACAAGGGTTTGCTTGTGACTACTGCCCAACTACCCACCAAGTGCTGCAAGAGTTATGCACTTTTCAATGGCGGGACGGGTGGGTGCAAAACATTCTCCACAACACCGGACGGGGATAACATCTTATCGCCTTGCATTCTCGTGAATAACTCTCGCAGTGAAGCGTAATCAACAGGATAATGATGGCCCTTGTATGAAACGGTATCAATGCCACACGATTCTAAATATGTCCCGATACGCCATGAGTCTATGCCATTTGGCACTTCAACCATCGCAGCGTGCGCGTCCACCACCACACCGCTCCTTGGCTGCTTGAACGTTATTCCAGATCCGTGAACGTGATACTCCCAATACTCATTGGTTGTCACAAATCCAGATTTAGGAATAGATGAAACAAAGTTTTCACGCCCTGATGGGTGGTCATGATTAGCGAATATCCTATCAACAAGCTCCTTCTGTATTCTTGCATATTCGACCAATAACCTGATTATGTCTTTGGTGCCGGTCATCTTCGAAGCGTTTCCCTTAGATATTGGGCCTCGGATACTTGGGCGGCTCGTAAAGCTGATTGTTGCGGGCTAAGAGAAATAGTGTTTACAGGCCCCACGCTCCCGCAAGTCTTCCCGGCCAGCAAAAACTTGCGTTCCAACATGGATAGCCGGGGCGACTTGTGGGTGCTGTACGATGCTTCCATCCATGCTTATCCGTGAAGTCTTCGGACTTCACACCAAGACCTTAATACGGCTCCAATTTAAGCAGACCCGGCTTTCCTGCAATGGCCGGTGCTGAGCTGTAAACGTAATCCTCCGCCTGTTCCACATAACCCTCCACCGCCGGGTTATCGTGCAAGTAATTCAACTTCTGCGTGATCACCTCCCCAGAGATCAACTGTACGGGTCGATCGTCTTGTCGCCAAAACTGGTAATGCATGTTGTTCGAGTTGGCCGCGCCGGCCTTGGCAAAGATCGGCAGCATCCATTCCTTGCGGCTCTCTTGGTTGTTATCTGCAATGGCCTTTAAGATCTGCGAGGATGTGAATTTCTTGAGGTCCCGCAGGATGTCCGGCAAGGCATGGCCTTCTGCCGCCGCCGCGATCAAATGCACATGGTTGCTCATGATCACCCAGGCGTACAACAGCAGGCCTTTCTTCTCCTGGCAATGTCTCAGGCTGTCCACAATGATGTCCTTGTATTCGCGCCGAGTGAACACGTCCACCCACTCGACGGTGGCGAAGGAAATGAAGTAGGTTCCTTCGGGATCGTGGAACTTGTAGCTACGGCTCATGCAGCTCCGAAGGTAGTTCCGTGCGGCAGTCTGAAGACTGCCGGAAGCTTCCGTGCCTTTATCGGCTTCTGAGCGTATGCCCACAAGTCGCCCCGGCCTGTATGGTCAGGAGCCATGCCTGCGGCAGACAGGCTCACTTTACCGTTGGGCCGGGAAGACTTGCGGGAGCTTTGGGGTTCGTTGAACGAATTCGTAGAAAGCGTTGCCTTGGCGACCAACAACATATACACAACCGGCATCAACAGCAGTTCGGATGTCGACTATGACCCCTCTGCGGAGCATGTATTGCCGTTGACCGCTGCCGGCGATAATGACATCCTCCTTCTGCATTACCCACTTTCAGGCAAGGTGATCGGCGATGAGCGACCACCTGTCCGGAAGTGGTGGCCCATACCGAAGCCCCACATTCCCTATTACATCGGTGCGGCGATCATAGGGATCATGGTCATTGTCTTAGTGCGCGTGAAGCGCCGTCGCGGAGGAGAGGGGAACGGTGCCTAGTGCTTGTTGAACCGGCGCAGTGTGTCCGTCGTTTATGATCGTAAACGCAGCGTGAACGTGGCTCTCTGCTGCTGCCCCGATGCAATGATGTACCGGTCACGATCGTGATCGATCCCCGATTGAAGGAGCAGGGTTCATTGCTCGGCGATAAGCACTTTGCCGGTCACGACCACAGCATTGTAGCTCACGCGCACGCTGTACACGCCTGGCGTCGGGGACTGTAGCTTCACCTGTGTATTGCCCGTGGCCCCCGGCAGCACATCCACTGCGACCAACCTGCCCAGCGCATCCCGAACATCGATCACGGCGCCATCAGGAACGCTCGATACCATGAACGCTCCATTGCTCGGGTTCGGATAGCATAGCAATGCGTCCTGGATCAATTGCACCGGGACCACCGGCGAGAACTTGAAGCTCCCGTCCAAGTCCACGGTCCGCAGCCGATAATAGCTCAAGCCCGGCAGCGGCGCATGGTCCGTAGTGGCGTAGCGGATCGGCATCTGTGAGTTCCCCGCCGCGTCGACCACATCCACTTTTTCCCAGGTCCCCGTATCGCCGGAGCGTTCCACATCGAAGTGCGAACTGTTCAACTCGCTCGCCGTGACCCACTCCAAAGCCACATCCCGGTCGATGGCCTTGGCCTCGAAGGATAAGAGCTCCACGGGCAACGGAGAACAACTCACCCCGGCAGTGCCACCGAACTGCAGGGGTACCGTAGTGGTCACAGAACTCCAATTGCTGAAGCAGATGAGCCATTGTGTATTGGCCCCTACGTTCAAGGGTGGCTCGAAATTGCTCGGATCCCCCCCGGCGGGAGGTGTGGTTGCCAAGCCGGTCCCCCCGAACGAAACGCCGTTCCAATTGCAGCGTACCGGCGCGAGTGCATTGGACGCAACGGCACCGCACGCACTGGCATCGTACGGGTACATGGCCCAGTCGTAGAAGCCTGTTTGTGTGCCCAAGCCTCCGAAAGTGAAGGCCAACGAGCCGCCGGTGAGCACGTTCACCACCATCCACGTACTGTTCAATTCCTCGTTCCGCAAGCAGCCTTCGTTATAAGTGCCCCAGGGATTGTAGTACGGTGGCGTGAACGAGAAAATGCCATAGTCGGGATTGCCATAGGAGCCGAGCGGAGGGATCTCATTGGTGTTTCCGAAGCCATTGGGGTCGATCTGGAAATCGATGTTCGTGCACACGGGCACTGCCAGAATGCAATCGCTGGCCGTCACCGGAGGGGGTACCGAGGAAACGGTGATGCTGAACGTACCCGGGCAGGGGCTCTGAGGTGTGGGCCACGTATCGAAGATGATCCAATACTGCACCCCGGCCGTCATTGTTACGACGAGGCTCTGAGCGGTGCCAGTACCACTTACCGACCCCTGGCACATTCCCCCGGCAGCAGGGCATGCACCACTGTATACCCAGATCGAACTGTAGCTCTGTCCGGCGTAATTGATCACGTAGTTGTCCGTGGTGGTGGGCGTCACCGAGTACAGGGCTTCGTTGCCTCCAAGATAGAGCGTACTGCCCGAGCCGCAGATCCCCACGTTCGTGCTCGTAAGCAGATCGGAAGCGTGACAGATAACGGCCTGTCCGGTCACGGGCAGGCTCGGGATGCTCACCGCCGTGCACTGTCCTGGAGGAGGGGGGCATGAAGTACAGGCGATCGTCGTAGTGCAACAGTTGCTCGCCGTTCCGCAAGCTGCGTTGGTGTTCCAGTGCAAGTAATAGGTGCCGGCCGTCGGTGCCGTGAAGGTCAATGGCGAATTACCGTTCGCGACAAACGTCCCGTTGTAGGTGACTCGTCGCACGGTGATGTAGCCTCCGCAGTCACTGGTGACCGTGTATGACGTTCCCGCGACGATGCCCGTTATGGTGCTGTATTCCGACTGGAAACTGCAAGTGCTGATGGTGACCGGGGTAGTGCTCGTGGGGGCGGCGGCGGAGCCGTATGCCGTGGTATTCGTACACTGCCCACTCGCTGTGATCATGCATCCGACGGCCATCGCGCACAACAGGGGGCGGAGGATGGATGTCGGGAGGTTTGCCATCTTCACCCTATGTTCGTTCACCGGTTCAGCGCAGGGCCGCAGTTGCATGCCTGGGGATCCAAATGCTTGAATTGGCCGCTAGGGGCGAGGGGTCCGCGCTTGAAGCAGTGTGCGCTCACCCCGAATGGCTGGATGAGGGTGTTTATAGCGCCCAGGTCAAGCGTGCATTCCGGCAAGGCATGGATCAGCAGGTTCTTCGTGTACATATCGGTCCTGCTCATCACTACGTTAGGCTGGGCCGCCAACACCGCATTGATCTCGGCTGCGTGTTGTGGCGAAACGATACCCGTGATCACCGCTTGGATCTGGTCCACCTGACAATGGCTGGCGGGGGAGAAGGTGATGACGCATACCACTAGGAGCGCCATCCTCAGCACCGCTGCGGACCATCGACGCGAATATCTACTGGCCATGAACTAACAAAACAAGTGAATTATCACGATGTACACAAGGTCCCACGCTCCCGCAACTCTTCCCGGTCAGCAAGATCTTGCGTTCCGGCATGGTCAGCCGGGGCGACTTGTGGGTAATGCGAAATACTTTTCTCCAATCCTATCCGTGCAGGCTTCACTCCCGCTTCACGCTGCACCCGATGTTGCGCGTGGTGGCCGGTTCCGGTGCGCGCCCTTCCACTACGGCGGTGATGGCGTTCCGCAGCCACGGCTCTTTCACGCCGTCGGCACTTTTCACGTTATCGTCGATCGCGCCTTTGTAGACCAGCTTCATGTCCTTGTCGAAGAGGAAGACATGGGGCGTGGTGCGGGCACCGAAGGCATCGGCCAGCGCATGGCCTTGGTCCAGCAGGTAGCTACCACCATAGTTGTGCTCTTTGTATTGGTGCTGCATGTCGGTGTAGCTGTCACCGTCGTCGCGCTTGGCGTCGTTGCTGTTCACCAGCGCGAAGCCGATCTTCTTCGCGGCGCATCCTTTGGCCAGGGCGCCATAGCGGTCCTGCCAGCCTTCGCTGCCCTCGCTGCCGATGACGAAGGGACAGGTATTGCAACTGAAGATCACCAGCAGGCCGTTCTCCCCGGCGATGTCCTTCAGGCTGCGCTCACCGCCGATCACGTCCTTCAACTTCACGTCCATAGCGGGTGCGGCGGTGCCGATGGTAAGGTCGGGCAGATCAGTAGCGGTGAACGCTATGCCGGTGAAAGCGGTGAGGGCGAGGATCTTCAAGAGCATGGTGTGCGGGTGTTGGGTTTGGCCTAAAGTTACGTTTCCTTCTCACGGTGCGGATCCTTCCTATCGAACGAGGCCTGCTGACATGGCCAAGCGCACCAGGCCTGCGAGGTTATGCACGTTCAGCTTCTTCATCAGGTTGCTGCGGTGGGTGTCCACGGTGCGGTGTGAGATGAAGAGGCGATCGCCGATCTCCTTGTTCGAGAGGCCCTGGGCCAAGGCGGCCAGCACCTCGCGTTCCCGTTCGCTGATCGCACCGAGGCGGTCTTCCCGTGATGAGACCTCCGCCCGATGCTTGAGCAAGGATTCGGTGATCTCCGCGGAAAAGTGCTTGTTCCCCTCATGCACGGCCTGTATCGCCCGTAACAGCTCATCCCGCCCGCAGGTCTTCAGCAGGTAGCCATCGGCACCTTGCTCCATAAGGCGGCGCACCATGCTGGGCCCATCGTGCATGGTGAGGATGATCACTTTGGTCCGGGGCCACCGGTCCTTGACCTGCTGCATGGCCTCCGCACCGTCCATGCCGGGCATGTCGAGGTCCAGCAGGATGATGTCAGCGGAAAGGTGTTCCAGCAGGAAGAGCAGTTCTTTGCCCGAGGCAGCGGTGCCCACGCATTCCACCCATGCCGCATCCTGCAGCAGTCGCTGCAGCCCGTCGGTGATGATGCGGTGATCGTCGCACAACACGAGCCTCACCGGTGTCTTCAATTCCATTGCAAGTGATCGGATCAGGGCGCAAGATGGGGATGCCGATGCGATCAACCGGCGTCCAGCGGAATCCGTAGGGTGGCGTGGATCCCGCGGACCTCACCGTTGCCGATGGTGAAAATGCCGCGCAGGGCCCGGACCCGCTCACGGATGTTGCGCAGCCCGATGCCGTCGTGGCCTGCACCAAGGTCCATGCCCTTGCCGTCATCCTCATAGAGCAGGACGAGATGCCCGTTGTTCCTCAGTAATTGGAGGTTCACTTGTCGCGCTTGGGCGTGCTTCATGGTGTTCTGCACCAGCTCTTGGGCGATGCGGTACACGCCCACCTCCACGTCCGCCGGCAAGCGGTCCTGCAGGCCGAACTGATCGAACTCATGGGTGATGCCCGCACCCGCGAGGACGCGTGCAAGCATGTCCGAAGTGGCCGGGCCCAGACCTTGATCGCCCAATGCGCGCGGCATCATGGCATGGGCGATGTCGCGCACTTCGCGGCCCGCATCGTCCGCGATGGCCAATGCCTCGGAAACTGCAGAGCTTCCGCTGCCGTGTTCCGTATCCGCCTTGGCCTCAAGTTCCTCCAAGCGGAACTTGAGGCCGGTAAGCTGCTGGCCCACGCCGTCGTGCAATTCGCGGGCGATGCGGGTGCGCTCGGTCTCGGTGGCCTTGATCACACCGCGCAGCCCGGCCTCGCGCTCGGTGATGAGGGCCGCATCATGCTTTGCCCGTGCCCGGCGCCGCTGTACTTGGAACAGCAACAGCGCGGTCACCAGCACCAAGGCCGATCCGCCCACGGCGGTGACGAGCCACAATCTGCGGTGCTCCCCTTGTTGTTCCAGCTCCGCGATCTCTGCCCGTTGGGCCAGGATCCGACGTTCCTTTTTCGCGGTCTCGAATTTCGTTTCGGCCTGTGCCAGCCGCGCGCTCATGTCGGCGGTGAAGACCGAGTCCTTCAAGGCGGCGTAGTGTTGGTGGTAGAAGAAGGAGCTGTCCCCATGGTCGAGCTTGGCGTGAAGACGGGCCAGATCGAGCAGCGCCTGCATCTGCTCGCTGCGGGCGTCCACGGCGCGGCTCATGGCCAGAGCGTTCAGCAGCATGCGCCGGGCCTCGTCGAAGCGTCCCTGCCGCAAGCGGGTGCCCCCCAGCCCGATCAGGGAGGAGGCGATGGCTTTGCGTTCGCCCGCCTGCGTACGGATCGAGAGGGCTTCGCCATAGCCCGATGCAGCTTCCTCCAGCTGGCCGCGGGCCAGGTGGATGCCGGCCAGATTGTTCAACTGCACGGCCAGTTCGGGCTTCTGGTCCTGTTCGCGGAAGTAGGCGATGGCTTCCTCGTAGTGTGCGATGGCCGCTGCGGTGTCGCCGAGCTGTACCTCCACGTTGGCCATGTTGCCATGCGACGCGGCCAGTCCGGCCCCGTCGCCGATGCGGGCTCGGATCGCGGCCGCTCGGCGGTGCGTGGCCAGGGCGTCGGGCAGTCGATTCAGGTTGAAGCGCAGGATGGCGATGTTGTTCAGGATGGCGGCTTCATGGGCGGGCGGTCCGGTCCGCTCATAGATCTGCAAGGCTTTGAGGTCCTCTTCCAAGGCTTCTTCCAGCATGAAGCGGGCCTGATAGATGATGCCGAGCTTGTTGTACACGGCGGCCATGCCCGCGGAGTCGCCGAGCTGGGTACGCAGGCCGAGCGAGCGCCGCAACAGGCTGTCCGCTGCGGTAAAGTCACTGCGGTCGATATGGAGGATGGCGATGTCGTTGCAGGCCTGCGCCTCACCGCGCCGATATTGCAGCTTTTGGGCAAGCCTTAGCGCGGCGTTACCAAGGATCAGGGCCGAGTCCGCATCCGTTCGGCGGTATGCGAAGCAGAGGTCGGAGAGCTTCAGCACCTTGGCCGTGTCATCCGGCAGTGCCAGCACTTGCGGGACCGAAGCGGCCGCAGGCTGTGCTTGTGCGGTGCCCCAATGCGCCAAGGCCATTGCCAGCACGGATACTCGGACCAATGCTCGGAGCGGCCGGTGGCGGCGGAAGGAAGGATGCCTCGGCAGCGGGTGGCGCATGCTGCGAAAATAGCCGCCGCGCCGTGACAAAGAACCGGGCGGGCAGGGCTATCGGGTCTT
The DNA here is from genome assembly GCA_016700415.1 of Flavobacteriales bacterium. Lineage (NCBI taxonomy): Bacteria > Pseudomonadati > Bacteroidota > Flavobacteriia > Flavobacteriales > Flavobacteriales bacterium. The sequence goes on from CP065018.1 coordinate 2,936,468, forward strand.
ATTTCTCGCGCCTTTCGGCGCTTCGCACAGCATTCAAGGAACCACGGATACACACGGATCTGCACGGATGAGGGCCAGAACAGAACAATAGGGTCATAGCGCATGCGCTCATCGATCATGGAGCTTGGATCCGTGCCTATCCGTGTCCATCCGTGGTAAAGAACACTCGGTCTTGTGCGCCCGCAGGGCGCTCAAGACCCGATAGCCCTAACCGGGCGGACGACCTGAAATACAGGCACCCGCTCCGCCCAGCCCTTCCGTGGTTGCTTACAGCGGGATGTTGCCGTGCTTCTTCCGGGGAAGCCGCTTGGCCTTGTTGCGGAGCATGCGCAACGCCTCGATCACCTTTTGGCGGGTCTCCGAAGGCTGGATCACCTCGTCGATGAAGCCGAACGCGGCTGCCTCGTAAGGATTGGCGAAACGTTCTTTGTACTCCGCCTCCTTTTCCGCAAGGGTGGCCTCCGGGTCCGCCGACTTCTTGATGTCGTTGCGGAAGATGATCTCGGCGGCACCTTTCGCGCCCATCACGGCGATCTCCGCAGCGGGCCACGCGTAGTTCATGTCACAGCCGATGTGCTTGCTGTTCATCACGTCATACGCGCCGCCGTAGGCTTTCCGTGTGATCACGGTGATGCGTGGCACGGTGGCCTCGCTGAAGGCATACAGCAGCTTGGCGCCATGGTCGATGATGCCGCGCCATTCCTGTTCGGTGCCGGGGAGGAAGCCGGGAACGTCCACGAAGACGAGCAACGGGATGTTGAAGGCGTCGCAGAATCGCACGAAGCGGGCGGCCTTGATGCTGGCATCGATGTCCAGCACGCCGGCGAGCACCGAGGGCTGGTTCGCCACGCAGCCCACCGTCTCACCGGCCACGCGGGCAAAGCCGATCACCATGTTACGCGCATATTCCGCATGCACTTCCATGCTGCTGTCGGGGTCGATCACCGCGTTCAGCACGTCCCGGATGTCGTAGGGCTGGTTGGGGTTCTCCGGCAGGATGGTGTTCAGCGCGGGGCGTGATTCGTCACCGGGCTCGTACGGCAGCACGGGTGCGCGTTCCTCGCAGTTGTTCGGCATATAGCCCACCAAGCGGCGCAACTGGTCGAGGGCGTCCATTTCGTCCGGCGCGGTAAAATGCGCCACGCCGCTCTTGGAGGCGTGGGTGCTGGCACCGCCGAGTTCCTCGGCGGTCACCGTTTCGTGCGTCACGGTCTTCACCACGTTGGGGCCGGTGACGAACATGTAGCTGGTGCTCTCCACCATCAGCACGAAGTCCGTGAGGGCGGGGCTGTACACGGCACCGCCCGCGCAGGGGCCGAGGATGGCGCTGATCTGCGGCACCACGCCGCTGGCCATCACGTTGCGGTGGAAGATGTCCGCATAGCCACCAAGAGAGACCACTCCCTCCTGGATGCGCGCGCCGCCACTGTCGTTCAGGCCGATGACCGGGGAGCCGTTCTGCATGGCGAGGTCCATGACGCGGCAGATCTTTTCCGCGTGCGCCTCGGCCAAGGAGCCGCCGAGCACGGTAAAATCCTGCGAGAACACGTAGACGGTACGCCCTTGAATGGTGCCGTAGCCGGTGATCACGCCGTCGCCGAGGAAGTGCTGCTTGTCCAGCCCGAAGTGGACGCTGCGGTGCGTCACCAATTGGCCGATCTCCTGGAAGGAACCTTCGTCCAGCAGCAGGTGGATACGCTCGCGGGCGGTGAGTTTGCCCTTTTTGTGCTGGGCGTCGATGCGTTCGGTGCCTCCTCCCAGCAAGGCTTCTCCGGTCTTCTCCCCCAACAGGGCGAACTTGGCTTTCATGTCCATGGCGGCTCTTTGGCTTTTGGCGCACAGGCAATTGGGCGGGCGCCGGCCAAATGTAGAACGCATGGCATCGCTGCTTCCCCTACATTCGTCGGCAGATGACCTGGCGCTTTGCCGACCTTCCCATACGCACCAAGTTCCTGTTCACTCTGGGCATCCCGGTGATCGGGCTTATTGCGCTTATCAGCAAGCAGGTGGATTCCAGCATCAAGCGCAATGATGTACTGGGCTACGTTTCCAATCAGGCCCGTAACATCCGCGTGATCGGCGACGTGGTGGACGGGCTGCAGAATGAAAGTGCGGTGACCGTGGCCACGATGGAGGGGGTCTTGCCGAACGCCCGTCTCTTGGAACTGGTCCGCGTACAAAGCGACGCGTACATCACGCGGCTGAACGATCCGGGCTTGACCATCGATCCCCTCCTGCGGCCCGGTGACGTGCTTCGGCCGTTGGAGAGCTACCGCGAGCGGGTCGACGCACGGAACATCTCGGCCGCGCATGCCGAAGAGGTCTATCGGGCCATGGACAATGAACTGCTGCGCAATTTGGGGGAGGTCTCCAAGCAGGCGATGGACCCGGAGACGAACGACAAGCTATTTGCTCACCAAAGTCTGCTCAACGCGAAGGAGGCGCTCAACGACATCCGTAACCGCATCCTGCGCGCTTTCGCCACCGGGACGCTCAGTACGGCGGGCCTTGGTGAGCTCAACGAGCGGATCGCCGTGTACGAAACGAGCACCGTGCTGTTCCAGCGCGACGCCACGCCCGACGTGCTGGGTTACTACCGCAGCACCTTCCAAGGCCCGGAGGTCAATTTCGTACGGTCCATGATCGGTACCGTCCATGAGAAGCGCTCAGTCAGTGGGCTGGGCACCACCGCCGCGGAATGGTGGGAGCTGAGCGGCAAGACCATGGAGCGCATGCGGGAGGTGGAGGAGCGTTCCATCGACTCGATCATCGTGGCCAGCCAAGGCTTTTCCGGCGCGGCGCGGAACCGCTTACTGCTGGTGCTGCTGGCCCTATTGGGCGTAGTGGGCGCAGTGGCCGTGATGGCCGTGGTGATCATGCGCGGGATCCGCAGCACCGTCTCGGAGGTCACCGATGCGGCCTCGGCGCTGGCCCAGGGCGATGTGCGCGCACGTGTCCCGGTGACCTCCAATGACGAAGTGGGCCACATGGCCGGGTCCTTCAACGCGATGATCGAGGCGATACGCTCGCTTTCCGCCAGCGCGGACGCCATCGGGAAGGGGAACTACGAGACTCCTGTGATCGTGCGCGGGGACCAGGACGTGCTGGGCCACTCCCTTACCCGGATGCGGGACAACCTCAAGTCCGCACGTGAGCGGGACATGGAGAACAACCGTGCGCTCCGCGAGGAAAAAGAGAAGCTCGAAAAGGCCAATGAGCGCATCCAGACGCTCATCCGCGAGATCCACCACCGGGTGAAGAACAACCTGCAGGTGGTGGCCAGCATGCTCCGCCTGCAATCCGGTACCATTGCGGACGAGCATCTCCAGCAGATCTTCGCGCAGAGCCAAAGCCGTGTGGCCTCCATGGCCCTGATCCATGAGAAGCTGTACAAGGGTGATGACCTCGCGCAAGTGGACCTGTCCCAGTACATCAAGGATCTTTTTGCGGAGCTGGTGCAGTTGAACAAGGTCCGTGAAAGCATCCGCTACCGCACCGCGATAGATCCGGACCTCGTACTGGACCTGGACACCATGGTGCCCTTGGGCTTGATCCTCAACGAGCTGATCACTAATTCGTTCAAGCACGCGTTCTCCGAAGGGCAGGAGGGCTTCATCAATTTAAGGATCCATCGTGCAGACGATGATAAGTTCGATCTGCAATACAGCGACAATGGCCAAGGGATACCCGAGGAGAAGTTGACCGGCGACACCGGCACGTTGGGCCGCAGCCTGATCGAAAGCCTTGTGGAGCAGCTCGACGGATTCATGACCCTGGAAAGTGACGGCACGGGAACGCGCTACCACATCCGTTTCAAGGTGAGTTGAAAGCGTGTACATACCCCTTGCTCGAGGTTTGACCGGAAGGCACAGGAACACGTTGCCGCAGCTCCCACGTACAGCCTTTGCCAAGCGCCGATCGGCATTCGGCCTCGAACCCGATGAGCGAACAGCGGCGCTTGATGTTGTGAAGGCCGGCGTTGGCCATCACCGTTGCCGGGTCGAAGCCCTTCCCGTTGTCCGCCAAGATGATGCCGAACGGGCTGCTGTGCAAGGTGATCGTGAGCGCGTCCGCACCGCTGTGCTTCACCATGTTGGTAACCACCTCCTGACAAACGCGAAAAAGGATCGTGCTTACATCGCCGGGCAACTGGGCCGGTATTCCCTTCACCACCACGCGCGCCGACAGTCTTCCCGTGCGTCCCAGCTGTTCGGTCATGTCCCGCAGGGCCTCCTCCAATGTCCGCTTCTCCCACATGTCGGTGTTCAGCGTATGACCGAGCCTGCGGATCTCGCTGATACTTTCCGCCAAGGCTACCCGGGCGGGGTCCAAGCGCGGGTCCGGAGGCTGGTCGTCGGCCCCCCAGTTCAGCCCCATGTGGACCACCATCAGCAACTGGGCAACATTGTCGTGCAGCTCCGCGCCCACCTCCTGCAGGGTGTGCTGCGTGGCTTCCCGCTCAGCCGTCAGCACTTCGCGTGTGTGCCGGAGGTCCAGCTCGGCCAGCTCGGCCCGGTGGTGGTGCCGGCGGCTGGTGTTGCGCACCAACATCAGCAGCACCGTGCCGATCAGCAGCACGAGCAACAGTGTTGCCACGATGATGCCCAAGGCCAGATCGGTGCCGTTCATTCCTTCAGGGGCGTTCGCCGTGCCCGCGCCTCCAAGATACAACCATAGCCGATCAAGCCGTAACGCACCACGGACAGGACCTGTACGATCGAATAGAGATATGAGGCCAATTGGGGGGAATCCTCGTAGAGCAGGCGCAAGGGACCGATGATGGGGAAGAGCGCACCGTAGAAGACCAGCAAAGCCGTAAGTACCCAAAATTCGGGCACCTTGCCCAAGGGTGTCCGGCTTTCCTCCGAAAGCCGCCAAAGCAGCACCACGACCCAAAGGGTGATCAACAGGCTGGCCATTGAAATACCCTCGGTCAGCAGGAAATCAAAGGACCGCCAGCGGGACCAGCTCCAGGTCCAGCCTGCCAAGCCCAAGAATGCCGTGATGATGAACGGCCATTTGCTTCCGGGACGGAGGACGGCCAGCAGCCGCAGTATCAATAGAAATTCAACAACGGCGAAGACGTTGTACATCGGTGCATTGCGAAGCCCTTCCCGGATGGCGAAATAGCCGACCAGCTCCGTTAAAAAGTCGATCACGAGCACCAAGAGCAGGATTGAAAAGAACTGTTGCCGGGGCCGCTTTATGCGTAAGCAGCTCCAGAGCGCGAAGACGATGCTCGCGTCCGATATCAGAATGGGAATGTGGGACCAATCCATGTCCGGCTTGGATCCGTGGAAAATTAATGGGCCGAATGAAGACAACCCATGATGGCAGAGACCTTCCTTCGGAACACTAGGGTTTTCCCGTTGAGCAATTCGGAGGGCATAGGTGGCCCAGGTCCATGGCGTGGTCGACAAGGCGTTTCGAAGGGTCAAAGCTGCCGGTGGTCAACTTGTCCTTTGTTCCATCGGCCACATGCAAGGCTAACAAATGCCGGAATTCAAAGTGGGGAGCCGGAAGGGACGCAAGCGCCCCGTAACACAGTTGCTGACTGATGCAGCTTATTACCAGTACGGTGTCCTTCACGGGGTTCTGCTCCAACAGGTTGTTCACTTTGTCGGCATATGGGTACCAAGTGCCCAAAGGGTCGGGTTCGTCACCCGTGTCCTTGAGCGCGCTGGATCCGCTGCCCGTGCGGTCCACGCGGATGTCCTTGAAATAGGCGTCGGTGTATTTCTTCGGGTCGGTTTCCGGCTTCAGGTCCGTGCCATCGAAGCTGAAGGGCTTACCCGCAAAGACCTGCAGGTTGCCATTGGCCGGGTCCGGGTACATGAACTCGAAAATGGGATGGAACTTGTCCCCGTCCAGGCCATAGTTGATGTAGATCCCCCGCACGGGCTTATCGGCTTTGGCCACGGTTTTTTGCGCTGCCTCAATGCTCTTCCACGAGATCCGCAGGACGGGGTCCTTCATCTCCACCGTGGTCCCGGCCACGTCCACTTGGAAGTGATCCCCAAAGATCTTGGCAAGTGAATCCCGGTCTGCCAGGTCATAGACCTCGTGCATGTATTGGATGTTCGTTTTATCGCAATCGGAAGTGATCGGAGCTGCCGCACGTGCCATCGGTGAGGTGGTGTCGGCAGAGGCGGACATGTCCCCTTCGCCACCGCTCCCGCAAGCGGAGAGCAGCAAGGCGCAAACGGCCGACAGAAGAGCGGTGGATGATGGTACTTTATGGAGGATCGAGGGGAACATGGGGTGTGGGTTTGGTGGACGGCGTAGGAAAGACCCGATCAAGGAACGGTAAAGTTGAGCATGCGGCAACATCCCTGCAATACCCATAAATGGGTATGTTTTCGGGATCACACTTGTGGACCGAAGATGGGGGCCATCGACCGTTCCGTTCGGCCTTCCGACCGCGTTCACTCCTCGGCCAACGCCGCCTCCACCTCCTCGCTCAGTTCCATGTTGTGGTACACGGTGTTCACGTCCTCGTCCTCGTCCAGCAGGTCGATCAGCTTCATCACGTTGCGCGCAGTGTCCAAGTCCACGGGGTGGGTGGTTAACGGAAAACGCTTGAGTTCGGCGCTCTTGGCCTCCAATTTCAATTCGTCCAGCTTGTGCTGCAAGGAGCCGAACTCGGTGTAAGGCGCCAGTATGATGAAGCCCTCCTCGTCATGGATCACGTCCTCGGCACCTGCGTCGATGCAGGCCATTTCGAACTCGTCGGTGTCCATTCCCTTCAGCGCCTCTTCCGTCACCACGAACTCGGCTTTGCGGTCGAACACATGGGACAGCGAGCCGGAGTTGCCAAGGGTGCTGTCGCATTTGTTGAAGAAGCTGCGGACGTTGGCCACGGTGCGGGTGGTATTGTTGGTGGCGGTTTCCACGAAGATGGCCACGCCGCCGGGGGCATAGCCCTCGTAGTTCATTTCCGAGTAGTCGGCCTCGTTGCCACCGGCGGCCTTTTTGATCGCGCGGTCGATGATGTCCTTGGGCATGTTCATGCCCTTGGCGTTCTGGATGGCCACCTTCAAGCGGTGGTTGGAATCAGGGCTCGGGCCGCCGGCCTTCACGGCCATGGCGATCTCCTTGCCGATGCGGGTGAAGAGCTTGCTGAGCTTGGCGTTGCGTGCGAAGATCCGGTGCTTGCGTTTTTCGAAGACCCGTCCCATGGTGCTGGTGTTTGAGATATGTTCTCGGCGCGAGTTGCGCCGATGGACCGCGAAAATAGGCAGGGCCGCCGTAAGCGCCCGACCCCGCATCCCATCGTATCCACTGTGGCCGACCCCGAACGCCATCCTGCAAACCGCTGGCGGACCCCGAAAGCTGGACATTGTGCACCGATGGATCGATCAAGAGGCTTCCTTGCTCGATCTGTAGTTCATGCTAAGCTGCGAATGGCGAATTTCAGCCCGTGCCGAGAGATCCCATGAACCGCCTCGCTGTGCAGTGTTCGCTCGTCGCGCTCGTTCTATGCGGCGCGGGGATGCCATGCGCCACGGCCCAACCCTACAAACAGGGCGAACCCTTCCGTGCCTATCCGCACCTCACGGACCTGGCGGACCGGCAGTTGTCAGCCATGGTGGAGGACCGTGAAGGACGCGTTTGGATCGGAAGCGGGGAAGGGCTTTTTGTGACGAACGGGACCACGGTGGAGCGACTGCCGTATGACCCGATGGACAGCACGGCCATTCCGGGCCGAGGCATCAATTGGATCGTCTGGCAAGGCGATTCGCTGCTTTGGTTGGCCACCGACAACGGATTGTGCGCTTGGCGTGTGGTGCACAGAAGCGCATGGCGGCCCAAGGTGCCGGACATGGCAACCTACGAGCCCGCTCTTTATGTGCATGTGGCCCAGGACGGAATGATCTGGGCGGTCTTGCGTGACGCCTTCCTACGCGTGGACCCGGGCCATGGAACAAGCACGCGCTTCACCCTGCCCGCCCGGTTCCCCGATAAGCGCATCACCGCCATTACCGACAACCCCGATCGCCCCGGCCAATTGATCATCACCACCAACGCTGTTGTCGCAGGATTCGATCCGGTTGAAGGAACGTTCCACGAATACCTCGGACCCAATGGCGAAAGGGAATACAGGACCGTGCCTGCCGTGGTGCATGCAGGGTGGATCTGGGTGGGAAGCTGGGGGCAGGGCGTGCGGCGTTTCCGGTTGGACCATTCCAAGGCGGAGCACCTGCCGATCATGCAGATGAACGATGTCCTGGGCGGATACACCACCTCGATCTCGGTCAAGGATGACAGCACGCTGTGGGTCGCGTCGGAATACGGCTTATTGGAAATGGACGCAGATGACGGAGCGATCCGCTCGGCCCATGCCATGGTGGACCCGATGCTCCCGCAACAGCATTCCGTGGCCAGCCAAGTGCTGAGCCTGAGCAAGGGCGGTGCCTTGGCGGCCACGGACAACGGCCTCTTCGTGCTGCCGGCCTCGCCGTACCCCTACCGCACGATCGAATTCCCGGACGATGGCGTGGCCGGAGCAACCCCCCTGTGGGTAATGGCCATGGCGGAAGACCCTCGCAACGCTTCGATCACCGTAGGGACATACGACGGTGCCGGAGTAGTGAAGCAGGTGGCGGATGGAACGTGGAAGGTTGTACCCGCCCCACGGGGGTCCAGTGGTGCCACTGTCCGTGTGAACAATATCCTGTACGGTCGGGATGGCCGGCTTTGGGTCGCATCCCGGGACGGTCCATTGGTGCAGGAACCGGGTGCCGGTGGCCTGGCCCCGATCTATCCGGAAGAAAGCTTTTGGTCCGCCGGTCTCTTCGAGGATTCTGAAGGTCGGCTTTGGATCGGGACAAGCAACGGCGTACGTGTGTGGCAACGCGGCCGGGGAACCGTGAAGGAATTGAAGCATGATCCCAACAACGCCAACTCCCTCATCAGCAATGCCAGGATCTGGGGGATCGCTCAGGACACGCTGAGGCGCATGTGGATCGCGACATACGCCGGATTAAGCATTTATGACGAGTCGCAGGACCGTTTTTTCAACTTCGGCAAGGACCCCACGGGCCGTTCAGGGTTCACTTCCGAGGGGGTGTACAGCGTGGTCCGCGACAGCCGCGGTGCCATGTGGGTGAGCCTGACCCATGGTGGTGTGTGCCGCGTGGAGGTGGATGCGGACGGCACCTTCCGATCCCATCCGATCGATACCCGCACCGGCCTCGATCGCGAGCGCTGTTTGCACATGGTCATCGACACGCAGGACCGGCTTTGGATCGTGAACAAAGGTGTTCTTATGATCGATACGCGGAGCGGGACCTTCAGGCGTTTCGACCGCAACGATGGCTTGCTCTCGCTGCCCGATGGCGACGCCGGGATCCTCGTGACGCGCGATGGTCGCCTCGTGCTCCACGTGGATGATGAGCCGAGGCTACAGGTATTCCGCGTCGCGGATCTCTTGCGCGAACCCGCAGCGCCCACGATCGAGCTGTTGCGGATCCGCACACGGACAAGCAACACCGCCCCGGACCAAATGGCTGCTAACGGATCGGCCATGCGCATCAAGGAAGCGGACCTGCCCCTGCAGATCGAATTCGCAGCGATCGATCTCTCGCGTCCGTTCGCTTACCAATACGCCTATCGCATCCTTGGGCGCGACTCCGCATGGCATGCGCTGGGCCCGGAACGCAGCGTACAGTTCGCTTCGCTGGAAGCCGGGCAATATCAAGTGGAATTCCGCTCCCTGCGCGGAGGCCGGGCACTCGATAATGTGAAACGGATCACCTTCATCATCACGCCGCCCTGGTACCGGACGGTGCTGGCGCAGATCATGGCGGTCCTGCTTGTCATCCTGGCGGTGTTCATCCTCTTCCGCATACGGCTGCGTTCGGTAAGGAAGGAGGAGCGACGCAAGGCCGCGTTCCAGAAGCAGCTCGCCGAAGTGGAGATGCACGCCCTGCGTGCGCAGATGAACCCGCACTTCCTCTTCAACAGCCTCAACAGCATCAAGTACTATGCGATGACGAAGACACCGCGTGAGACCGCCGACTACCTCGGCACCTTCGCCATGCTCATCCGCCGCATCCTCCAGAACTCGCGCGAAGACCTGGTACCGTTGAAGGACGAACTGGAAGCGCTACGGCTCTACATCGAGATCGAATCGCTCCGGCTCGAAGACAAGTTCGATCACCGGATCCATGTAGCCGAGGACATCGACCCGGAGCAGCTCCGCCTTCCGCCCATGCTCGTGCAACCTTACGTGGAGAACGCCATCTGGCACGGCCTGATGAACAAGGAGGAACGCGGTACGCTCACCGTGGACATCAGCATGGTCAGCGAAGAGCTGCGGATCATGATCGAGGATGACGGCGTGGGCCGTGCCAAGGCCGAGGAGATCAAGAACAAGACCGCCCATCGCGAACGATCGTTCGGCATGCGCATCACCGCCGAACGGATGGAACTCGCCGCGCAGACCCTCGGCCTGGGACTCCGGTCCACGGTGGAGGACCTCGTTGATGCGAGCGGATCGCCATGCGGCACGCGTGTGGTACTTTTCATTCCCTTGATGCACGAGGACATCACCTGACACGATCCGCCATGGGCCATACCGCCATCATCGCCGACGACGAGAAGCACAGCCGCGAAACGCTGCGCATGGAACTGGAACAGCATTGCCCGGAGGTATCCATCGTGGCGTTGTGCAGTTCCGGACCGGAGGCGATCGAAGCCGTGAAGCAGCACGCGCCGGACCTCATCTTCCTGGACGTGCAGATGCCACGCATGGACGGCTTCCAAGTGCTGGAGAAGCTGGGCGACATCAAGGGCCAGGTGATCTTCGTCACGGCCTTCGATCAGTACGCCATACGCGCCTTCCGCTTCAGCGCGGTGGACTACCTCTTGAAGCCCGTGCAACCGAGCGAATTGAAACAGGCCGTGCAGCGCTCCCTGCTCCGCGGCGATATCGCCGCCGGCAAGCAGATGCGCTTGCTCATGCACAACATGGGGACCGAAGGGGCAAGGCATCCGCGCATCGCGTTGCCCACCGGTGATGGCGTCGAATTCTTCAGCGTGGAGGACATCGTGCGTTGCGAAGCGGACAGCAACTACACGCATGTGCATGTGAAGGACGGCCGCAAGCTGCTGCTCTCCCGCACGCTCAAGGACCTGGACGACATGCTCACTCCGCACGGTTTCTTCCGCTGCCACCAGTCGCACCTGATCAATCCGCTGCACCTGACGAAATACATGCGCAGCGATGGCGGCTACCTCGTGATGGGTGACGGCACCAGCGTTCCCCTGGCGAAGAGCAAACGTGATGCGTTCCATGCGAAATTCCAGGTGTGAGGGATCCGGGCAGCGGGTCGCACTAAGCCTGAGCGGCCGAATGCTCGATCAGAAGGGGCCCTTGCTTGATCATGCCCGATGGACTGTGCAGACACCGGTAGTTTCAGGCAGTCATGCAAGGGAACCCCATGCGCTGCTGGTCCTTCGTGCTCACCTTCTTGGGTTGTGCCGCGCTGATCGCGCAGGACCTTGAACAGATCGGCCAGCAAAGCCCGGTGCAGTTCAACGCGGGCGTTCAGGCGCAGTTCGGGTTCTACCATGTGGACGGCATCGATCCGCGGCGAACGCCTTATTTCTGGTCCATCAGCGGAACGCCCACCGCCACTGTCAAGGGGATCCAGCTGCCGTTCATGGTGGTGCTCAGCGACCAGCAGCGCTCCTTCCAGCAGCCGTTCAACCAGTTCGGCATGAGCCCGTACTACAAGTGGGTGAAGGTGCATCTGGGCTACCGCGATGTGTCATTCTCGAAATTCACCCTGGCGGGCTACCGGACCTTGATGGCCGGGGTGGAACTGAACCCCGGAAAATTCCGATTCGGCTTTATCTACGGGCGTTTCCGGAAGGCCGTCGCGGAGGACACGACCGCCATGTACGATCCCGCCAAATACATCAGTGATGTGCCGGTAGCGGCATACAAGCGCATGGGGTACGCGGTGAAAGTGGGCGTGGGGACGGAGGATCAGCACGTGGATCTCGTCCTGTTGCGCGCAAGTGACGATGCCGGTTCCATCCCCAAGCCGGTGAGCACCAACTTGGCACCTGCGGAAAATCTGGTGGTCGGCTTGGTGGGAAAAGTGAAATTGTCGGAAGCGCTCCGCTGGGACTTCGACCTGGCCGGCAGTGCTTTCACCCGCGATGCGCGCAGCGATGAATTGCTGGAGGATGGAGGTGTGATCACCAACGCGGTGAACAGCTTCTTCGTGCCACGCACGAGCACGCAAGGGCTGATGGCCGTGGAAACAGGACTCGCGCTCAAACGCAAGCGCGCCCGCTACAAACTGGTGTACCGCCGCGTGGACCCGGACTACAAGAGCATGGGCGCCTACTATTTCCAGACCGATGTGGAGCAGTTGACCGGAACAGTGACCAGCAGCCTCTTCATGAACCGGCTGAGCACCAACCTCACCTTGGGCTGGCAGCACAACAACCTGAAGAAGCTGCGCACCGCCACCGCCCGGCGCATCATCGGCAACCTCGGGTTGAACTACACCAGCAAGAAGGCCTTCGGATTCCTGGTCAACTACACCAACTTCGGCATCACCCAGACCCCGGTACGGCCCAGCCTGAACGATACGGCCCTGCTGGAACAGGTGAGCCAGAACCTGCTGGTCCAGCCCCGCGCGCGCTTCACGGTCGGCAACGGCGGGCATATGATCACCTATACCTTCAACTACTTCGCGCTCAGCGATCGCAGCGACAATGCGTTCAGCAATGCCCAATTGACCGGCATGCACAACGACCTGGCCTACACGCGGAACTGGAAGCGCGCACAGGCACATCTGGGCGGCGGATTGATCTTCCGCAACACGGAAAGTCTCATCGGGAAGACCATCAGCAAGGGCGTGCATCTGGAGGCCGGCCGTTCCTGGTTGAAGGAGGGGCGCCTGAGCGCGGAACTGCGCAGCAACTTCTTGGCCAATACACTGCCCGCAGGGGGCGACGGCTCCACCTGGCAGCTCAACCTCCAAGTGAAAATGCAGGCCGGCCGCCGCTTTGCCTTCACCCTCACCCTGAGCCATCAGGACAATGCAAGCGATGACCCCACGATCCCTTCATTCACCGAGGACACCGGGCTGATCGGTGTCGACATCCGCTTCTGACCATGAGAACCCGCATCCCCCTCCTGCTTGTCACCGTGTTGATCATGGGCCCGGCCAGTGCCCAGAACCAGGTGTCGGTGACTCCGATCATCACACCGCCGTACAGCGTATACCTGAACGACTACCAAGGGTCGTTGGTGGTGAACCTGACCAACACCACGAACGCGGTGCTGGACGTGAAGCTGATCGGATCGCTCACCGGGGACAATGGCTACAGCGGCCATACGAAGAGCACTTACTCCCCGTCCTCCCCGATCACCTTGGGCGCCATGGAGACCAAGGTGATCCAAGCCAATTCACAGGCACTGGCCTTCATCGACCAGAACAATTTCCAGATCAATGCCCCGCAGCAGATACAGAACGCGGTGATGCAGACGGGGATCCTGCCCGAGGGCAACTATGAGCTCTGCGTGCAGGCCCTGGATTTCAACACCAACGCACCCCTGTCGGCGGAGGCCCCGATCGGCTGCCTCTTCTTCACCATCAGCTATGCGCAGCCGCCGGTGCTCACCTTCCCTTGGTGCGATGGCACGGTGGACACCGAATGGCCCGTGTTCACCTGGAGCCCGCCGGTCGGGAACTTCAACATGGCCAATGTGCGCTATGACCTGTACGTCCTTGAGCTGCTTCCGGGGCAGAACGCCACGGCCGCCCTCTGGCTCGCGATCGACGGGGTGGCGGGCAATCCCATGGTACGCAGCGACCTGATGGTGCCGTCCTATCCGTGGCAACCGTACGATCCATCGCTGAAGACCAACACCACATACGCCGTGGGCGTGGTGGCGCGGGACATCACCAACAGCATCATGATCGAGAACAAGGGCCGGAGCGAGGTCTGCACCTTCGTTATCAAACCGCTCTCACCGGGACCGGGCATCAATACTTCCGTGGTGACCGGCAACACCACCACGGTATCGGTCTTGCCCATCGGCCCCCTCAAGGACACGCACGTCAAGGGCCGCCTGGTTTACCGCTTCAAGAACAGCAGCCGCACGGGATGTGGCGAGCCAACGGGAGCTGTGTCGATCAGCGACGTGGTCTTGAGCGCCGGGGTCGCCTACCAAGGACCGATCCAAGGACCGACCGCAGGCACATCCACAGGCGGTGGCGCGGTTCAGGCGGAATGGAACGCAGGCAACATGGTCATGGGCGCGTTCAATCTCCCCGGCGGATCATCGAATGCCAACGCGAGCAGCAGTTGGGGAACTGGTTTGACGCACGACGTGGTACCCACGGAGGTAAGCTACTTCCCGACCGAGAAATGGGTGGACCGTTTCCCGGTCGGTGCATCGGGGCACAAGCCGCTGAAGAACATCCCGATCAAACTGGTGGAGCGCGTGGTGCTGGAAGGTGTGGTGTCGCGCGATAGTAAGGGCCAAGTGGTGGGAGAGGCCGATCACGTCGTCCTCGGCGTGGATGATGTTCCCGGCGGCGGGTTCGGAGGTGTCGGGGAGGGCAACCAATGGCACATGGGTAAAGAGATCGCCACGGGCACCACCGGCCCCAACGGTGAGTTCGACCTGTTCTACCACCAGCCTTCCTATACAGGAATACCCGTGCCAGGCCAGCTCGACTATTTCATCACCTTCGACAAGTACGGCCAACCCGCGCACCAATGGAACGGCAGCACGGAGGCATCACGGGCGTACAAAGTCCTGATGATCGAGGTGATCTCACCGTACTACTGCAGCCCCGATCTGGAGATCTATGCCCAGCCGGGCGATGTGGTGGAACTGCCCGACCAAGCCTGCTACGTGCGCAGCTATGACCTGAAGGTGATCGTGACGCAGGGCGCATGCGACTACCAGATGGGCGGCTCTGGCGCACCGATGGGCAATGTGGAGGTGAGCGTATTACGTCCCACGGATCATGCACCGCAAGCCGTGCCGTCCGATGAAGGACAGCACCTTGATGGGACCGTGCCGATGCCCGGCCTCGGCGAGGTCCCCTTGGTATCACGCTGTTCCTCCAAGAGCAGCGACGGCAGTGCGCTGTTCAACAACATGGTGTTCCACGACGCCTACGCGCCGGATGAGTATCTCCTGAAATGCAGCACGGACAAGGACCGCGGGCTGTACAACTACTTCACCTGGACCGCGCCCTACCCGAAAGGACAGTCGGACGCACCTACCGTTGACGGGAACCATCGTTATCTGCGCAACAGTGGTTTCGAGGTGCCGGAGAAAGTGGTGCCCGTGACGCTGGTGCCACAGCAGCCACGCGTGATCGGCCGGGTGATGGTGGATGTGACACAGCCCCTGCCCGACGCCGCCGTGACGCTCCGGCTATACTATGACAAGGCCGCTACTGGCGTACCCATGGTCATGGTGGGCTGCGACCAGACCGCGCAGGCCGACTTCCAATACCTTGAATTCAAACGCACCACCGATGCGAACGGCTTCTTCGATTTCTCCAACATCTTGGTGAAGGGAACAACGGACGGCATGTTCTTCCTTGGTCCGCACGCGAGCATCACGGTGAGCAAGCCCGGCTATCACCCCATGGTGAGGCCCTTGCCGAGCGGTTCCGGTGAAGAGGGTTTCCAGCCGAAGCAATTCAACAACAGCGATCCGGCGCACCCGAAGGTGGACCTGAAGATGGGCCTGCAATGGGACATGACCAGCGGCATCCTGCTTGAGCCTTACGGACTGGTGATGGGCACCATCCAGGATGAGGATGGCAAGCCCGTGCGCTGCGATGTGCAAGTGGGCGATGGTCCATGGGGCCGATCGGAGGCCGTGATGCAGCCGGCCGCGCCCTCCGGAAATAGTGGTGGCGGCCAATGGGTCCCATCGGGGGTTGTGCAGGTCCCGGGCGGAACATCCGGCAGTGGCGTCCAGCAGGTCGCCGGGCCGTGGATGATCCAGCTTCCGACAGGCACGACCGGTGGCGGTGGTGGCCAGAACCAGCAGCCGGATTACACGCAGTTCCCTACCGGAGCCACCGGTGCGATCGGTACCACCGTCTATGCATCGTTCAGCGTCGTTGAACAGTTCAAGGTGCCCGGCCCGTCCGGTGTGCGATTGATCCATGTACTCCCCCTGAGCGACCAATACTTCCCTATCACCACGATGCGCTACGTACCGGTCAATGCGGGTACTGAACCCAGCGATATCGGTGTTTTCACGGTGAAGGAGAAGCGGCATCGCCTGCGGGTGGTGCTCAGCTCCTTCGACGGACCCGTGGCGGGTGCCGTGGTGCGCCTGGATGAGCGCCAACGGATCTCGGATCAAGCGGGAGTGGTTTATTTCGAATTCCTCTCGCCCGAATCCGAGTTCCGGCTGAAGGTGGACCCGCCCGGTGATATGATGCCGGTGGAGCGCATCATCACGAACCCCGTCTCGCCGGAACCGATTACGCTTTATCAAACGATCGAGACGGGCACCAAACTGGCCGGCCGGGTTGAAAGCATCCCCGGCAATACGAAGGTGCCCGGCGCACGCGTATGGGTGGAGATCGGTGCGGACCAATACGGGCCGCAGATGAACCAGACCACGGCGGATGAGAATGGCGAGTTCATCCTTTCCGGTGTGCCCATGGGCCCCTTCACGGTGTATGCCGCGAAGTCTGATGCGCAGATCAGTTACATCGGCACTTCCCAAGCCATCACCTACGCCATGATGCCCGGCCCGCCGCCGGACTTCAAGATGATCCCTCAACTTCCGTATGCGGTGTTGACCCTTCAGCGCGTGGAGGACCTTGACCTCACCACTATTCACGGTTTCCCGGTGGAAGTGACCGCACGCGTGAAGAACAGCGATGGCAGTTCCACGATCAGCGGGGCCTTCGTACACCTTCCCGGCAATGCCAACTTCCGCGTGGAGGATCCCGCGCAACGCATCGGCTTCAGCAACATCAAGGTGAACCCCGGAACATCCAATGCGCAAGGCGTGCCGCGTGCGGTACCGGTGAGCGATCCGGTTGTCACGGACATGACCCACGTGCCGCTCAAGCTGTACACCGGCCTGGACGTCACGCTAAAGGGCATGCCCGTCCTGTTCTATCCCGGCCGTGTTCAGGTGAAGGGTACCCCACAGGGCGGCGAAGTGCGCGGCACAGTGAGCAGCGAACTCTCGTCCTTCAATTTCTCCTACGATTTCAGCGGCCGCTTCTACCTCGGTACTGACAAGGACCAGCCGCTGTTCGATGTGTTCCGCAGCAGCGCGCCCTATCCGCAACGCAGCTTCAACCTGATGACCCTTAGCCTCGTGGGCAATCAAGGATGGGCAGCGTCCAACGCGCGCTTCTCGCTCCGCGGTTTCCCGGCGCGCAGCGACCGTGAGCATTCGTTCGTGGAACCGGATGTCTTCCGCATCGCCACGGTGATCGAAGTGAAGGACGTGCCCGACCTCACCCCGCCCGTGCTGGAACTGAACGTGGGCGATATCCGCGTAACGCCCACCACCATCGAAGGCATCCAAGGGGGCGGCGCCAAGCTCAGCTTCAAGCTGAACAACTGGAGCTTCGGATCCACTACGCCATGGGCCTTCAGTAACGATCTGGCCGCCATCGTGATCCCCAAAGGGATCTTGGACATGGCGCTGGTGAAGGCCGACGTGACGCAGATCATGATCCGGCCGAACGCGCTGGAAATGAACGCGCAGAACCTGGGCGAAGTGCGCCTCGGTGGCGTGGCGCCGCTGATCCCCGAAGCGAACGTGCCGTGGACCTTCGGCTATGATCCCGGCTATGTCTATCAAGGCCAGACCGGCGTATGGCGCTTCGGCACCATGACAGCGGGCAGCGGCACAGTCGCCACCATCCAAGGCCCGTCGGAACTCGTGCCAACCAAGTTGCAATTCTCCAGCTTCTCGTTGGTGAGCCGCGGCCAACCGCTCGCCGAAGTGCGCGCCCTCAACTACCGTTACTTCAATATCATGGACATGGTGCCGGTGGGCAGCATGCAGTTCACGCCCGACGGGGTGGACCTGCTGGTGAACTGCTCCATGGCGATCCATGGCCTGCCGCAGACCACGGGCTTCTTCTCCTTCTTCAAAGAAAGCGGGAAGACCGTGAGCCGTCTGAAGCCGCTCGGCGCCACGGTCACCACGGGGCGCGGCAACGTGTACTTCAAGATGGATGAGCGCATGGCCTCGCAGGAGCTCAAGTCAGGGCAATTCACCTGTTACGGCAAGTTCCGCATCGACCCGGAGGATGGCGCTACCGGCGATCCCGTGTATGCCTACGGATACCTCGATCACAAGGTGGGCAATACGTACATGGATGTGATCCGCGTGGATGCGCAGAACTACAAGGGCGACACGCGACAGGAGATCCGCTTCGGTGCTTCACCGGACAAGAAGATGCTGCTGAACAGCGGCCGACAGACGATGGCCGCCACGCAGTGGAACGAACTCGCCTTCAAGGGCAATCTGCTCAACATGGGCGGCATCCCGGACGGTCCGGAGAACGAACTTTCCTTCATCGTGAAAGGCGCGGTGGCGCTGGACCAAGGCAAGATCTCCATGAGCCAATTGAGCACGCCCTTCGGTGACATGAACATGAGCTACGACTTCGAGCATGCGCGGCTCGTAGGCAGCATGGACCTCGCGAACAACAACTTCGGTGCGGTGAACATCGTGAACGCGCAGCTCGGCCTGCTCGTGGACAAGGACGGTTTCCTGGTGAGCTGCTACGATTCGCATGTGATCGTTCCGGCCGCGCCCTGGCCTTTGCAGGACCATCATCCGGCCTTCATGATCGGTGCGCACAACGCAATTCCCGATACACTACTCTCCAACATGATGAGTTCCTTCCGCTTGAAGACCCTACCGAACCACATGGCCAGCAAGAAGATCAGCGGCATGTACCTACAGAACAAATTGAGCCTGATCGACTTTTCCGTACCGAGCATCAACCTATTGCTGCTTGGCGTGGAAGGCCACGCGAGCTGCAAAGTGGAAGGCCGCACATGGGTGGACTTGAGCGGCAGTGTCGGACTTGGTGGGATGGCCTACGCCGATGCGGGCCTTGAGTTCTGGTTGCTCAGCCCGATCCCCGATTGTTCCAGTGCAAGCGTTTCGGCCAGTGCCGAAATGCTGTTCGAGGCCGCGTACCAGAACGAGGTGTTCACCATGACCTCGTGCGGATCGACCTCCGCCAGCGCCTCGATCTGCGGCGTGGGCGACAGCTTCGGCCTTACCGTGAAAGGGAC
Organism: Flavobacteriales bacterium; assembly: GCA_016700415.1. Lineage (NCBI taxonomy): Bacteria > Pseudomonadati > Bacteroidota > Flavobacteriia > Flavobacteriales > Flavobacteriales bacterium. Next base: position 2,955,758 of record CP065018.1, read on the forward strand.
TGTGAACTCCCAAGGCAAGATCACACTGGAGCGCATCAGCGGATCATGCGGCGGACAATAACTGCAACGACCATGAGAACGATCCTCCTTCCCCTCTTATCGCTCGCGCTTCCTTGCATGGGCCAGAGCACTACGTCCTCCACCTCCGCAGGCAAGTCCTGCTCGTTGCGTCCTCTTTCCGCCGCTACCGATGGCGAACGCGTCCGGGTCGCCTGGGCATCGCCCGCGTGCGAACTGGCCTCGGTGCGCGTGTACCGCCGTCGGCAGCATGTGGGCACCGAAGCGGAGATCCATCCGGTCATCTTCTTCGGCACGCGGCACGACACCACGATCGTGCAGTGCTGGGACACGCTGTTCACCGAACTGGGGATCTATGAGTACCGCTTGATGCCTGTGGATTCCGCAGGTCGCGAAGGACCATCGTCCCCATGGACCACCGCGCACAACCTGCATGAAGAGGCCCGGCCTTGGCTGCGTTCCATCCATGCCGAGGACGTGCCCGGCGCGCGGAGCATCCGCCTGCGATGGACCTTGGAGAACCCGCAGCGTGCGCGAGGCATCGCGATCCACCGGGCCGAGAAATTCGATGGCCCGTACCTGCGCCTCGCGGACGTGGACGCTGCCGACACGGTGTACACGGATCGCGTGCAACGGGTGAAGGAGACTTACTTCTACCGTGTGGAAGTGGTCGATGTGGTGGGGCGATCCACTGTGAGCATGCCCGTGCAAGGCTTGAGCAATACGGCACCGCCCGCAGCACCGCCCAGCGGCGTGATCGCCAAAGCGGAGCTGTACGGAGTCACGCTTTATTGGCCGCATGTCGGTCCGGACATCGCGCACTACCAAGTGGAACGGGGAGCACCGAAGGATGAGAAGTACCTGCTCGTCGCCGATGGGATCCGTGCATCGTCCGCAGGACCCGTGCAGTGGACGGACAGTGCAGCGACCGATCGCGGCGTGATGAGCTATCGTGTGCGGGCCGTGGGCATCGGCGGAACGATCAGCGAGCCTTCAGAGAATGTCACGATCCAAGCGGTCGATGGCCGCACGCCGACCACGCCCACGGAAGTTGCCGTGCGTCTGTTGGATGATACGGTCATGATCAGCTGGCGCGATCCATGGGCCGGGGCACCGGGGGCCTATCTGGCGAATGTGGAGCGCGCCGATGCGGGGAGCGCCGAATTCAAAGTGGTGAATACGCAGCCCTTGGAACCGGGCATCACGGTGTTCAAGGATCCAACCGCAACGGCGAACCGGTCCTACACCTATCGTGTGGTGGGCGTGTCGTTCGCCGGTACACGGGGTGTTCCGTCCGCGTCAGTCGTGCTGGTGGCCGATGATCCGGCCGCTACCGTACCGCGCATGATGATGGCACATCGCACATCGAAAGGCATCGCGCTGGAATGGGCCGCTAGGGAACGCCATGGCAAAGGCTTCAACCTGTACCGCGCCGTGGACAATGGAGAACCCAAGCTCTTGAAGTCCTTGCCGATCGATGCATCGGGCTACACCGACGGATCCACCACCGACGGGGCATTGCACCTCTATGTGCTGCGCCTGGTGCTCCCGGACGGAACCGAGAGCGAGCCGAGCGAGCCGGTGGGAATGCGGTGGTGAGTTGAAAGCAAGCAGGGCCGCCGCAAAGCGACGCCCCGCAAGGGCTTTGGCGAACTGTTTCCCCTCGGCTCCCTCAGTGGTCTCCCGCCGCTGTGGCGGGGACCCTGAGGTCCGGCATTAGTTGAACCCGACCACCGTGATGCCCACGTTCAGCGCTCTCAGTTCCGGTGCTGTTCCCTCCTCGAACATCGGCGTGAGCGCGTATTCGGCGAAGAGGTTCAACGGCCCGTAGCCGATCTGTGCACGGGCCGCCACACGATAGGGCAGCAGGTTGTAGTTGTCCTTGCTGCGCTGCTTCACCGCACGCCCGTCTTCGGTATACTTCTGCTTGTACATGGTATCGAACAGCCAGCTCCCCACCACACCGGCGGCCAAGTGGAAGTTGTGCTTCCGGCTGAATGACCAGTCCGGCTTGGCCTTCAATTCATCCTCGTTAGCGGGCAGCTTGGCCCGGTTGGTATTGAACTCCAGCATCAACGGCACACGCAGGCCGATCTGGCGCAGCTTGTTCTTGCGCAGTTCCGGGCTTTCCATGGCCACCGCGAAGGTGCTGTCGCCATTGAACTGGAGCGTGTTGTTCTCGCTCAGCTTGTAGCTGTCGAACTCGATGCCCGCGCCGGTGAACAGCCCCACGTGGTTGGTGCCGAACTCGATCTTCCGCTCCCAGAAGTTCATCGCGAAGAAGCGGCTCCGGGCGTTGTTCAGTTGCAACGGCCCGCTTTCCGGCCCGTCGCCGATCCGCCCGTCCGTGGTCAGGAAGCTGTTGAGGCCGAACTCCAGCCCGACCCAATGGCAGAAGAGGTTGCGGCGCTCGCGCTTCAGGTCGGCCAGCTTCTTCTCAAAGGTCTTGGTGGTGTCCAAACCAGTGCGCGGGGTGGTGATGATGCGGATGAGCTTCCGCTTGGAGGTGATACGGATGGTGTCGCCTTTTTGGGCGTAGTTGGTGTCGGCGTTCTCCACTTTCACCTTCATGCCGTTGGCACCCGCACTGAGGGTGAGGCTATGCCGTGCCGGTCGCGCAGCGGCGCTGTCCGTGGCAAGGCTGTCCTGCTGGGCCATGCCGGCGAAGGGCAGGAGCAGCAGCGAAAGGAGGATCGGGGTTTTCATTCACTGTTCGGTTTGAGAATAGGACGGGCCGGGTTCCGGATAGTTACAGGCCAAGGCATACGGGGCTGAAAAAGACTGAAGCCCCGCGCCGGAACGGACAAGGGGCTTCAGCAGTGAAGAGGCCCGCGTCACTCCGGGCGGAAGGTGAAACGTACCCGTGAAATGTTCCACAGACCCGAAGGATTCGGCCCCACCTTGATCCGTGCGAGCTTGCGGACCACGTAATCACGCAGATCGCTGTTCCTCGATCCCGAGGCCACGACCACCACCCGGCCTTCCGTGTTCACCACGTAGGCGATGTCCACGGTGCCGTACATGTTCCCGGCATTCTCGGAAAGCGGAAAAATGACAAAGCGATCGATCTGGTGCTTCACTGCGCGCTCCATTTCCGTCTGTGGCGAAGCGGTGCTGAACGTATCAGGCAGATCGCCAATGGAAGCGTGAAGGGTGGATGCCAATAGCAAAAGGCCGAGGGCGAAAACGTGGCGGAGGGTCGTGATCTTCATCGTGCTTGGTGTTTTGGCATCGCTGCCGTTGGTTGTTGGCCATAGGACAGGCCCAAGCGCCGGTTTGTTACAATGATCGATGGAGAACGTGATGAGCGGTACGCATGGAATGATGGGCGGTGAGAATGAAGCGCCGTGTACAGTTCACATGTTGATCGAGGCCCCCGATCTATCGTCTTGCAGACTCCGGGTACTCAACGCCCCCGGCTCGCGCTGACCGAGAAATTGCGGCCCAAGCGAAGCTGGAACCGCCGGCCTTCGGAGGTGTGCTGCACATCCATGCCGCCTTGCCCGCCAGTGACCGCGCCGATCGCCTTGTCCGCGAAGGCCAGCACATCGCTTCCGTCCAGCTCGGCTTTGCGCTCCGGGGTTTCCAGCACTTTGCCGCGCAACGTATTTGCAACGAAGGTCCCCAGGTCTTGGCTGGAACCATGCGTGTCGGAGGAGGGTTCTACCGTTTTCTTTTCCTGTGTTGCAGTTCCTTTTTCGGCAGGTGCGTTGCCGGTCGGGAGCGTTGCCCGCCCTTCGCTCTGTTGCGCCAGTACAGGTTCTTCCACAGGCAGGACCTCCGGGGTGGGTTTCGTGGCGGGTGCGGCCTTAGGTACCGGCGTTTGCTCCGGAACTTGAACTGGCTTGGATGTAGGCTGTTGAGGTTTGGGCGCTGCGGTGCCTGCGGGTACGGCGGGCCTTTCCAGTGAGGTTGGCACTGGTTCTTTCAGCGATACGCCATTGCTTCTTTCGGGGGCATCCGGTTCTTCCATGGCAACAGGCTGCGCGTCCCGGTCCGGTGAAGGGACCTGCCGGGGTTTCACGGAATTTTCAACGCGCGCCACTTCAATCCCGTCCGACGGTCTTTCACGCAGCTGCCACCAGCCAGCGCCTATGAGCAGGAGGAAGCATGCCGCTGCAGCAAGCCTTGGCCACAGGGCCACCACGCGGACCTCGCGCTTTTTCAGACCCTCTTTTCCGGGGAAGGGGATGGGAACGAGCACGGTGTGCGTCGCGGCCACCAAGCGTTCCTCCCGTATGGCCTCTCCATGTTCCGCGATGTAGCGCTTCAATGCGGATCGTTGCTCGAAGGTGAGATCACCTTCGAGGTCCGCGATCAGAAAGTCCGTCAAGCGGTGGGCGTCGGGCATTCCCTTGGGCGGGAAGTGGCGCTCCAGCGTTTCCTTTTCAGCGAACGGAACGGTGCCGTCGGACACTTTCGCCAATGCAATCAATGCGGCTTGGCGATCGGTCTCCGGATGTTCGTAGAGGTAGCGCTCCAGTTTTTTCTCCTGCCCGTTGGTAAGGTCCTTTTCCAAGCGCGCCACAAGGAAGTCGTCCAAGCGTGCGGCATCCGGCTCACCGGTGGGCGGATAGGCTTTCCGCAGCAGTTCCTTCAACGGGAATTCCATATCGCCACCGCCTACGCCGGGCAAGCTGACCAAGGATATCGGCAGGTCCGGGTTGTCCACGAGGAAGCCATCGAGCAATGCCTCCTGCGCAGGGGAGAGGCGGCCTTCCAAGCGGTCCAGCAGCCAAGCCTCGTATGTGTGCCGGTCCAATTTCATAGCACGTTCTCCAAGTTGCCGATGTAGTCCTTCAAGGCGGTGCGTCCGCGATAGATGTACACCTTTACCTGGGTTATGTTCAACTGCGTCAATTCAGCGATCTCCTCGTAGCTGTAGCCTTCCAGGTCCCGCAGCAGCACCACGCTGCGCTGCAATTCCGGAAGCGTGGCCAGTGCGGCGTCCAGCACTTCCTTCAGGTCCGGTTGGCCCTGACTGCCCCAATGCAGGTCGGCATGCCGGTCCTCCATGCGCGTGCTGCGCGATCCCTTGCGGGCCTCGTCCACCAGAAGGTGGTGCGCGGTGGTGAAGAGGTAGCTCTTGGCCTTCGCGCCGTCCACCTCATCCACCTTCTGCCACAACCGGGCAAAGCTTTCCTGCACCACGTCCTTCGCCGTATCGGTGTCGCGCAGGTGCTTCACCGCAAAACGGTAAATGCCGTCCGCATGCTGGTCCACGGCGCTATTGTAGTCGGTGAGGGTCACGGAATGAGGGGGTCCTGAGGATGTGACGGGCTGCTTTGGCGAAAGTTACAAGCCCCTTCCGCACAGGACCGGTACGTATCGGTCCCTGAGCATTGGAGGTTGAAGACCCGAGGCAGCGTATTGGCCTCTGCCCGCGTCATTGAAACTGTACCTTCACCTCAATGAACGCCCCCGACGGGCCAAGGACCTCTTCAAATGAAAACAACTACCCTCCTGTTCGTACTGCTCACTGTATGGATCTCTTGGACCGCCGGAAGCGTACAGGCGCAAACCTATTTCTACTTGGGTCAGATCGCCGTGCTACCTGCTGCGCCCACGGACCAGGACGATGTGCAACTTCAGCTTTCAGGAGACCTCTCCGACACGGGAGCATCCATCACGAGCACGACCGCGCAGGTCACCGGATCTACGGTGGAACTTACCGTGAGCGCGACCAGTGTCGGCGGAGCGGATGTGCTGGTCCCGCATATGGAGACCATGAATGTGGGCGTCCTTCCCGCTGGCACGTACACCATCGTCATAACAGGACCCGGGATCCAGGATCTGGCCCCTGGGGGCCAGCACACCTTTACAGTGACCGGTAGCGTTCCGTCCGCCTGTGATTCGCTCATTCTGGCAAGCTTGTCGTGGGCGCCCTTCAGTGACACGGCCTTGCTGGTCCATGTGTTCAACCCTACGTTCACCTTGTTCGACTATCCCGGCTTTCTATTGTTGGCGGACAATGGTGACACCCTTGCCCAGGAAACGGTGAACTTCTTCGGCATCGCGGGGGAGAGCTACCACACGCTTGCCATTCCTTCGGGCACCATCATGCCGTCCTCGCCGTTCAACGGCACCCTGCAGTTGTGGACCCTCTTCTACGATACATTGGACTGTAGCTGGGACCTTCCTGTCGATCTTTGCCCGCCGGACAGTTGCACCGAGGTGATCGTGGACATGCAGAACTTTGGTTCCGGGCTGGTAACAGGGTCGTTCTTGTACACGGTCCGGGAAGCCGGTTCAGAAGTGGCCACGGGTACATTTATTTTTACGGAACAACAGCAGTACGATCAGGATACGATCTGTCTTCCACCGGGGGATTACATCATGGAGCTCATTCCGCAACAAGGCCCCACCGGCGGCGGGCCCAACTTCGGCGTGGGAATGGGCTACACGGTTCCCGGGCCGCGCGCGCCCGTGACCTGGACCACGCTTGCCGCCGTGGCATTCACGCTGTACGAGCAATGCATCGATGTCGGACAGAGCATTGCCACCTCCGCCCCGAATTCATTGTCGGTAGCCCGTTCAGTAAATGGCATTGAGGTCATGCGGACTGACGGGCAGGCCCTTGGGAACATGCACGTGTACGATGCACAGGGCCGTTCGGTAGTTGCTGCGAAGGAACCCACCGGGCGGCACGCCTTTACCACCACGGGCTGGGCGCCCGGTCTCTACATTTTGCGGGCTGTGGGCAAGGATGGCAATAGGCTCGCTGCCCGTTGGGTGGTGGAGTGAATCGATCCAACTTCTGCACCGCCAAGAATGCTTCTTGCGGGATCTCCACTGAGCCACTGGACGTTTAATTTTTCATGACGGCTTCTTGAGAGTCGTACTTTCGGAATATGAAAGCTGTCATAGTCGGGATGTTACATGGCACTTCCCTGCGGAGCCGTGATGCCGTCCTGCTTGTTTGCAGCATTTTCATCGGTGGTTCCCAGGCACAGTACTACAAGCCGTTCACGGCCAAGACCAAGAAGCTTTTTAGCCAGGATCCGGTCCCGACCAACGGCTATAGCTTGGCCTTTGACTCAGCGACTGTCGACGGCACTGATTCGGTCTACTATCATTTCGGCGCGCTGGATGTGGGGTCGACCTATGAGGACCCGAATTGCTCAGGGTGGGGCCCTCCTTACTGCTACAGAACTGATCAACCCATCTGGCCGGGGACTTTCTTTCGGGCAGACAACATGGGTACCTATTGGTTCGGAACAGTGGGAGGGGACACGCTGCATTTCAATTTCGCAGCATCTATCGGTGATACGAGCACCTTTTATGTAGACGCTGTTCAGCGTTTCTCCTTTGTGAAATCAGGACCTGATACCATGAGCATCTTGGGGTACACGGATTCGGTCTACACCTACGTGATCCAGCACACGGACCTCGCCGGGTCGCCAATCGCATCCGAGTTGCAGCACGACTCTGTGATCGTGGGCAAGGCCCTTGGCTTGGTCCGCTTCTTCCGGGTTGATCTGTTTCCGCAGGTGTTACAGCCCTTGGCAATGCTCGGCAACTTGGACCCTCCACTAGGCATGTACCGGATCACCACGGCAATGATCGAGGACCACCAGCCCGGAGATGTCGTGCAATTCAAGACATACACGGGAGGTACCTTGCCGAACGGGCAACCGTTCACCTATCACACAACCACCTTCCTTTCCCGGTCGGATACCCCGGATTCGGTGTTCTATGATGTGGCATGGGAAAGCTTCAATATCACCTCCGGCGCCAACAATAGCGGAACAAGCATCGCAGGATATTCCAAGAACGAGGTATACGCCGAACTGCCTTTCGAGAAGTTCAATGGCTCCTTCAACACGTTCACGCTTTCGAGTCCATGGAGTTGCATGCCGCTCTGGATCTTATACCGGAATGATGCTCCCAGTTTCGGCCCTTGCCCTGATGGAAATTGCTGGGTCGCAGCGGATACCCAAGGCCCTCCGCCCAGTTCGTACGGCTCTGTCCTATTGGGGCTGGGTGTCACATCGTATTTCTATCAGGACCCCTTTACCCCATGGGATCCGTACTATTTTGAGATCAGAGATCTGGTGTATTTCAAGAAGGATGGTGTGGAATGCGGGCAAGAGATCCATCTTGGAATTGCTGAGAACAACAGGCAGGCCCGGATCGAGCTTCTTCCCAATCCGACGAAGGACAATCTCGTGATCACCTCCTCAAGCCGGATGGACCGGATCGATATTCTGAATACCGGTGGACAGATCGTTCTGCACGCGGAGCCAAGAGCCGATCAAGTGAAACTGGGGCTTGCAGGTGTCCCGTCCGGGCCGTACTTCGCCAACATACACTTGGTGGACGGATCCATTGCGCATCGCAAGGTGATCGTCGCTCGATAGGGGAGCCGGTACAGCTAATCCAACTTCAGCACCGCCAAGAAAGCCTCCTGCGGGATCTCCACCAAGCCCAGGGAGCGCATGCGCTTCTTCCCTTCCTTCTGCTTCTCCAGCAGCTTGCGTTTTAGCAAGCCCGCTGGCGCACCTTGCCTTCGTCCACAGCGGTCAAGTATCCCGCGAACGTGTATAGTCCGGACCGCATCATCACAATGAGCCTTTTGGCCACTTCATCCGGAGTGGCAGGCTCATAGCGGAATACCACAACCCCGTGTGGAGCACGGTGTTTCTTGTTGAACACCAACTCACCGAAATCCTGATCATGCGTAATGAGGATACGCTTTTCCGCAGTGGCGAAAGCGAGGATATCGATATCGTCGGGGATCCGGAGGTCCGTGCCTACGCGCAATACATCATGGCCGAGCATACGCAAGCGCAAGGCGGAGGTCTTCGCCACGCATTCATCAATGAGAAACCTCATTTCGCCTCACCCAAGGGCTGCGGGTACCGGCCTGCCGCGATATTCTCGCTCATGAACCCATAGATCGCTTTGATGTGGGCGGACTTGAGGCGCTCATAATTCTCCAAGAGCGTTTCCTCGGTCCAGCCTTTCGCCATCAGACCCAAAATGAATTCCACGGATAATCGTGTGCCCTTAACAGTAGGCTTGCCCGCCAAGACCTTGGGGTCGCTGGTGATGTACTTGCGCCAATCCATGTTTCAAAGATAGCGAAGCGCAGGAGCGGAGATCCTCAATCCAACTTCAGCACCGCCAAGAAAGCTTCCTGCGGGATCTCCACCGAACCCACGGAACGCATGCGCTTCTTCCCTTCCTTCTGCTTCTCCAGCAGCTTGCGCTTGCGGGAAATATCACCGCCGTAGCATTTCGCGGTCACGTCCTTGCGCAGGGCTTTCACGGTTTCGCGGGCCACGATCTTCGCGCCGATGGCCGCTTGGATGGGGATGTCGAACTGCTGGCGGGGGAGGAGTTCCTTCAGCTTGCTGCACATCTTCTTGCCCAGCTCGTGCGCGTGATCGCGGTGGATCAGCGCGCTGAGGGCATCCACTTTTTCACTGTTCAGCAGGATGTCCAGCTTGATCAGGTCGCTCTGCTTGAAGCCGATGGGGTGGTAGTCGAAGCTGGCGTAACCGCGGCTGATGCTCTTCAGCTTGTCGAAGAAGTCGAAGACGACCTCGCCCAAGGGCAGCTCGAAGGAGAGCTCCACGCGGTCCGTGGTGAGGTAGTTCTGGTTGGTGAGCATGCCGCGCTTCTCGATGCACAGGTTCATGATCACGCCGGTGTATTCGCTCTTGGTGATGATCTGCGCCTTGATGTACGGCTCCTCGATCGTCTCGATGTGCATCACCGGTGGCAGCTCGCTGGGGTTGTGTACGTTGATCACCTCCCCGTCGGTCCGGGTGACGATGTAGCCCACGTTCGGCACGGTGGTGATCACGGTAATGCCGAACTCGCGCTCGATCCGCTCCTGGACGATCTCCATGTGCAGCAGGCCGAGGAAGCCGCAGCGGAAGCCGAAGCCTAACGCGGCGCTGCTCTCCGGCGTCCAGGTGAGGCTGGCGTCGTTCAGCTTCAGCTTTTCCATGGCATCGCGCAGCTCCTCGTACTCGTCGGTTTCCACGGGGAAGATGCCCGCCCACACCATCGGCTTCACATCCTCGAAGCCATGGATGGCCACTTCACATGGCCGCGCTTGGTGCGTGATGGTGTCGCCCACCTTCACCTCGCTGGCGGTCTTGATGCCGCTGATGATGTAGCCCACATCGCCCGCGCTCAGTTGCGGCTTGGGCTTCAGGTCCATCTTCAACACGCCGATCTCGTCCGCGTCGTACACCACGCCGGTGTTGAAGAATTTCACCTTCTCGCCCTTGCGGATGGTGCCGTTCATCACGCGGAAGTAGGCGATGATACCTCGGAAAGAGTTGAACACGCTGTCGAAGATGAGCGCCTGCAACGGTGCGGCGGGATCGCCTTTCGGGGCGGGCACGCGCTCCACGATGGCCTCCAGCAGCTTGTCAACGCCCAAGCCGGTCTTACCGCTGGCGCTGAGGATGTCCTCCAGCTCGCAGCCGATGAGGTCCACGATCTGGTCCTTCACCTCCTCCGGGTTGGCGCTGGGGAGGTCCATCTTGTTCAGCACGGGGATGATCTCCAGGTCGTGCTCCAAGGCTAGGTAAAGGTTGCTGATGGTCTGGGCTTGGATGCCTTGGGTGGCGTCCACGATCAGCAGGGCACCTTCGCAGGCGGCGATGCTCCGGCTCACCTCGTAGCTGAAGTCCACGTGGCCCGGGGTATCGATCAGGTTCAGGATGTACTTCTCGCCATTGAGCTCATAGTCCATCTGGATGGCCTTGCTCTTGATGGTGATGCCGCGCTCGCGCTCCAGGTCCATGTCGTCCAGGTTCTGCGCCTGCATGTCGCGGTCGGCGATGGTGCCGGTCATCTGCAGCAGCCGGTCGGCCAAGGTGCTCTTGCCGTGGTCGATGTGCGCGATGATGCAGAAATTGCGGGTGTTCTTCATGCTTGGGTCGCCGAAGCCTGGCGAAGGTGTGGGGCCGGGCCGAAAATGCCCGCGAAGGTAACGGGGAGGAGCCTAACCGAGGAGGCGTGCCTTTGGCGGCCAGGGGCGCGGAGGACGGCAGTGCAGGAGTTCACCTACATTCGTTGTACCAAACTCCACTGCCATGGGATCTCGATACCTCGTTTCGGCATTTGCAATTGCGATCGCAGGATACTGCTCCGCCCAATTCACGCCCGGTTCCGATGCGTACCAAGCATGGAAGCTGACGCAGATCCAGCATCCGCAACCCGCTGTTCACCCACCCGTGGTCCATGGTCATTCAGGTTCCCAGCGTGATAATGAGCCGTGCGCGTGCTGGATCACACCGGACAGCTCATATACCTTGGCGATGACCCCGAACGATGATGGATCAACCGGGCTTATTCAATTGCCGTTCACCTTCAGCCTGTACGGCGACGAGTACACGTCCTGCTACATAAACAACAACGGGAACATCTCTTTCGTGACCCCATACTACACCTATACCGCATACGGTTTCCCATCCGCTGATTTCCAGATGGTGGCTCCCTTCTGGGCCGATGTCGACACCCGTGCGGATTCAGGCACGGTGATGTACCGGTTGACCCCCCATGCGCTCTACGTCAACTGGTCTGCGGTCGGTTATTACAGCATGCAAACTGACAAGCTGAACACTTTCCAGCTCATCGTCACCGATGGCACTGACCCTGTGATATCCGGAGGGAACAATGTGTCTTTTTGCTATGGGGCGATGGAATGGACCACGGGCTCTGCATCCCAAGGCGTGGGCGGTTTTGGCGGTATCCCGGCCACGGTCGGTGCAAACCGGGGTGATGGGACAGACTACTTGCAGCTCGGCCGCTTCGACCATGCGGGAACGGACTGGGACGGCTCGTTCGGTAACAATGACGGGGTGGCCTGGTTAACGGAACGGCACTATTCCTTTAACACGTCCGACGAGAGCATTCCGCCCATCTTCTCCAGCATCGGCTGTGACACCTTGGACATCGAGGTGGGCACATCCTTGGATTATCCCATGATGATGATCGCAGGAGGCCCGGGTCAGGTAGTCACGGGAACCGCTCAATGCCAAGGCATCACCAACTACGTTGAAACGATCACGAGCATCGGGAACGGCACACAGATCATGTCCACCATTACGCCGACCGCGAGCGAAGCGGGGACCATCCACACCATCAATTATACCGCACAGACCAATGACCCCGTGCCATTGACCTCCACGTACACCGTTTATTTGAAGGTGTTGGACGCGACCACGGGGATCCATGACGCAAGCAGGGCAACTAACCTTACGGTCCAGCCTAACCCGGCAATGGACCGTGCCACGATCACCTGGCCGACCGGTCAACAGCCGGGCCGCGTGGAAGTGTTCGCCATGAACGGTGCGGTAGTGATGACAAAAAACCCGATCGTTGGAGCTGCGCAAATGGAACTGGACCTACGCAGCTTGCCGGACGGCATCTACACCGTGCGGGCCACAGGCGCGACATCCACATCCACGGTGCGGCTTGTAAGAAGTTCTGCCAGGTAGGCCATAGGTCGGCGGGTTTTCGTTGCGCTCGTTGCGTGCGTTGCGGTTAAGACCGAAGCGGTACCTCCGGTGCCCTCTTTGCGCCCTTCGTGGCCGAAGGCATGCCTCTGCGGTCCAAAACACAGTGGACCTCCGGCAATTTCTTTGCGCTCTTTGCGTCCTTTGCAGTTCAATCCTGAGCGGTACCTCCGGCGCTCCCCCGTACTTTCGCGGCTTCGCATGAAGACCCCCGCCCGTACCACCGTCACCGCCGCGTTGCCCTATGCTAACGGCCCCCTGCACATCGGCCACATTGCCGGGGCCTACCTGCCTGCCGACATCTATGTGCGCAACCTGAAGGCACGTGGCAAGGAGGTGCTCTTTGTCTGCGGAAGCGATGAGCACGGCGCTGCCATCACCCTGCGCGCCCTGAAGGAAGGCACCACGCCGCAGGCCATCGTGGACAAGTACCACGCGATGATGGGGAAGGCCTTCGCGGACTTCGGGATCGAATTCGACATCTACCACCGCACCAGCAGCGAGCTGCACAAGAAGACCTCGCAGGATTTCTTCCTCCAGCTGAATAAGAACGGCGCCTTTACGGAGAACACCGAGGAGCAGTACTACGACGCCGAGGCCAAGCAATTCCTCGCTGACCGTTACATCATCGGTACCTGCCCCAACTGTGGTAACCCCGATGCTTACGGCGACCAGTGCGAGAAGTGCGGCAGCGCGCTCAGCCCGAAGGACCTTATCGATCCGCGCAGCACGCTCAGCGGCAGCAAGCCGGAGCTGCGGCCCACCAAGCACTGGTACCTGCCCATGGAGCGCAGTCAGGAATGGATGACCAAGTGGATCAATTCCGGAGTGCTCGACGGCGAACAGCAGCACGATGCCGCCGAGTGGAAGCCGCAGGTGCTGGGCCAATGCAACAGCTGGCTGAAGGAAGGTCTGCGTCCCCGCGCCATGACGCGCGACCTCGCCTGGGGCGTGCCCGTACCGCTTCCCGGCGCAGAAGGGAAAGCGCTCTATGTGTGGCTTGATGCACCCATCGGCTACATCAGCGCTACCCAGCAATGGGCGAAGGACAACCCTTCGACAGGCTCAGGGGCAGACTGGGAGAAATGGTGGAAGGCCGACGACACGCGCCTGCTGCATTTCATCGGTAAGGACAACATCGTTTTCCATTGCATCATCTTCCCGATCCTGCTGAAGGAACACGGCGGGTTCATCCTTCCGCAGAACGTGCCCGCGAACGAATTCCTGAACCTCGAAGGGAAGAAGCTCAGCACCAGCCGCAACTGGGCGGTGTGGCTGCACGAGTACATCGAACGCTGGCCGGACCGCCAGGACGAACTGCGCTACGCGCTCGCCACCATCTTTCCGGAGTTCAAGGACAGTGAGTTCACGTGGAAGGATTTCCAGGACAAGAACAACAACGAGCTGGTGGCCATCATCGGCAACTTCGTGCAGCGCGTCTTCGTGCTCTGCAACAAGTACTATGACGGTAAGGTACCGGAACCCGCGGCATCCAGCGCGGTGCAAGGCGAGCAGGACACCGTGCTGTGGGCGGAGCTCTCGGGGATCCCCGGAAAGGTGGCGGCGGACATCGACAAGTTCCGCTTCCGCGATGCGCTGGCCACGGCCATGAACGCCGCGCGCTTAGGCAACAAATACCTCACGGACACCGAGCCGTGGAAGCTGGAGAAGACCGACCCGGACCGCGTGCGCACGGTGCTCTTCAACGGTCTGCGGATCTCCGCCGCGCTCAGCGTGGTGCTGGAACCGTTCCTGCCTTTCACCGCACAAAAGCTGCGCAACATGCTCGGCCTCGGCGACCTCAAGTGGTCCGATGCGCTCCGTGATGGTCTCGTCGTTCCGGGCGCGCAGCTCGGCAAACCGGAGCACCTCTTCAAACCCATCACCGACGCGGAGATCGCCGCCGAAGTGGAACGCCTGAAAGCCAACGCGCCCATGGACCAAAAGCCCGAAGAACCGAAAGCCGCCGCTGAGCCCAAAACCGCCAAGCCGACGATCACCTTCGACGACTTCGCCAAGCTGGACCTGCGCATCGGCACCATCACCGCTGCGGAGAAAGTGCCCAAGGCCGACAAGCTGTTGAAGCTCGCCATCGACATCGGCGAAGCGGAGCCGCGCACCATCGTCAGCGGCATCGCGCAGCACTTCACGCCGGAAGAACTGCCGGGCCAACAGGTGCTCCTGCTCTGCAACCTCGAACCCCGCAAAATGCGCGGCGTGGAAAGCCAAGGCATGGTGCTGATGGCGGAGGACGCTGAGGGACGATTGCGCTTTGTGCAGCCTTCGGAGGAGGTACCTTCGGGGAGTGAGGTGAGGTGAGGTTTAGTTGTCAGTTGTTGGTTCTCCGCCTGCCCGGGCCTTGACCCGGGGTCAGGCGTTGTAGCGCCAAAGCGGATTAGCGATCAAGGCCGTATTGAGGCCGCCCAGCAAATACCACCGAACAAGAAAGCCGCGCTGAACAAGCAAGTTCAGTCACCCCTTCTCCCCGGGAGAAGGGGCCGGGGGTTGAGGCCGTTGCGTTCGTTGTGGTTAACCACTTGACCGATACCTCCGGCCCTTCATCTGCGGCTATCTGCGTGATCTGCGGATTATCCCTTCACTTCGATCTGCGGTAAACCCAAAAGGGCCGCCCCAAGAGGCAGCCCTTTCAGCGGAAAGCCACAACAAGATCAATGCACCAGCGGCACGCGGAACGTACGCTGAGCATCGCCTCTATTCACGCGTACGAACCACACGCCAGTGCTCAGCTCCTCCGTAGGCAGGCTGATCCGCCCGGAGATCCGGATGTTATCGCGGTCGATCACCGTGCGGCCCAGGGCATCGAGCACCTCCACGCGCACAGGCGCCGTGCCGAAGCCATGCTCGATGATGATCGATGCAGCGGTGGCGAACACGTTCATGTCCTCAAGTCTATCAACGGCGCTCATGCCGGTGTTCACATCCACCGTCACGTCCATGCTGAACGTGGCTTCGCAGGCACCGTTGTCCACGGTGAGCTGCACGGTGTAAGTGCCGGGCACGGCCCAAACCTGCGTGGGGTCCATGGCGGTGCTGGTATTGCCATCGCCGAAGTCCCAGAGGTAAGTAGAGGCGGTGGTTCCCGTGTAGGTGAACATGAGGGCGATCCCCGCGATCACTTCGGAAGTATCCGCGATAAAGCTCGGTACGGGTTCGGCCAATACCGTGAAGTCCACCGGTGTGCGCCCGCCGCTGTTGCAGACGGTGGAGGAGACCCCGCAGTCCGCGTACAGCATGGTAACGCCGGGCATATCGGTGCTGGCCAAACCTTCAGCCACGGGATCCAGCGAGGAATTGCCATAGGCTATCATGTTGCCGCCGTTGGGCGCATCGTACCAGAAAGGTGTGGGCAGGAGGTAGTCGAACTCCACACGTGCCGAGCCGATGTAGCCCGTTCCGTAAGTGCTTTTGGTTTGGAGTTGCGCAACGCCGGTTTCGTAGGGCCCGGTCATGGGTACGATCAGTTCGGGCACCGTGCCGGAATACTGCTCGTGGTTCGGCATCAGCTGGATCTCTCCTGCAATGCTGCCGGTGAGGTTGATGAAGAGGTCGCTCATCCAGACCGGGTCCGGCGCTTGCACGTTGGTGAGGATGAGGCGGCCGGCCTGCACCACCGCGCCGGCGGGCAACGGGGGCAAGGTGATGGAGGAACGGAGCACGTAATCGGTCCCCGTGCATTCGAGGTTGGCTCCCGGGAAATCGTACACGGCCGTAAAGCGCCCACCGAGGGCTTCGGTGCAGCCTTCCACGGAAACACCGGAGCCGGCAGGAACAGTATCGCCCACGCAAACGGAAAGTGCCGTCGCGGTGAGCGGTGCGCAGTCCTCGGCTACGCCCAGCACGATGTTGGGCAGGGCGGTGGAGTTGAGCGTTTCACCGGATAGCGGTTCCAATTGACCGGCGGTGTAGAGCAGGTCGTCCAGCAGGGAATAGCTGCGTTTTACAGGTGCGGTACTGGTGAAGGCCACCGAGGCGTTGGCCGAGGCGGTTCCATAGGTGGGGCTGAAATGGGTGACCTCCACCAACAGGTTGCTGGTGCCGTTCCAGATAAACGGCGTGTTGAGCGTGAAGTCGTTGTTGCCTACGACCGGCTGGTGGTCCTTCGGCGTGGTAACTGCACCGGTGGGCGTGCCCAGGAAGGCGCTGAGCGAAGTGGCCGTGGTGCTACCGATACGCAGCGTATAATTCTCGTGCATGCCCGAGCCGTTCAACGCCGTGACGACCCAACGTAGCCGCACGATGGCATCCCCGGAGGAAAGACCGGCGGCGGAAAGCTCGGAGGCGAGATAGATGTACTGGGCACGTTGGCCGGCGTAGATATCACCGAACGGGCAGGGTACACCATTGGCCCCGTTGGTAGCGGTACCGGTGCCTACGGGATGCCACTCCTGGGCGGATGCCGGTGTCAGGGCAAGCGACGCGCTGAGCACCAGGGCGGAAAGCAGCGAATGGGAGCGGATCTTCATGAAGATGAATGGTTAATGGCTTGAAAGGATCGGCAACAATAGGAAGGTTTTTCGGTATGGCGGATGAGGGCTGTCACAATGATGAAAGCCCTGCCGCCGAAGGTGCTGACCGCGGATTTCCGCGGATGGGGGCTGGCACCCGGGATCCTTGCCGCGAAGGGGGAACCGCGACGCACGCAACGAGCGCAACGAAATGCAGAACGACGGCATTCCGGCCCTTCATCTGCGCCATTCCGCTATGGCGGAACAGGTCCTGCGTGATCTGCGGTTTTCCCTTCACTTCGATCTGCGGTAACAAAAAGGGCCGCCCCGAGAGGCAGCCCTTTCCGTGGGAAATAAGACTATGATCAACGCACCAGCGGTACGCGGAAGGTGCGTTCGGTATCGCCGCTCTTCACGCGCACGAACCAGACGCCGGTGCCCAGTTCGCGGTCGGACAATGTGATGCGTTCCGGTTTCACGATGTGGTCGCTGCCCATCGCCACGCGGCCAGTAGCGTCGAACACGGTGACGTCCACCGGTGCATTGCCGAAGGGATGGTCGATCACTAACTGCTGTTGCGTGGCATACACGTTCAGCGTGGCGGAGGTGCTCACTGGCGCAATGGCCGTGGCCATGTCCACGGTGACCTCTTGGGTGATCACGTCCGTGCAGGTGCCATCGGTGGCGGTGAGGGTCACCGTGTAGGTTCCGGGCTCCGCATAGATGTGTACGGGGTCCATCTCGGTGCTGGTGGTGCCGTCACCGAAATCCCAGGCCCAAGCATCGCTGCTTGCACTGGTGTTGGTGAAGATCACCGGTTGGTCCTCCACGGCCGTGCCGTTGGAGAAGCCCGCGATCGCGCCTTCGCCCGCTGGTACCGAGTAGCTCTCCGTGGTTGTGCAACCCGCTTCATCGGTGATGGAGACCTGGTGCTCGCCTGCCGTCCCGATGTAGGTGGTGCCGAGGGTGCCGTCGTTCCAGATGTAGCTCAGGTCGCCGGTACCTCCGGTGGCCTCGATGGAGAGGGAGCCGTCCGTGCTGTTGGGGCAGGAGGTGGCGTCGCTGGCGGTCACGCTGCTTTCGATCGCCGCTGGCGCATCAATGCTGAAGTCCGAATAGACCTCGCCGCAGACGCCGATGGGGGAGACCCGCACGGTGTAGTTGCCCGCGCCGAATTCGTTGTTGATGGCCACGCCGTTCTCCACACCGCTCTGGGTCAGGAGGATATTGCCGGAGGCGTCCGTCCAAGTGACATCCACCGGTCCGTTGGCGACCACCACCGTGGCAGTGCCGTTGGGCGTGTTGGCGCAGGTTGCGTTGTCGGCATGGAACGGCAACGGTGCAGTGCCATGCAGCATGAAGCGGGGGCTGTCGGCGTCATCGTCGGCATTGGCCGTGAAGCTGTAGCTGGCACCGTCCGTCAGCGGGGTGATGGTGCCTGTGGAGAGGTCCTCCAAGCTCAGGCAGCTGAGGTTGTTCATGCCGGTGATGCCTGCGCTGATGGTGTAGGTGCCGGTCACGTCCACGTCCACGGTCACCGGGATGGTGATGTCCGTGGTGTAGGCCCCGAAGAAGTCAATGGCCAGCTTCTCAGCGTTCGCTCCTTGCGCGGCCACTTGCGGGGTCCCGATGGTATGGAAGTTCATCTTGAGCGCGTCCTCGGTGTCTTGGCCCGGGGTACCTTGGTCGAAGACGAAAGTGGCCATATCACTGTACTGGTTCAGGGCGCTGGCCACGGTGAGGCGCACAAGGGGCCGCACCGCCTGCTGGCTTCCGCCGAACGCGCCGCCGGTGAGGTCGTTCACTTTGGCCGCCTCGCTCACCGTGGTGGTAACGTTGGTGCCGTTGGCCTTCAACCAGAAACCCTGGCTGCTATGGATCGTGCCGTCCGCCTCGCCATTTGGAAAGCCGGTGGAATAGTACTCAAGACTGCCGGTCATCGGGTTGAAGATCGAGTACTGGGCGGGCACGTCGCTGCCACGGGTGATGGACTCGAAGTCGATGGCGCTGGGCAGGGGGTTGCTCACGAGGTTCCAGCCGTCTTCACTGTTGGTGCCTGAGGTGGTATAGCTCATGGGCAGGGTGATGGCCGCGCTGGCGATGGTGGGCGTGCCGGTCACGTCCACCGTGAAGGCAGCGGTGGTGTTGAAGTTGTCGCCGCTCCAGGCCAGGAAGCCTTGGCCCACGGTGAGCGCCTGTGTGTTGCTGGTAACGCCCATGATCCCGATATCGGCATTCGCAGTGGCGTCGGTCTCATCGTAGTAGCGGATGCTGGGCCAGAGGATATTGCTGCCCGTAGGCTGGTCGAAGGTGGGATAGGCCGAGCCGGTATAGCCCGCAGTGATGAAGTCGTCCTGCCAGTCGTTCACGGTCCTGCCGTCCACGGGGCTGCCGAGGAAACGCCAGTTGGTGGCTCCAGCGGGGATGTAGCGTTGCACGGTCATATCCCCGGTGTAGCTGGCACCACTGGCCACGGACCCTAAACGGCCGGTGCCGGTCGCGGTGCTGGTGAGCGTCAAGGAGCCCAGTGGGTCTACCTCGAAGTCGCCGTCTTCCAGCAACAGCGTCCCCCGGATCTCGATGGTGGCATCGGTGAGCAGGTCGCTCGGTACGTCCGCAGTGAGGTTGAAGAGGTCCAAGGTGTTGGTGCTGGTGATCACCACGCCCCCGGTGCCGAGGAAGGACAGGGTGCTGTTGTCATTGGCGGTGAGGGTTCCGCTGAAGTCGCCGTCGCCATGGGACTTGAAGTTGGCGGAGGCGTTGAGCACCAGCGTTCCGCCCGCATCCACGGTCACATCACCGAGGTCCACGTCGGCGGTGTTGGTCACGTTGTCGCCGCTTTGTACCACCATGTTGCTGCCTGCGGTCCATACTGCGGGGCCTGCAGTGCCGCCGGTGGTATTGCTCCAGATGGCACTGGTCACATTACCGTTGCCCCGGCTGTAGTAAGTGGGAATGGCGTCGGTGGTCACAGTGATCGGATCGCTGTTGGCCGAAGTGCAACTGCCGGTCTCGGCACGGACCACGTAGTAGTAAGTGGTGGCCGGGTCAAGGCCGCTGACGGCCTGGGAGGTGCCCGCCACGCTCATGTCCGTGACCACGTAAGCATTGGTGACCGAATTGAAGGTGTGTGACCCGAGGGAGTCCACATCGTCCTGCGCAAACCCGTACCACTCCGTGGCCAGCGTGGGGAAACCAAGGCCGGTGGGATTGGTGGTAACACCTCCCGAGACGTTGGCTTTCCGCACCAGCGTCTGATCTTTCGTGGAATTGCCGCCACCGGTCCAATCCGATCCGGGGTCATTACCGATCTCGCCGATGATGTCCACATAGCTGGTGGTCGAGACCTTATACAAGGCAAAGGCATCATTGCCGTTGAAGTTCAGTGCGGAACTGGTGGTTGCCGCGCCCCCATAAATGGTTGCGCTGCCGTTCTTATACACGACCGTACTGTTGTTCGCCAAGGAGCCGGACAATGCATCAGACCCAGTAGGTGAACCAGGTGTACCGCCGCCGTTGGAAAAGAGGTGCAACTCATAATCGCTGAGATCGACCGAAGCACCGGTGCCGTTAAAGATCTCGATGTATTTGTTGCTGCTGCCGCCTTCCACGTACTCGGAGATGAACAGGTCACTGGCCAGGGTGGTGGTCTGGGTATAAACGTCCAGTCGGTAGCCCGTTGCGCCGCTTACCGAACCCCAGTTCGCGGTAAAGCCTGCCGTGCCCACGCTGGTGCCGGCCGTTGCGGTGGGCGCGCCGATCGTGGCCGTGGTGAAGCTGCCTTCACTGCCGTATGTGGTGCCGGAGGCGCGTGTGGAGTAGGCCCGGTAGTAGTAGGGCGTGCAGGGGCTCAGAGCGGTGAGAGCGCTGGAATAGTCGATGCCGCTGAGGTTGGTGCTGGCCACTGGGGTGCCCGTGCCCGGAGTAAAGCCCATGGACGTGCTGTACTCGATGCCGTAGGCCGTCATGCCGCAGCCCGCGATGTTGATCTGCCCGGCCACCGTGGCCGTGGTGGTAGTGATGGCCGAGGCGGACCCGGTGGTCAACGTGGGTGCCGTGTCCACACCACTGCCGCTGGCCGCCACGTTGATGTCACTAGCGCCGCCGCCTCCCACAACGATGTCGCCGCTATAATCCAACGTTGCGGTCGGGTTGAAACGCACATCGATGGTCACTGGTCCATAGGTACCCGTGCCAGCGGTAAGGGACAAAGAGGTGAAATAAGGTGCACCGCCCGTTGCGCTGTACTCAAAGCCGCTCAAGGCCGCAACCGTTACGTTGGCCCCGGTCAGATTCGTGCCGCTGATGGTGAACGTGTTCGGGCCATACGGACCGGCGTTTTTGCACTGGGCACCGAAGGCGGTGAGCGAGGAGGCGGTCAAATTCGGTGAACCGCCAGCTGAGGTGGTCAGGTTTTGATCCGATGAGTTCCCGCTGCTGAATGTTCCCACCGAATATTGGTTCGAACCCCGCACGCGGTAGTAATAGGTAGTGGATGCGCTGAGGCCCGTGACCGAAAGCAAATTGGTGGCCTGCCCGGAAACATAGAGGTTGTTATAGCCGGTGACAAAGCTGGCGAATGTGGGGCTGGTGCTCACGTCGATGCTATAGCCGGTCACGTCACTTACCGTGCCCCAGTTGGCTTGAAAGCTGCTGGAGGTGATCACGCTGGCCGCTGCGGAAGTTGGAATGGCAGGGATGGGATTGATCAGGATATTGTCCATATCCACGGTGCCGGTGCCTGCACTAATGACAAATTTCAAGTCAGTTATGGTTTGCGTCGCAGATTGTATGGTCACATCATTGAATTCGCGGGTGGTGCTGATCCAGATGTCAGCCTTGTCGTTGTCGACCGACTCGTCGCTTCCGTCCGGAGCGCGATAGGTCATGGTGGCCCCTGAGTTGTTCATGACCCAAGTGATGGTCTGCGTACCGGAGTAGTTGGCAGAGTTCGTCCCACCCGTCACATCGCGAATGCTGAATTGACCGGCCGTTGTCGTCCAATTCAATCCGATACGGGCGTAAGTATTGGCGTTGGATTCGGCGCTATTCGCGGTCCCGAAACCGGAACCTACCTGCCACACCGCAGCGGTGGTCTGGTTGGCGGAATTGCCCGATACAGTAAGGTCGAACCGGTACATGAGGCTGCTTGGGGTCGGAGAAAAATCGGTTGTGCGCGAGAAGTTTCCGGCATTCGCCGTTCCCCGGGCATAACGGAGCTTGTTGCTCCCGGTCGTGTTAATGGAGAGTACGACGCCCGCACCCGAAGTGCTGATAGCGTTCCATTGGCCGTTGCTTGGCGCGCCGTTGGCGTAAGAGGAGACCGTGGTGGAGGAACTGAAGTCCTGCTCGAGCAATTGGCCGCTCACTTGCATGGCACTACCTACCCCCAAGAGGATAAGTATCAGCGTTTGGAACGGTCGGAAACTGGCAGGCAGGAGCGTAAAGAACTTCTTCATGGAAGAGGGGGTTGGATATGTCCGTGTCAAATGGGCGACACTTGCCCAAGCTCACAAAAGTAACCGTTTCCTTGGATCAGCAGCACTCCTTATTTCCGTATCCCGGAGGCTACGGCGCGCTTGCCTAAAGCAGCGCCCACATACGCCTCACCAGTCCGTTCTCGAACGCGTAGATATGCCGCACCAGCCCTTGGGAGATGGCGGACCCGTTCAGTCCGCGGACCGTCTGCACAAGCGTGACCAACTTATACCCGTTTGCGTCCAGTTCGAAATGCTTCATCTCGAAGTGGGGGTCCAGCACGGCCCATTGTCGCCGCCAGTATTCACCCACGGCTTCCGGGCCGCGCAGGATCGCCCCTGCCAATTGGTCCGGCCACTCCACGTCCGGGGCCAATACCCGCAGGGCCACGGCCACATCGCGCGCGTTGAAGGCGGCATAGCTGGTGCGAAGTTCTTTGGGAGGGAGGGTTGGGGGTGTTTGGGCGGCCCGCGGGGGGGTTGGGTCCACGGTGTGTTGGAGCTCATGGGCCGTGTGTTCAGCGCAGGCCCTTCTAGCGGCCGCCTGACGCCTGAGGCAAGATGTTCCGGTGCGCCGGGGGGGGGCGCGGGGGGCGGGGGAGGCGGGGGGAGGCCGGGCCGCGACCAGGCGGGGGAGGGAGAAGGGGGGGGCGGGGGCGAGGGCGGGGGGGGGGGGGGGGGGGGGGGCGGGGGGGGGGGCGGGGGGGGGGGGGGGGGGGGGGGGGGGGGGGGGGGGGGGGGGGGGGGGGGGGGGGGGGGGGGGGGGGGGGGGGGGGGGGGGGGGGGGCCCCCGGGAAAACGGGGGCGGAGAAACGGGGGGGGGGGGGGGGGAAAAACCGCGCGCCCCCCCCGCCCCCCGGGCCCCCCCCTTTCGGCGCGGAGCGGGCCCGGAAACGGCCCCCCCCCCCCCCCAACCCCCCCCGGAAAAGGGCCCCCCCGGGGAGGCCCCGGGAGGGGCCCCGAGCCCCCCCCCCCCCCCCCCCCCCCCCCCCCCCCCCCCCCCCCCCGCCAGACCCCGGGCCCGGCCCCCCCCCCCCCGGCCCCCCGGTTCTTCCCCCCCCGGCCTGGCGCCAAAACCCCCCCCCCCCCCCCCCAACAGGCGGGGCGGTCCCCCCCCCCGCCCCGCCTGGGGCTGGGGGGAGGGGGGAGGGGGAAAAAAAAGGGGAGGCGGGGCGGAAGGCGGGGGGGGGAACCCGGGGGGGGGGCCCCCCCCCGGGCCCCCGGGGGCCCCCCCGGCGGGGGCCCCGCGGGGCCCCCCCCCCCCGGGGGGGCGCGAGAGGGAAGGGCCCCCCCGGGGCGGGGGGGCCCGGGGCCGGACCGGGGACCTGTAAACGGCCCCCCCCCCCCCCCCACCCCCCAAAGGAGGAAAAGAACCCCCGCCCCCCGGCCCCCCCCCCGCGGGGGCGCCGCCAGGGGGGGCCCCGGGGGTTTGGAGCGGTCCGGGGGGGGGTTCGGCGGGGGGGGGGGGGGGTGGGGCGGGGTTGTTGGTTCCCCCCCCCCGCCCGCCCCCCTTAGTCCCGCTCCCCCCCCCCCCCCCAAAAAAGAACCCCCCCCCCCTCCCCTCCGTTCTCCCCCCCCGTCCTTCCCCCCCCCCCCCCCCCGCTGCCCCCCCCCCCCTGCCCCCCCCCGGCCCGGCCCCCCGCCCGCCCCCAGGGGGGGTTGTGAAAATTTGTGGGTGGGGGGCCGGCGGGGGGGGTGGTGGTTGGGGCCCCCCCCCCCGCCCCCGCCTTCCCCCCCGGCCCGCCCCGCCCCTCCCCCCGGCCCCCCCCCCTCCTTCTTCGCGCGGGCCTGCCCCGTTTCGGCCGGCCCGGCCCCCCTTGTCCTTGGAAGGGGGGGCCCGCCCTCCCCCGGGTGGGGGGGGGGGGGGGGCCGGCGGGCGGGGGAGCCCCCCCGCGCCTCCCCCCTGCCCCCGCCCCCTTCGCCCCCCCCCGTTCAAGGGGCCCCGGCCCGCCCCGTGCCCCCCCGCCCGGCGGGCCCGGCCCCCGCCCCCGCCGGGGGCGCCCCCCGCCGCAGCGGGGGGGGGGCCCGCCCCCCCCCCCCAAAGGGGGGGGGGCGGGGGCGCCCCGCGGCGGCCCCCCCCTGCCCCCGCCCCCGCCCCCGCCCCGCCCCCCCCCCCCCCCCCCCCCGGCCCCCCCCCCCCCCCCCCCCCCTGGCCGGTCCCCTGGCCCGCGCAAAAGGGCCCGGGGGGAAAAAAAATTTTTTGTTTTCGGGCGCCGCGCCCGCCCGCCCCCCCGGGGGGGGGTTGCGCCCCCCCCCCGCCCCCCCCCCGGGGCGGCCCCCCCCCCCCCCCGGTGGCCCCCCCCCCGCCGCCCCCCCCGGGCGGCCCGGCGCCGGCCGGCGGGGGGGGCCCCCCCGGGGCGCCCCCCGGGCCCCGGCGGCCCCCCGGGCCGGCCCCCCCCCCCCCCCGCCCCCCCCGCCCCCCCCCCCCCCCCCCCCCCCCCCCCCCCCCCCCCCCCCTCCCCCCCCCGCCCCGCGGCCCCCCCCCCGGGCCGCGCCCCGCCCCCCGCCCCGGGGGGGCGGGCGGGGGGGGGCCGGGGCCCCCGGCCCCCCCCCCCCCCGCCCCGGCCGCCCCCCTCCCCCCCGCCCGCCCCCCCCCCCCCCCCCCCCGGCCCCGGCCCCCCCCCCGCCCGGGCCCCCGCCCCCCCCCCCTCTCGCCCGGGCCCCCCCCGCCCCCCCCCCCCCCCCCGGGGCCCCCCCCCCCCGGCCCCCCCCGGCCCCCCCCCCCCCCCCCCGGCCCCCCCCCCCCCCCCCCCCCCCCGCCCCCCCCCCCCCCCCGCCGGGCCCCGCCCTTCCCCCCCCGCCCCGGCCCCCCCTTCCCCCTCCCGCCCCTGGCCCTTTTCCCCCCCCCCCCCGCCCCCCCTCCCTTTTCCCCCCCCCGCCGTTTCCCCTTTGGCCCCCGGGCCTCCCCGCCCGCCCGGGGGGGCCTGGGGTTGCCCGCATCGATGGTGCATGCGGCGCTGCGGCCTATTTTTGCGGCCGTTCCGGCGGAAAACAGCCCCGGTCAACAGCCTCATAGTTCAACGGATAGAATAGGAGTTTCCTAAACTCTAGATCCAGGTTCGATTCCTGGTGAGGCTACTTTTTTGAAACCGGAAAGCTGAAACCGGAAAGTTGAAACGGGAGCTCATGAAGCGCTTCACGTACTACGCGGTACTTGACGCGCTGCACCGGCAATTGGCGCATTACGCCTATCACGTCGGCCAGGTGGTTGTGCTGGCTCGTGCCTTCACCGGTGCGGAATGGGTTTCGCTCTCCATCCCGCGTGGCGGGTCCCGCCGCTTCAATGCGGATCGAGGGCTCTGATCTTCAGCGATCGGTTCCGCTGATGCCTAACAGGGGCGTGTGTGAAACTGCGGCCTGTGCGCGGAACGCGGGTGGAGCACCGGCCTACCTTCGGCGCAACCCGCAACGTGCCTATGCCCGATCTTCGTCCTGTCGTTACGGCCCTGCTGCTCATCGTCGCCGGACGCCTCTTGGCACAGCCTGCCAACAGTGATTGTTCCGGTGCGGTGGACCTGTGCGCACAACAGGCCATTGCAGGCGACAATACCGGGGCTGTGAACAGCATACCGGCTTTCTGTCAACCCGGCGGGAGCGCGGTGTGGTACAGCTTTACCTCCAACAGCGTGGGCGGTACCGTATCGGTCAACGTGGACGGCATAGACTGTCCCGGTGTCGCGGGCATGGACGATGAGCTGAGCGCCGTGATACTGAGCGGTGATGGTAGCTGCACGGCTCCCAGCTTCCAAGCGGTCTCCGTATGCGCGTTCGATCCAGTGGCATTCACGGTGACCACAACGCAGGCGCTTCAACCGCTCAGGCAGTATTGGGTGGTGGTGAGCGGCATGCGGAACAACGGTGCGACGATCGCTGCCCAATGCGGTTTCAATGTATCGGTGAGCGGGCCCGGCGCCGATATCGTCAACGTGGATTTCGATGCAGGACCGAGTGTTTCCATCGCGGCCGGTGCCAGTACGCAGCTTAATGCCACGGGCGGCACCACATACGAATGGAGCCCCACCTCCGGGCTGAGCGGCAACACTGTGGCCAATCCGGTGGCCCAGCCGAGCGAGACCACCATCTACACCGTGACCACCGTGATCGACGGCTGCACCTATGTGGATGCCCTTACTGTCGACGTGAAGCGGCTCGTCGATCCGGTGAACACCTTCACCCCGAACGGCGACGGCATCAATGATACATGGACGATCCCGGGCATCCGCGACTATCCCCAGGCCGATGTAAGCGTTTATGACCGCTGGGGCCAGCGCGTCTACCACAGCATCGGATACCGTGAGCCCTTCGACGGGGCGGGGCTGCCCACGGCCACCTACTACTGGCACATCCAGGTCAATGACATCAAGGGCAAGTCCGATCCTTACACCGGGTATGTCACCATCATTCGCTGATGCGCATCCTCGCCCCCCTTCTCCTGCTTGCCTGCACCCCGGCATGGGCGCAGCAGACCGCGCAGTACACGCAGAACGTGTTCAACATGTTCGCCATCAACCCCGCCGTGGCCGGCAGCAAGGACTGCATCGATGTGCGCTTGGGCTATCGCCAGCAATGGGTGGGCTTTCCCGGTGCGCCCGTCACAGGATGGGCCACGGTGGCCGGTACCATCAAGTCCAAGCGACGCTCCTTCCACGCCAATCGCCATGGAATCGGGACCTTCGTGGAGGCCGACCATACGGGGCCGCTCGGGTACACGTCCTTCCAGTTGGCCTACGCCTACCACATCCAGATGAAGCAGGACTTCTACATGTCCTTGGGCTTTTTTGCGGGTCTGCGGCAAGAGAAATTGTCCCTGGGCGATGTGTTCGCCGATGATAACAGCGATCCCGCACTGGCGAATAACGGCAGCGTGTTCGTCTATCCGGACGTCACGCCGGGGATCTGGTTCTATGGCAAGTCCACTTGGGCCGGGCTTTCCGTCCAGCAAGCATTGGGCAACAAGGTGAAAGGGATCGGAGTGGAAACCCGGCTCACGCGGAACTATATCGCGAGCCTTGGCCATCGCTTCAGGCTCAACAAGAACTTCAGCGCCGTCCCTAGCGGTTTGTTCAAGCTCTCGCCGGGTTCGCCCTTGGCGATGGACATCAATGTGATGATGGAATACCGCCGTAAACTGGGTCTGGGGGTCACCTACAGGAACCAGGACGCCGTGGCCTTCATGATCAAGTTGCCCTTCCTGAAATTCTTCACGCTCGGGTACAGCTATGACATCACCACGAGCAGGCTGCGCGTGGGCGGTGCGAACACCCACGAGCTCATCCTCGGGATCTATCCCTGTGCGGCCCTGGACCCAAGCAAAGCGATCGTACGATGCCCCATCTTCGAATGAGCAACCCCTGGCGATCTTTGACGCCCGCCCTCGCCGCACTGCTGTGCGGTATCCTTTTCTCCGGCGCCGCTTGGGCGCAGCAAGAACGGCACTGGGTGGGCGGAAGCGGCCAGTGGAACGACCGTGCGCATTGGTCTCTCACGGCCAACGGCCAAGGGGGCGAGAACGTGCCGCGTGGCAATGACGCGGTGATCATCGCCCCGACGAACGGGGAGACCACGGTGCGGATGGACAAGGATGCCGATGTGCGCAATCTCTTGGTCGACGGAACGCGGGGCGGCGTCGTCCTGCAAGGCGGAAATGAACGGATGCGCGTGGGCGGAGACCTCGTCCTGCGCGGCAGCGTGACCTGGGCAAGTACGGCCACCGTGGAATTAACGGCGGAAAGGGATGTGGCCCAGCTGGACCTGCACGGCATTCCCTTGGGCGGCGACCTGCGCTTCACGGGCGGTGGCACTTGGTCCATGCGGAGCGACCTGGTCCTCGGCGATCGTGCTGATCTGGAGTTGCGGTCGGGGACGCTGGTGACGAACGGTAATATGCTGAAGGCGGGCAAGCTGGTCATCGCGGACAAGGGTGCGAAGCTGATGGCCGGCAGTTCCGTGGTATTGCTCATGCAGACGATCAGTCCTGGCATAGGCCGTGATGCCGTGGACCCCGGAAATTCCAGGTTGTTGGTCGGTGGAAACCCCGTGGAATGGAACACAGGTTCCGGACAGCAGGATGATCTGCGTGCCGTGAACGTATGCGCCACCGGCGTGGGCCAGACCCCCTTCACCATCGATGCGCAGCTGCTCAGTAACTATAACGGATTCGGTGTGAGCTGCCATGGTGTGTGCAACGGTTCCGTGCGGGTCACGGTGACGGGCGGCATTGGCCCGTTCATCTACAGTTGGATCGGAGGGCCTGCGACGGCCACATGGAACAACGTCTGTCCCGGCAATCAGATCGTCATTGTAACGGACCAAGGGCAGGGCGTGAGCTGCGCGACCACCGTGCAGGTCACCGATCCCGCGTTGTTGAGCGTGATCTTCGCCGCGACCCAACCCCCCACCTGTGCCGGTGTCTGCAACGGGTCTTCCTCCGCATTCGCAGTAGGTGGCGTACCGGGGTACGATTATTCATGGAACAATGGTGCCGGGACCGGGGCGAGCTTCAACCAGCTATGCCCGGGAAACAACACGTTGCATGTCACGGACGCCAATGGATGCGCTTTCGACACCACCTTCAATTTCCCCATCCAGCCCATCCAGCCGAACCTCACGAAGACGGATGTGAACTGCGCGAACGCCTGCGATGGGACCGCGCAAGTCGCTCCCACCGGAGGTACGGGCAGCTTTACCTACGATTGGGAACCCGGTGCACCTGCGGGTGACGGTACTTCCGCGGTCACCGGCCTTTGCGCCGGGGATTATACGATCACCCTCAGCGATGTGAACGGTTGTGATACCACATTGCTGTTCACCATCAACCAGCCGCCACCGATCCTGCCCAATGCCACGCACGTGGACGCCACCTGCGGCAATGCCTGCGACGGCACTGCCACCGTGGCGCCGACCGGAAGTGCCGGCCCGTTCGGGTACAGTTGGTCGCCGGAACCTGGCGGAGGGCAGAACAGCGCCACGGCCACGGGGCTATGTGAGGGTGTGTACGAGGTCACCATCGTGGACATCGGAACGGGCTGCGACACCGTGGTGGCGATCACCATCGATGCACCACCGGCCATCGTGCCCAACCCCACGAGCACCGATGCTACCTGCGCAAACAGTTGTGACGGCACGGCCACCGTGGCCCCGACAGGAGGAACACCGACGTACGATTACCTCTGGAGTCCGGAACCACCGGCAGGCCAGAACACGGCGACGGCTTCCCAGCTCTGTCCCGGGAACTGGAGCGTCACCATCACCGATGATGCCGGTTGCGACACCACGGTGCAGTTCACCATCATGGCGCCACCGCCCATCGTTCCCAACGCATCGCAGACGGACGTGAGCTGTGCCGGTGCCTGCGACGGCACAGCCACCGCACCGGCCACCGGCGGAACGGGCACTCTCACTTATGACTGGCAGCCCGGAAATCCCGCAGGTGACGGGACCTCGGCGGTCTCAGGCCTTTGCGCCGGGAACTGGAGCGTCACCATCACGGATGACAACGGTTGCGATACCACGGTGCAGTTCGTCATCACGGAGCCTTTGCCTTTGACGGCGACCGCGAGCCAAACGAACGTTACCTGCGGAGCCGATTGCGACGGCACCGCCACGGTGGTGGTGTCCGGTGGCACACCGGACTATATCTATGTATGGTCGCCCGCGCCACCACAAGGGCAGGGTAGCCCCACAGCCTCCCAGCTCTGTGCGGGCGCATGGAGCGTTACGGTCACGGATGCCCATGGATGTGAGCTGGTGCAGAATTTCACCATCCTGCCAGCGGTCCCGATCATGGCCACCGTGCAGACCACGCCGATCAGTTGCGCGAACGTGTGCGACGGCACCGCGACCGGCGTGGTATCCGGAGGTGCCCCACCGTACACGTATCTGTGGGCGCCTGAACCTCTTGGTGGGCAGGGCAGCTTGAATGCGACCGGTCTTTGCGAAGGCCCCGGAACATTTACCGTTACGGACTCCTTGGGCTGCGACACCACGATCGCGTTCACCATCACCGCACCACCACCTGTTCAAGTAGCATCCACAGTGACCGACGCGAGCTGCTCCGGCGATTGCGACGGCTCCATCGTGCTGATCGCCACCGGAGGAACGGGACCGTTCAGTTATTTGTGGACACCGGCATCGGCCGGCATGGGAGCTTCCGCAGTGGATCTCTGCCCCGGGGAATACGATGTCGTGGTTTCCAGCGGTGGATGCGACACCACGCTGCACTTCACCATCGACCAGCCACCCGCCATCGACGTGAACTTGTCCTTCACAGCTGCGAACTGTGCGAATACGTGTGACGGCACCGCCACATTGTCCGGCGACCTCACCGGCTTGACCTTCAATTGGTTGCCCGAGCCTGGAGCAGGACAAGGCACCGCAAGCGTCACCGGCCTTTGCCCCGGGCCGAATACCGTGACCATCGCCAATGCCGCCGGATGTGATACGCTGATCGCCTTCACCATCGTTGCGCCATCGCCGATCGTGCCCGATCTGCAGATCACGGATGCCTCGTGCGGCACCGCTTGTGACGGTGCTGCGGTGCTGAACGTTTCCGGAGGTACGCCGGGCTACACCTACCTCTGGGTCCCGGACCCCGGCACAGGCCAAGGCACTTCCACGGCCGGTGAGCTTTGTCCCGGCGATTACACCGTGACCATCACGGACGCGGCCGGTTGCGACACCACGGTGCAGTTCACCATTTCAAGGCCTTCGGGGATCATGGCCTCGGGAACGGTGACACCTGCCAGTTGTGCGAACACCTGCGACGGAGCGATCGACGTGACCGCTACCGGTGGCGTGGAGCCTTACACATGGGCGTGGCTGCCCGAACCCAGCACTGGCCAGGGCACCGGCTCCGTGACTGGACTTTGCCCTGGTGCGTGGACGGTGACCATCGGCGATCAGGCCGGCTGCGATACCACATTGGTCTTCACGGTGGGATCCCCCGATGCGATCGATCCGCACGGCGTGTTCACCAATGAAAGTTGCCACGGTCCTTGCGATGGTACCGCCACCGTTTCGCCCACCGGCGGGAACGGAACATACACCTACACTTGGTCGCCGGCGCCACCGGTAGGTGCGGGCACGAACTCGGTCAGCGGTCTTTGCGCCGGTGATTGGTGCGTAACGGTGACCGACGGTACGGGCTGTGACACCACGTGGTGCTTCACCGTTCTGCCCAATTCGCCGATTACCGCTTCCGTGTCCACCGTGGACGGAGGCTGCTGGAACGAATGCACCGGCGAGGCCACGGTCACAGCTTCCGGAGGTGTCGGGAACTTCGATTATCAATGGACGCCGGAACCGGCCACTGGGCAAGGCACGGACCATGCCACTGGACTGTGCCAAGGGCCCGGCAGCGTTACCGTAACGGACCAAGCAGGTTGCGACACCACGTTGAACTTCGAGATCTTCAAGAACCCGCCGATCGAGCCGGACCTCACGGTTTATCCGGAAACCTGCGCAGGCACATGCACGGGTGAGGCAGGTGTGGCGCCCATCGGAGGTAGTGGAACGTACAGCTATCTCTGGCTGCCTGCGCCGGGCACCGGACCGGACACGGCCTCCGTGGCCTTAGGGCTGTGTGCCGGCGTGAATTATACAGTCACCATTACCGATGGGAATGGCTGTGATACCACAGTGGCGTTCACGGTGCCGGCGTTCGTGCCGATCGAGCCCGTGCTCAGCCTTTCACCTGCTACTTGCTCGAACACATGCGACGGCTCGGCCACCGTGCTCAGTGTCGCAGGAGGCATCGCGCCATACACCTATTTCTGGGAGCCGGAACCCGCGAACGGACAGGGTGATCCCTTGGCAACGGGATTGTGCCCCGGAAGTTATCTCCTCACGGTGGGGGATGTGAACGGCTGCGACACCACAGTGAGCTTTGTGATCACTGCGCCCGCGCCCATCGATCCACAGGCTACCATCACGCCCATCAGCTGCGGCGGCCAGTGTACCGGGGCCATTGACCTGGACCCGCAGGGCGGCAACGGCGGATTCACTTACACATGGACACCGGAGCCGCCACAAGGACAGGGGACCGCGCAAGTGAGCCAGCTATGCGCTGGAGATTGGACCGTGGCGATCGCGGACGCCAATGGTTGTGATACTACGGTCACCTTCACCCTTGCGGAACCCTTGCCGATCGTGGCAAGTGCTGATGTGACGCCCAGCCATTGCGGAGTCTGCGATGGCGCGGCGCAATTGCATGTTTCCGGCGGGAACGCACCGTACTCCTTCTTCTGGGGACCGCCGCTGAACATCACAACGACCGACAGCCTCCGGATCGACCTGTGCGGAGGAGTCTACCCGGTCGTGATCACGGATGCTTCAGGATGTTCCGTGCACCTGGTGGTGGCCGTGGCCGATGACGACGGCGAGGTGCTCACCATGACGGACGGCGTCACGAGCTGCCCGGGCGTTTGCGACGGAACGGTTTCCGTGGCCTATAACTGCAGCGCTGCACCTTGCGAACTGAACTGGCTGGACCTCCAAGGCAATGACCTCGGCCAGAACGGCACGGTCACCGGGCTTTGTGCCGGCAGCTACCTCGCTGTGGTGATCAATGGCAACGGTTGCATCAGCATCGATACGGCGTTCGTTACCGGACCAACACCACTGACGGCCAACATCAGCAGCACGCCCGCCAGTTGTGCGAACCTCTGCGACGGAACGGCCACCATCGGCGTTGTCGGCGGCGTCGGACCGTTCGACTATGCGTGGAGCCCGCTGCCCGGGGGAGGGCCGAATGCGCCCCACGTCACGGATCTTTGCCCCGGTAGCTATGACATCTTCGTGCATGACCAAGGCGGTTGCGATGCCACCTTCAGCGTGCTCATCACCGCTCCGTCCCCCATCACCGTGGACGCCACCGTGACCGAAATTTCCTGTGCCGGCCAATGCGACGGGGCCATTACCGTGAGCGGGCAAGGAGGCACAGGTGCCTTCAACTATACATGGTCGCCATCACCACCATTCGGGCAGAATACGGGCACGGCCAGCGGACTTTGTCCGGGGACTTGGTCCGTGACCGTTGCTGATGCCAACGGCTGCGACACCACCGTGAGCTTCACATTGACCGCCCCGCAGCCGTTGACGCTTTCCGGATCCGGCACCCAAAGCCATTGCGCGCTCTGTGACGGCACGGCCACGATGCTGGTGACCGGTGGCTCCGGCACGTTCGACATTCAATGGACCCAAGGCGGTGCCACGGTCGGCAACGGGCAAATATTGACGGGTCTCTGCGCCGGGATCTATCTGGCCACCGTGACGGATGCGCAGGGCTGCTCCGCGATGCAGACCGTGGTGGTGTCCGATGCCAACGGGGAAGCGATCACGGCGATCGATGGCCAGACCTACTGTGCTAATTCCTGCGACGGCGAAGTAAGCGTGTCCTTTAACTGCGTGGACGGCCCTTGCGTGGTCACCTGGTCCAGCATGGCAGGGACCCAATTGGCGCAAGGTCAGAATACGCTGTCCGGCCTGTGTACTGGAAGCTATCTGGTTCAAGTGCTGAACGGCAGCGGATGCACGACCATCGACACGGCCCATGTCGTGCCTTCACAGGTGATAGTCCCGAACCTGTCCACCACCCCCGTGAGCTGCCACGACCTCTGTGATGGAACGGCAACGGTGGGACCCACCGGCGGGAACGCACCTTATACCTACACGTGGAACCCGCCTCCTCCCGGTGGGCAGAACACGCCCCACGCCACCGGTCTCTGCCCGGGCGTTTATCACGTGACGATCGCGGATTCCACCGGATGCGATACCGTGGTGAGCCTATTGATCACCGCGCCGCAGCCGTTGACGGTCAATGCCCAAGTGACGCAGGTTTCCTGCAACGGGGCCTGCGACGGTAGCGTGGTTCTTTCGCCAACAGGCGGCAATGGGTTCTACTCCTACGTCTGGTCCCCAATGCCTCCGAACGGTCCCGGAAGCAATGGCGCGTTCGATCTCTGCCCGGGTGATTGGTCGGTGACGGTGGCGGATCTCAACGGCTGCGATACCACGATCACCTTCACCATCACCGAGCCGGACCCGCTGACGGCCGCGACCAGCTCCACCTTGAGCACGTGCAGCATCTGCAATGGAACGGCCTCGGTAATACCGTCCGGCGGTACAGCACCTTACCTGATCACATGGCTGCAAGGCGGCGCGACCATCGGCACGGACAGCACGATCACCGACTTGTGCGCGGGATTGTACACGGTGCAGGTGGTGGACGCCCACGGTTGCATGGTGGAAATGCCTGTACCGGTCAGTGATGTGGGAGGGGAGACGGTGAGCACCACGGACTTCAACCTGATCTGCCCGAGCTATTGTGATGGTGAGGTGACAGCGACCTTCGATTGCACCGAACCCACCTGTACCACCGCTTGGTTCGATGCCGGAGGGACCGATCTGAACGAGCCGGGCAACACGCTTTCCAACCTCTGCGCCGGCACCTATTTCGTGCAAGTGACGAATGGCTTGGGATGCACCACCATCGACACGGCGAGCGTGATCGCACCGGACCCCATCGTGGCCAACCTAAGCACCACACCAGTGACTTGCGCGGGTGATTGCGACGGCACGGCCACGGTCGGTCCCACGGGTGGGGCCGGTGGCTATGAATACGAGTGGATATTGGGCTCGGGCACGGCGCAAGGCACCCCGCACGTGGTCGATCTGTGCGCGGGCACGTATTCCGTGACGATCACCGACCAAGCGGGATGCTCGATCACCCAGGATGTGCTCATCCTTTCGCCTGCGCCGATCACCGCATCTGCCGTGGTGGTGCCCATTACCTGCAACAGTGCGTGCGATGGCAGCATCACCGTGATGGGCCAAGGCGGCACCGGCACCTTGACCTATCAATGGTCGCCGGAGCCGGACATGGGGCAGGGCACCAACACCGTGACCGGCCTCTGTGCGGATGCATGGAGCGTGACCATCACCGACACCCACGGCTGCGACACCACCTTCACGCTCACCCTCACCGATCCACCGGTCCTCACGGTGGACCTGACACATACGGACAATGTCTGCTTCAATGATTGCGTGGCCACGGCCCACGTGGATGTGGCCGGGGGCATATCGCCCTATGCGATCACTTGGACGGGTCCCGATGGTAGTGTGCTCGATCAGGACGTGCAGGATGTGTTCGGGCTCTGCGGAGGCGATCACATCGTGACGGTCACGGACGCGCACGGCTGTTCGTTGACAACATCGTTCACAGTGGCGACAGGCGCGCCGATCGAAGCGAACCTCACCTTCCTTGGCGAAAGCTGTAACGGCCCCTGCGACGGCAGCGCGGCGGTGGCGCCTACGGGTGGAACGGGGTCCGGGTACGCCTACAATTGGCAGCCGGGCAACCCGACCGGTCAAGGCACCGAGCAGGTGAGCGGGTTGTGCCCCGGGAATTGGACGGTGACGATCTCCGATGGTGCGGGATGCGATACCACTTACGCCTTCACCATCGCTCCGTTCATGCCGATCACGCCCGTGGCCACCGTGCAGCAGGTGGTCTGCAACGGGGCCTGTGATGGCAGCATCGACCTGGCCGTGATCGGCGGCGTAGGCAACCTCACTTACATCTGGACCCCTGAACCCGGCAGCGGACAAGGCACTTCCTCGGTCGGTCAGCTTTGCCCTGACAATTGGTCGGTCACCATCACGGATGCCGTGGGCTGCGATACCACCGTCAGCTATAGCATCACGGAGCCGCCGGCGTTGACCGTGCTCACGGACACCGTTATATCGGCAAGCTGCAATACGGCGAGCGATGGTGCGATCTCCATTTCGATCACCGGCGGAGTTCCGGGCTATACGGTGGAATGGATCGGCCCCGATGGGTTCACTTCCAGCGATGAAGACATCAATGCGGTGCTGCCCGGGACCTATGAGGTCACGGTGACGGACCTCAACGATTGCCAGATCACCAGCACCATCGTGGTCGGAGCGCTGAACTCGGTAGTGGCCGATGCCGGGCCGGACCGCGTGGAATGCTCGGATGTGCCGATCATATTGGACGCGACCGCCAGCCAAGGTGCGAGCACCTACCAGTGGTCCGATGTCCAAGGAGGAAATATCGGTACGGACCCTGTCATTAACCTGGGGTCGCTTTCCGACGGCACGTACACCTACGTGCTCAACGTCGCGGACGGTGTCTGTTCCGATGCCGATACGGTAGTGATCACGGTGCTGCCCACGCCGATCGCCAATGCGGGGGCTGACCGCAGCATCTATGTGCAGGGCACCACGGAGTTGGGCGGATCGCCTTCGGGCCCTCCGGGAAGCACGTTCGCGTGGCAGCCGGACACCTTGTTGGACCATCCGGACATGCCGAACCCCACTGCCACGGTCAGCAGCACCACATGGTTCATCCTCACGGTGGTGGGTCCCGACGGCTGTGTCAGCCTCGACTCGGTGCTGGTGACGGTCGTTCCCGAAGTGAAGGTCCCCAGCGGGTTCACGCCCAACGGCGATGGGCACAACGACACCTGGGTGCTGGACTTTGCCATGCTGTTCCCGGACCTCGATGTCCAGGTGTTCAGCCGATGGGGCGAACCCTTGTTCCGAAGTGTGGGCTATGCCGTGCCGTGGGACGGCAAGTACGATGGGAAGACCGTTCCGATGGGCACGTACTACTACGTGATCGAACTGCACGACCCGCGCTTCCCCGATGCGCTCACCGGACCATTGACCGTGATCCGATAACCCATGGACACCATGCGACACCTCCTCCTTCTCCTGATCGCCGGATCGTCCCTGCAAGCCGTGCGGGCACAACAGTTACCGCAGTTCAGCCAGTACAACAGCCAGGACTACCTGTACGATCCCGCCGTGGCCGGCAGCAGGCCCTGGTTCGAGATCCGAAGTGCCCACCGCAACCAATGGGTGGGGATCCAGGACGCCCCGCGCACCTTCGTCCTCAGCGCCACCACGCCCTTGGGCAGCAACATGGGCGTGGGCGGCTATGTCTTCACGGACAACGCAGGGCCTTCGCGGCGCACCGGCATGCAGATCAGCTATGCCTATCATCTGAAGATCAATGACAAGATCAAGCTGGGCATGGGCCTTTCCTTCGGCATGCTCCAGTTCCTGATCGATGGCTCCAAGATCCAGTTCCACGACGCCGACGAACCCTTGATGGACGATCAACTGCGCGGTTCACTGATGCCCGACGCCACCTTTGGCCTCTACCTCTACCATGAAAAATGGTGGTTCGGGGCCACGGCGCCGCAGCTCCTGAGGAACAGGGTGTGGTTCTACGATGAAAATGACCAAAGCCTGAGCCAGTTGGCTGCGCATTATTATGCGATGGGCGGCTACCGGATCCCGATCGGTGAGAACCTCAAACTGGAGCCGTCCTTTCTGCTGAAATACGTGGACCCCGTCCCTCCAAAAGCAGACCTCACCGCCACCTTGAGGTACCGGGACATGGTCTGGATCGGTGCCACATACAGGACCGAGGACGCCATCAGCCTAATGGTCGGTTATTGGATGAAAAAAACATTCCAGTTCGGCTACAGCTACGACCTGACCACCACGGGGCTCCGGAATTACACTTCAGGCACGCATGAGGTCATGCTGGCGG
The DNA here is from genome assembly GCA_016700415.1 of Flavobacteriales bacterium. Classification (NCBI taxonomy): domain Bacteria; kingdom Pseudomonadati; phylum Bacteroidota; class Flavobacteriia; order Flavobacteriales; species Flavobacteriales bacterium. The sequence continues at coordinate 2,993,781 of CP065018.1, forward strand.
TGACATTTGGAAAGGAACGGTCAGCGCCGGGTGCCGGAAAAGCCTTGGCTCCCACGCCTTAGATCCCCGGGACCGGGGTACATCTGGAAAACTACGTGATCCGTCGAGCAGGCAGGTGATTTGGTCGGCAGAAGTGAGCGTCAACGCTTGCGTAAGGCCCGTGGTCGTTGCGGTTTCTCTATCTTGCGGCACCATAAAGTGCCCGGAAAACCTCCGGTCGCCGGGTATGCGATGACTGCGAACAGGCCTCTTCTGAATCTCTTGCCAGTGCTGTTTTCGCTGGCCATGGCTATGCACAGCCCGGCATGCGCCGAGGTTCGGACCTTGAACGGAATTTCCACCGTGGAAACCCTTGGGTCGGCGGACCCCGGGACCAATGGCACCGCTACCCTGTGCAGTAACGGCGCTGCGGTCCAGTTGATCGACAGCTTGAACGGGACACCCGATGCGGGTGGTACTTGGAGCGGCCCGGCGGCCCATCCCGGGACCTTCGATCCTGCAACGGATGCGCCCGGGGCCTTCACCTACACCGTCGGACTTTCAAGTGCGACCGTTACCGTTACGGTCCATGGCCTTCCTTCAGCCGGAACGGCGGGCACGCTCATTTCTTGCATCAACGGGCCTGCGGTGGACCTGTTTACGCGTCTTGGTGATTCGCCGGACGTCGGCGGCGCGTGGACCTTGGCGGGAAACCCGGTGAGCAACATGTTCACGCCGGGCACATCCGCTGCCGGCACTTACACGTACACGGTGACGGGCACACCTCCCTGCCCGAACGCCTCTGCCAACGTGGTGGTCACGGTGATCCCGCTTGCCAATGCCGGTACTCCCGGCAGCTTGAACACCTGTAGCAATGGCCCTGCGGTCGATCTCATCACCCGACTTGGCGGGTCGCCTGATGCCGGCGGTGCTTGGACCTTGTCGGGAAACCCGGTGAGCAACATGTTCACTCCGGGCACCTCTGTCCCGGGCACGTATGTGTATACGGTGAACGGCACGCCACCTTGCCCGAACGCCTCCGCGAACGTGGTGGTGACGGTAGTGACGGCCCCGAACGCAGGCACCAGCCGCAGCATCACGGTGTGCAGTGATGATATCCCGTTCAGCATGCGTTTCCAACTCGGTGGTACGCCCGATGCGGGAGGTACATGGTCGCCCGGTGGAAGTGACACCTTCACGCCCGGCACCTCGGCACCCGGGCCGTACGTCTATACGGTGACAGGTACCGCACCGTGTTCCGATGCCAGTGCTACGCTCACGATCACGGTGCGCACTGCGCCCAATGCAGGTTCGAACCGAATGGTGACCGTGTGTAGCGACGGAGCGGTCTTCAACTTGGTCGATTCCTTAGGAGGATCACCCGATGTGGGCGGCACATGGACCGGTCCCGGTGGTGCCCACTCCGGCCAGTTCCAGCCAAGCACCGATCTGGGCGGGGCCTACGCATACCACGTTGCCGGGCAAGCGCCATGTGACCCTGCGATCGCCACCGTTAACGTTACCGTGCGCACTGCGCCCAATGCCGGCACCAGTGTGAGCGTGGTGAAATGCTCCAATGACGCCTCTTTTTTGCTCCGTACACAGCTTGGGGGAACACCAGCTACCACGGGAACTTGGAAAGGCCCGGACAACCTGCCATTCCCGTCCGGTACTTTTATTCCGGGCACTACCCCGCCAGGCACGTACACCTATACGGTCACAGGCCTGTCACCATGCTTACCGGCCACGTCCACGGTGAACCTGTCGGTGATACAGGCGCCGAATGCGGGTCTCGACAGCACGTTCAGCGTATGCAGCACCGAAGGCACATTCGCGTTGTTCCCCCGGTTGAAGGGCAACCCCGACGTGGGCGGCACTTGGACGGGTCCGGGGGGAAGCCCGGTGCCTTCCGGCACGTTCAATCCCGCTACGAGCCTGTCCGGTGATTACACCTACCGCGTTACGGGAACCTCGCCATGTGTGGACGCCACGGCGAAGGTCACCGTTACGGTGGTCCCTGCTGCGAATGCTGGAAGCAACGGCTCCGTGACCTTGTGCAGCACCAGCCCAAATGAGGATCTGTTCACCCACTTGGGCGGAACGCCGAACACGGGCGGATCGTGGACGAAGCCCACACCACCGGGCGGGCTATTGGCCGGTGGCATCTACCAGCCCTCGAACGCGGCACATCCGGCCGGAACGTACACCTATACCGTTTCCGGGACCACACCTTGCCCCAATGTGAGCGCTACCGTCCAAGTAGTGGAGAATCAGGCACCCAACGCGGGTGTGGATGCGACCACCCCGCAATGCAGCACCAATCCGCCTTTCAACATGGCCACGATCCTGGGCGGTCCGCCCGATCCGGGGGGAACATGGAGGAACGCGGCCAATGCGACCGTGCCCGCGACGTTCACACCGGGTGTCACGCCTTCAGGGGTATACCGCTATGTGGTGACCGGACTGGCCCCATGCCCGAATGATACCAGCAAGGTGACAGTGAACGTGGCCACGGCACCTAAAGCCGGGACCAATGGTGCCACGGTGGTGTGCAGCGATGATGACCCCGTGGACCTGTTCGCCCTGCTCGGCGGCAGCCCGGACGCAGGAGGCACGTGGAAAGACCCGAACAACCAGAACAACAACGGCTCCTATGTTCCCGGTCCCGGTGCGGTGCAGGGCGGTTATACGTATACCGTGGCGGGCCTCAGCCCGTGTGCCAATGCCTCCGCCGTGGTGACCGTGACCCAGCACCGCAGGCCTGTCGCCGGCACGAGCGCCCCTTTGCCGCTGTGCAGCACCGATGATCCGGTCAACCTCTTCAACAGCTTGGGCGGCACACCGGACGCTGGTGGTACGTGGACCGGTCCGGGCGGTGCGACCAGCAACGGCGTGTTCCTCCCGTCCGCTGCCGGAACCTTCGTGTACAAATACAAGGTGACAGGCACGGCACCCTGCGATCCCGATAGTGCGACGGTCACGGTGACCGTGACCCAGGCTCCCAATGCCGGGACCAGCGGCACCTTGACCATCTGTTCCGGCCAGAACACCGTGGACCTTTTCGATGGACTTGGCGGAACGCCGGACATGAACGGCACATGGAGCGAAATAATTGTGACGGGCCGGCTCAGCAGCCACTTCTTCAACCCCGGGGTACCCACACAACTCCCTCCGGGGAATTATGATTTCAGATACATCGTTCCAGCAAGCGGGCTTTGCGTAGCGGATACCGCAACGGTGCGCGTGACCATTGTTCCCTTGCTGGATGCCGGTAACAATGGCACGAAGAACGTGTGCAACACCGAGACCCAGGTGAACCTATTCACCGGTCTGGGGGGATCGCCCCAACCCGGTGGTGTCTGGGTGGATCTGGACGCGACCGGCCAACTTACCGGGCAGCACTTCAATGCCCAGGGCTCCGGTGCCGGCACCTACCAGTTCCGGTATAGGCTTACCGGTGCATTGGGATGTAATTCGGACTCGGCCACGGTCACGGTGAACGTGATCGCCGGCCCGAATGCTGGCCACGAAGGGTTTGTGACCTTCTGTTCGGACGGCCCCCCGGTGAGCTTGTTTTCCTACATCAGTCCTGCCGATGCAAACGGAACATGGCGCAAGCCCGCACCTGGCAACCAGGTCTTCTCTGGTGTCTACGATCCGCCCACTTTCTCCCCCGGTGACTATACCTATACCGTTAGCGGAACGGGGCCTTGCAGTGCGGCCGTGGCCGTGGTGCATGTAAGCGAGACACCCGCAGCTAACCCCGGGAATGCGGCGGTGGTCACCAAATGCGCGAACGATCCGTCCTTCGATATGACCAATGCCTTGGGCGGGACCCCGGCCACGAACGGGACCTGGCTCGACCCGATAGGTATGAGCCATACCAATATTTTCGTGCCTGGACTGGATCCCGCAGGTGTTTATCTGTATACCGTGGCGGGCACCTTCCCTTGTGGGAATAAAACAGTGTCGCTCACGGTGAATGTGAATCCCGTGCCCATGGCCGGTGGTGATGCCGCCATCACAGTGTGTGAAAACGCTTCGGGCTTTCCGCTCTTCAATCTGCTTACCGGAGCGGACCTCGGTGGTGCTTGGTATGATCCGGACATGGACGTATTCCCCACCGGTTTCTATGTGCCCGGAGGGAGCGGGCCGGGCGTATATACCTATCGGGTCACGGGTATTTCTCCTTGTGGCGTGGCGGAAGGGACGGTCACTGTTTTCGATACCGATCCACCAGAAGCCGGGCGTGATACCAGTGTGACCTTCTGCCAGACCGGGGCCGCCGTCTCGTTGGTGAACCTTTTGGGTGGACCACATGACCTCACCGGCACATGGACAGGGCCGTCACCGTCCCAAGCTTATTTCAGTGGGACCTTCCAGCCCGGCGCTAACACGCCCGGCACCTATACCTACCATGTGAGCGGTGTGCCGCCTTGTGGCGATGACAGTAGCACCGTGACCGTGGCCGTGGTGCCGCCGTTCAATGCCGGCATCAGCCGCAGCATCAGCGTCTGCTCCAATGCCGCCACCTTCGCCATGGTGGACAGCTTGGGAGGAAGTGGAACTGCCGCCTTGAACGGTTCTTGGTACCGCCTGCCTTCGGGGCCGGTGAGCAACGGCATATTCGATCCCGCGCTACCTGGTGGGCCACCCGGCAGCTATCCGCCGGGTACCTATAATTTCCGGTACACGGTGCAGGGCATGGGCAATTCACCCTGCGGACCCGCCCAAGCCGTGCTTACCGTTATCGTGACCGCTGCTCCCAATGCCGGCGGGAATGGAAACTTGTTCCTGTGCTCCACGAGCGGGAACACTCTGATGACCCCTTCATTGACCGGTAGTCCGCAAACCGGAGGTACCTGGAGTTATAACGGCCATAGCCATGGAAGCAGTTTCAACCCGCTTTCGGATACGGCCGGAGTTTACACGTACACGGTCACAGGCGGTGGCGGCACGGGCTGTGCCAATGCTGCGGCGAACGTCACCGTGGTGGTGAACCAGGCCCCGAACGCGGGAAGCAACGGCGTCCGCATCATCTGTTCCCCACCGCCGAACGCGATCGTGCTTCGCGAAGTACTGAACGGAAACCCGGACCCCGGGGGGACATGGACATTGAACGGTGTCACTGTAAGCGAGATCTACCATTCCGAGGACCATGGACCAGGCCAGTATACGTTCATGTACACTGTCACCGGCCAGTTCCCGTGCTCTGCAGCCACCGCTCTTGCCACGATCATCCAGAACCGGAAACCCGAAGTCGGCGTTGACCGCATTCTATCGGTCTGCAGCGACGACCCTAGTGTGGACCTCTTCAACCAATTGGGTCCTACCGCCGACTCCACCGGGAATTGGATCGATGCGGCAGGAGCCCTCACCTCTTCCGTTTTCGTGCCACATGACCATCCGGCTGGCACATACGTGTATCGCTATATTGTTGAAGGGGACGCTCCCTGCGTGAACGACACCGCAACGGTGTCCATTACCGTGAACAGGAAGCCCCAGGCCGGGATCAGCACAGCTCCGCAGATCTGCACCAATTCCCCCATTATGGCTTTGCTGAGCTTATTGGGCGGTACGCCTGACGTCATCAACGGAAGCTGGACCTATCAACCCCCCGTTGGTCCTGCGGTGCCGCATGGTCCCTTCTTTGACCCCGCGACGGATCCCGCAGGTCCGTATATCTACACCGTGACCGGATCGGCACCGTGTACCAATTCCACGGCCACCGTGCAGATCACACTGATCGATCCGCCGGATGCAGGTCTGTTCGGCACCATGAGCGTGTGTGTGAGCGAATGCGCCGTGGTGCTCATAAACGGTCTGCATGGCGCACCGCAGGCCGGAGGAACATGGACCGATATCAACGCCTCCGGGCACTTGAGCAATGGCATATTCAATGCGTGCGCCGTAGCACCGGGCGTGTACCGGTTCCGCTACACCGTGGCGGGCAACGGGCCATGTGCGCAGGATACCGCCTCGGTGGCCGTCACGGTGACCCCGCAATTGAATGCCGGCGATGACGCCAGCACCGTGCTCTGCCTCAGCGAGAATGTGGCGCTTACACCTTACTTGGGAGGAACACCCCAACCCGGTGGCGTTTGGACCGGTATTGAAAGCCAGGCGGGGCTGATCAACGGAGTGCTTAACTGCTCGATCACCGGCGTGGGCGTACATCACTACAGTTACGTGCTCACCGGGTCTTCCAATTGTTCCCCGGACTCCGCCCTTCTCACAGTGACCATCATGACCGGGCCCCAAGCGGGCAGCGACGGGAACACAACGACCTGCTCCAGCGTCCCCTCGATCGACCTCTTCCTATCGATCGGTGTTCCGCACGACTTGAACGGCACTTGGTACTATCCCGCACCGGGCGGTGAATTGACGGGTTCTACGATCCATCCGGGGAGCGACCCTTCCGGGGCCTATCTCTACATCGTGCCGCCCATCGGGGATTGTCCCGCCGACACCGCCAAGGTGAACGTGACGATCACCAATGCCGCGAACGCAGGCACGGACGGAGCACTCAGCTTTTGTTCCAACGGGGCATCCGGGAACCTGAACGAAGGTCTTGGAGGATCGCCGGACCCTGGCGGCTCATGGACTTTCGGTGTGCCACCAGTGCCCCATGGGCCTGTTTACAATCCCGCCATCGACGTACAGGGAAACTATACCTATACCGTTGTAGGCCAGACCCCTTGTCCGAACGCCACGGCCGCCGTCTTTGTCACCGAGACCGCTGCGCCGTTCGCCGGTGACGACAACAGCTATACATTCTGTTCGATCGAAGGTCCCTTCAGCATGATCACCAAGTTGGCGGGCAATCCGCAGAGCGGGGGTACGTGGCGGAGGGACGGGTCGCCCCCCACGACCCATGGATCTCTGTACAACCCGGCAACGGACAGCAGCGGCGTGTTCCTCTACATCCGAGTTGGCACCGGTGCATGTGCCAACGACACGGCGCGGCTCACGGTCACGGAAGTTCGGGCGCCCCAGCCTGGCCACAATGCTATCCTGAACGTTTGCCCCACCGATGCCGAGGTGAACCTCTTTGCTGCACTGGGTCCGGATGCGGACAGCACCGGTATATGGACGGACAGCAACAACGTGGTGCTGGAGGACAGTCTTTTCGATGCTACCCAGAGCACCATCGGCACGTATGTGTTCACCTACACGGTGGCCGGCACTTCGCCTTGCAATGATTCCATTGCCACGGTGACGGTGAACGTAGGCGCAGGTCTCAATGCGGGCATCGGGGGCAACGACACCATCTGTGGCGCGCAAACGGCCTACGACCTTTTCGGATCATTGGGCGGGGATCCGGATACCGGGGGAATATGGAGCGAACAGACCGGCGTGGGTGCCATCACGGGGCACCAATTGAACGCGACCTTGCTGGTACCGGGTTCGTCCTATCCGCTGGTCTACACCCTGAACGACATCGCATGCGGCCAGGTGCAGAGCGTGGTCCAGATGTTCATCGCACCCTATCCGGACCCCGGTGCCGACACCATGGTGATCGTTTGCGCGACATCCGCCACGTTCACCTTGTATCCCTTGTTGGGCCATGCTGATCCCGGCGGCACATGGACGGCACCGGACGGAACACCCGCGGACAACAACTTCGACCCCGCCACGGATCCCGCCGGTGTGTACAGGTATCACCTGTCCGGCAGCGCCTATTGCGCGGATACAGTGGCCCGCCTCACTATCGTGGTGAATTCCCCGTCCAACGCAGGGGATGATGGTACCGCCCAGGTGTGCAACGACGAGCAGGTGGTTCTGTTCCCGTTGTTGAGCGGTGGGGCCCAGACCGGCGGGGCGTGGACCGATCTCGACGGCAGCAATGCATTGACGGGCGGCACGGTGAACGCGGCCGGTTTGAACGCAGGCCAGTACCGATTCCGATACACCGTGGATGTGCAGGGTTGCCCATCGGACAGCAGCGAAGTGGCCCTGCTGATAGTGGACGGCGTCACCGTGAGCGGTGTACAACGCATCTGCAATGAAGTGGACCGCACCTATTTGGTGAGCTTCACCCTCACAGGCGGAACACCCTCCAGCTATGGTGTGACCGGCGGGCCGGGTACACTCTCGGTCACGGCACCATACGTCTTTACCAGCGCACCGATATTCACCAGCCAGCCGTTCGCCTTCCAAGCGGACGATGCAAACCACTGCACACCCCGCACGATCGAAGGCACCACGCCGTGCGAGTTCCAGGACGAGGTGTTCGTCCCTGAGTCCTTCACTCCGAACGATGACGGGATCAACGACAACTTCACCATCCCTGGGATCGAGGGCTATCCCGGCAACAACATCGTCATCTTCAACCGCTGGGGCGGCGAGGTGTACAAGGCGGCGGGCTATGACAACGTCCGTACCGTGTGGGACGGCAGCTCGCCAAAAGCACTGGTGCCTGGTGATGCCTCCTCCGGCACTTACTACTATGTCCTCGATCTGGGCGACGGCTCCGATCCGCTGAAGGGCTTCGTCTACCTGAACCGATGAGGGGCGCACGGCAGATATTCCTCGCGGTGATCGCATTGATCATGCTAGGCTTGGCACCAACGGCCAAGGCACAGCAGGATCCGATGTACAGCCAGTACATGTTCAATACGTTGGCCTTCAACCCGGCCTACGCAGGCAGTGCGGAAGTCTTCAGCGCCATGGCCCTCAGTCGGCATCAATGGGTCGGCTTCACAGGTGCGCCCTCCACGCAGACCCTGGCCGTGAATTCCCCGTTGCCGGGCAACAACCTGGCCTTGGGCGGCAACCTGATCCATGATGTGGCGGGGCCTGCCAAGCAGAACAGTGTTTTCCTCGATGTGGCCTACCGCATCCGGACCGGTGCTGACACGCGCCTTTCATTCGGGCTCAGCGGAGGCATCAACTTCTTCCAGGCCGACCTGGCCTCGTTGAGCACCGTGGAGGCGGACCCGCACAATGGGAACATCGGCGGGAAAGTGCTGCCCAACTTCGGCTTCGGCCTCTATTGGCATGCACCGCGCTACTATGTGGGGATCAGTGCGCCGAAGTTGCTTGAGAACAAGATCGGCGACGACGGCACCGTGGTGACCAGCCAGGAGTTCAGGCACTATTTCCTCATGGCAGGTTATGTGATCGACATCAACATGGACTTCAAGTTCAAGCCATCGATCATGCTCCGGGCAGTGGAAGGCGCACCGCTCTCTTTGGACGTGAACGCGAATTTCCTGCTGCGCGACCGCGTGTGGTTCGGGGCCATGTACCGCTACGGGAACGGCTTCGGGGTGATGGCCCAGTACCAGGTGAACGAGCAGTTGCGCCTAGGCTATGCGTTCGACATGACCACCACCAAACTGGGCGCATACAATGCAGGCACCCATGAGATCATGATCGGCTACGACTTCAAATTCACCAAGGGACGGACCATTTCGCCGCGGTATTTCTGATGAAACAGACCCTGTGCCGCATCCTTTTTCTGCTTGCGCTACTGGCGCCTGCGGTGCCGGTGCTTGCCCAGAGCGCGGAGGCACACACGCGCATCGCGGACCGCTTCTACCAGCGGATGGCGTACGCCCAGGCGAAGGAGGAGTATAAGTTGGCGGCGGACCTGGGTGCGGTGAACGAACATGTGGTCAAACGCCTTGCGGACTGCTCGATGAAGCTCGGCGATACCGAGGACGGGGAGATCTGGTACGCCCAAGTGGTCAAGTACCTCAACCGCGAACCACTGGACCTGTACATGTATGCGCAAGCCCTGAAGGGGAACGGGAAATATGCCGCGGCCGAAGAATGGATGGACCGCTATCTGGACATGGCGCAGCCCGATGGGCAACCAAAAAAGAGCAACATCTTGGATTTCGCCAAGAAATTCACCGCCAACATGGACCGCTTCACGGTGACCCGCGCCACGGCCAATTCCTCTTTGGACGACATGGGCGTCACCTGGGACGGCAATGAACGCGTGATCTTCGCCTCCAACCGGGACACCACCGTGGGCATGCAATGGCGATCCGCATGGAATGATGAACCCTTTCTTGACCTTTATGTGGCCGAAAGGCAACCCGGCGGAGACCTTATCGCGCCACGACCCTTGACCGGAAACGTGAAGACCAAAATGCATGAAGGACCCGCCGTGGTAGGTCCGGACGGCTCGCTGTGGTATACCCGGACCAATGCCTCGCGCAGCAAGAACGGCATCCATCGCCTCAGTATTCTACATGCCCAACGCGATGTGGCGGGATTTACCGGTGAAGACCCCTTCCTCTACAACAATCCGGAATGCTCCGTGGGACACCCGGCCATTTCAGCGGACGGCAAATTGTTCTTCTTTGTCAGCGATATGCCAGGTGGATATGGTGGCACGGACATCTATATGTGCCAGGATATGGGCGGGCAATGGGGCGAGCCGCGGAACTTGGGTCCGGGAGTGAACACCACACGCAATGAGCTATTTCCCTTTATGGCGGATGACGGCACGCTGTACTTCTCAAGCACCGGTCTTCCGGGGTTGGGAGGTTTGGATGTTTTCGCCGCGAAGCGCGGCCCCAACGGTGACTTTTCCTTCTCCGTGAACGTGGGCGCACCGGTGAACGGGCCCAAGGATGACTTTGCTTTCGTGATCGACAAGGCCAACGCCACAGGATACTTCAGTAGTGACAGGCCCGGTGGTGCCGGTGGTGACGACATCTACACATTCCGGATGCATTACCCCCTCGAACAGCGATTCCTCTGCACGGGCACGGTGATCGATGATGAGAGCGCAAAACCAGTGGCCGATGCGGAAGTGGCGCTACTGAACGATGAAGGAACGGTGCTGGAGAACGCGAAAAGCGATGCTGAAGGCCGCTATTCCTTCCCGGTCAAGGAGAACATGGAGTACGCGGTGCGTGCCCGATCGGCCGGTCATTACGACGGGCTGGTCCACTTGAGCACGGAGAACATCGGTCAACGCCAGATCGTGGCGCGTGACGTGCATCTCCTCCCCGATGCGGGCATCTGGCTGAGGGGCGCGGTGAAGTACAAGGACAAGCTCGGTTTCGTGGAAGGGGTGAAGGTGAGCGTTGTGAACCTGAGCAGCTTCTTCAGCGAGGTACGCACTACGGAAGCGGGCGGCGACTTCTTGTTCAGGATGCAGCCGAACGAGGAATTCGAGATCATGTTGGAGAAATCCGCCTATTTCACCATGAGCGTGCTGGTGAACACGGCCGGGATGAAGCAGGGTATCATTGAACTCGGCCAAGTGCAGGAGCTGGCTTTGGAACGGATGGAGGTCGGGAAGCCGCTTCCGCTGAAGTACATCACGTGGTCCGGTGATGAGACCGGTTTATCGCCCACGGCCAAAGCACAGTTGGACCAGCTCGCCGACCGGATGCAGGTGAACCCAACGCTCAATATCGAGGTCGGCGTGCATGCCAATACCAACCGTGCTGCGGGACCGGCTTTGAAATTGACCCAGGACCGGGCCAAGATGATCGACACCTACCTGCGTACCAAGGGGATCCTGAAGGATCGTCTCACGGTGAAGGGCTACGGCATCAACAAGCCAACAAATCCTTGCGGTCCCGGAGTGGAATGCACGGGTCTACAGCATGCCGAGAACGAGCGGGTGGAATACATGGTCACCGGCGTCACCGGTTCGTGACCGCTTTGTCGTCCATTCCCAAGCAGATGTAGCCTTTCTTATTCAGGCCCACCAAGATGCGGGGCAGCGCTTCCATCAAGCACGCAGCGCTCTTCAGGTTGTCGTGCAGCACCACAATGCTGCCGGGTCTCACTCGGGCAAGTACGCGCCGCGCACAGGCCTCACCGCTCTTGTCCTTCCTGAAGTCCCCGCCCAGAACGTCCCACATCACCACTTGGTAGCGTTTGCCCAACGAGCGCGCCCTGCCAATGCCGATCCGACCATATGGCGGACGGAACAAGAAGCCGCCGACCTGTTCCGCACCGCGGAGCACATTGCGGTAATATGTCCGCACTGGCGTCCGCCAGCCATCCGGATGGTCCCAGGTGTGGTGCCCTACCGCGTGGCCTTCACTTCGCAGGCGATGGAAGAGCCCGGGATGGAGTTGCACATTCCGGCCTAAGCAGAAGAAGGTCGCTTTAGCACCATGCTTCGCAAGCGTGTCCAGCACCCAAGTCGTCACCTCGGGCTCCGGTCCGTCATCGAAGGTGAGGAATACCTCCTTCGCCGTGGCCGGCATCCGCCAACGTATGCGGCGGTCCAGCATGGCCAGCATGCGCAGGACCAGACCGCGCGGCATTAGAACCGTGCGTTGGTGGTACGCATGCCGTGCGTGGCGATGTCCTCCAGTTTCATCTGGTACAGGGTGTCCACTTCCGCCGAGCGGGCGTTGAGGCTGTCGGACAGTGACTTTTGCCCGTTCATCTGCGCCGTACGGGCCAAGCGTTCCATCACCAGTTGGGCCATGCCCATGTCATCGGTCACCTTGTTGGCGAACTCAGGGGAAAGGCTCAGGTACCAGTTCATGTTCTCGTCCATGATGGTGAAGAGACGCAGGTTGAGGCGGTTCGCAGAGGTGGTGTCACCTGCTTGGTAATAAGCCTCGATGATCGGGAGCATGATGCGGTCGTATGGCACGTTCTTTTCCGGCATCTTCGCTTGAGCGAGGTCCAGCACCTGCTTGGCCTCCTCTTTCCGCCCTTCGCTGGCCAACTCGGTGGCGAGGGTGGCGATCTGTAGGCGCAGGTTGGTGGTCATCCGCAGCACGTTCTCGTCCAGGTACACGCCCGGCTCATGATCCATGCCGCCCCATTTGAACTTGTTCATCACGTTGTCCAGCATGATGTCCGTGGCAACGCTGCCGTACGTGTTCGGGTTCGCGGATTTTTCGGATACAGGCACCAACCGGTAGGTGAGTCCTTCCAAGCGGAAGTAGTTCTGCAGGTTCAGGTAGCTGTCCGGCCCTGTGGTGACGGCGAAATAGATGGGCCGCTTCCAATCGTTGTTGGCCAAGAGGTCCATCATCAGGAAATGGTTCTTCAGCACGTACTGCTTCTTGATGCTCCAGCGCACATCGCCGGTGAAGTTGGCAGTGTCCTTGGCGGTGAGCATGCCTTGGGGGCCGAAGACGAAGGCGCTGTCCGCAGGGATGCGGAAATTCTGTGTTGGGATGTAAGCGTCCTTCACGCCCTGCTGGAAGATCTGCTGCAGGTTGCGGTCGTCCGTGGCGAAATCCATCGCACGTTTGAGGTCCAAGTAGCCCTTCACCTTCTCGTTCGGGATCAAGGCCACCACGTCCCGCGTGCCCTGCCGGTACTTGTCGGGGTCCATGTTGAACGGCACCGGCTCGCTGTCATACGCTTTGCGGCGCATCTGGTCGATGTACCAGTCGGTGTTCAAGAGGCTCAGGTTCACTACGCGCACATCCGTGCGGATGTTTTCCACCTCCTGGGCGTACCAGAGCGGGAAGGTGTCGTTGTCGCCGTTGGTGAAGAGGATCGCGTTGGGGGCGCAGCTGTTGAGGTAATCGGCAGCGAGGTCGCGGGCCGGATAGCGGTGGCTGCGGTCGTGGTCGTCCCATTCCGCGCGCACCATCACCACGGGCACCACCAAGCCGATGAGCGTGGCCACCACGGCACTGGCCCGATCGTTCCGAAGGGTCCGCATCAAGTACATGATGCCCATCGCCACGCCGCTCACGATGCCGATATAGAAAAAGCAGTAGGAGATCGAATGGTCCGCACCGGCCACGAGCTCGGTGAGGTACTTCAGGACACCGATGCCCAATGTGCCGCCAACGCCATACAGCAGCTCTTTTTGTGTGATCGACCGCGCCGCATCGAACAGTGCATATACGCCCAGGCCGATCCAGAAGGCGAAAGCATAGAACGAACCCACGTAGGCATAGTCACGTTCGCGGGGCTGGAACGGGTACTGATTGAGATAGACCACGATGGCCATGCCGGTGAAGAGGAAAAGCAGCATCACCACGCTCCAGTTGCGCAGGTCGCGAGTGAGCTGGTACACCAGCCCGATCAAGCCCAGGAGGAACGGCAGCAGATAGAGCTTGTTCATGGCCTTGTTCCCCGTCATGCTCGGCGGCAAATGGTCCTGGTTGCCCAAGCGCTGCGCGTCGATGGCCTTGATGCCCGTGTACCAGTTGCCTTCGGTGATGGCCCCGCTCCCTTGGATGTCGTTCTGCCGACCGGCGAAATTCCATAGGAAATAGCGCCAGTACATCCAGTTCACCTGGTAGTTGACGAAGAAGCGCATGTTCTCCATCTGCGTGGGTTTCTGGATCACGGAGGGCTTGCCTTCGCGATCGGTGGTGCGAACAGGGTAGCCCTTGAAATCGCTCCAATCCTTGTATGCTTGGATGTGGTTGGCCTGCGAACTGTACATCCGCGGGAACATCATGGTGGTGGCGGGATCGTATTCCGGCTCGGAGCCTTTCCGGGCATCGGTTATCACGTATTCATTGTCGATGGTGGTGCCGGGGTTTTGCGACACATAGTGGTCCGCCATCCAGCCGTCATAGAAGACCTTTTCCGTGCGTGAGCCCTTCATCACCTTGTAGGTGGCGGTGTATACGGGTGTGCCGTCACCTCGCACATTGCTCATCGTACTTCCCCAGAACTGGCCCATCAGCAAGGGGCGGTCGCCGTATTGTTCGCGGTTGAGGTAGCTCAGCAGGTTGAAGACGTTCTCCGGGTTGTTCTCGTCGATCGGCGGGTTGGCGTTGCTTCGCACCACGATCATCGCGAAGGTGCTGTACCCCAGCAGTATCACGCTCACCCCGAGGATCACCGTGTTCAGCAGGGCCTTGCCCCGGCGCTGTGTCCACATGAGGCCCCAAACGATCAGGCCGATGATGATGGCCGCATAAATGAAATTACCGCTGTTGAAGGGCAGCCCGAAGTCGTTCACGAAGAGCAGCTCGAACTTACCGGCCAGCTTTATGATGCCCGGGATGATCACCGCTTGGATCGCGCCGAGGATCACGGCGGAGATGATGAAGGTGTAGATCACCCCTTTGCGGGTCACATTGTATTTCTTGAAGTAGTAGACAAAGGCGATGGCAGGGATGCAGAGCAGGTTCAGCAGGTGGACGCCGATGCTGAGGCCCATGAGGTAGGCGATCAGGATCAACCAGCGGGTGTTGTGCGGCTTGTCGGCCTCGCTCTCCCACTTCAAAATGGCCCAGAACACGATGGCGGTGAAGAAGGAGGACATGCCGTAGACCTCGCCTTCCACGGCGCTGAACCAGAAGGAATCGCTCCAAGCATAGGCCAATGCGCCCACGATACCGCTGCCGAGGACGGCGATGATCTTGCCGGAGGTGAGCTCCTCGTCCCCCTTACGGGTGGCCATGCGCAGGGCCATGTGCGTGATGCTCCAGAAAAGGAAAAGAATGGTGAAGGCACTGGCCAAGGCGCTCAAGCTGTTCACCGCCACAGGCACATGCTCTGTGGAAACGAAGGCACCGGCCACGCGGGCCAGCAGCATGAACAGGGGTGCTCCGGGCGGGTGGCCCACCTCCAGCTTAAAGGCCGTGGCGATGAATTCGCCACAGTCCCAGAAGCTCGCCGTGGGCTCGATGGTGGAGAGGTAGGTGAAGGTGGCCACCAGGAAGATTATCCATCCGGTGATGACGTTCAGCTTCTTGAAGTTCATAGGGGTGGCGGGCTTCTGTAAGCGGCGAATGTACCGAAAGTCGCAAGCTGGGTAACTTTTACTGCGGCCGTATTGTGGAACTTTCTAAATTTGCCGCGCTTTCAAGGTGGCGCAAGCCGGTTCTGGAAGCGGTATTGGCCGATGGTGTAACTGGCAACACGTCTGATTTTGGTTCAGAAGAGTCCAGGTTCGAGCCCTGGTCGGCCAACAAAGGAAGCCCCGCGAAAGCGGGGCTTTTTTGTTGTGCAATGTCCCCCGGCGGGACGCTCGGCAAGATCATTGCCCCTGCCGCAACAACCCGCCCAACGTGCCATACAGCTCCGGCATTGCCGCGTGGAACTCCATGGGTTGCTCAAAGAAGTATTCCACCGCCACGGCAAAGAACTCGGCCGAATTGGAACCGGCATATTCCCTGAAGAAGTGTGCCTTTCCGTGGTTGATCCGCACGATCTCCGCCAACGCCAACGCATTCCACTGCTGAAGCAATGCATCGTCCAGGAAATGGTCCTCGCCGTTCTCAATGGCGTTCTCGAACCACAGCGCATGTGCGAATTCGTGCAACCCCACATTGTATGCATTCCGCGGATCGGCATAGCCTTTTACAAAGTCGCTCCAGGAAATGATGATCACCCCCGGCCCGGGGCGCACCTCACCGAGATGCGATCGGCTGTCCCGTATGGAGCGATAGGGGCCTGAAGTCACCGTGATGTGCTTGAAATGTTGCAGACGCACATCGGGAAAACCATGGAGAAGCTGCGCCGCGCATGAAGCGATCATCACCTTCATCTCATCCACCACGGTGATGCCCGAGCCTCGCCATTCCTTCCCGTTCACGAAGTCGGCCACGATCCGCTCAAAGGAGCGTTGCTTGGCGGCATCCAATTGCTGGTAGTAAGTGGCGTAGGTGGTCATCACCCGCCGTTGCTTTCGGGTCAGCTTGCTTGGGCGGTACCGGAAGAAGAGACGCATGAAGACGCTCACGGCCAACAGCCCGGCCAGAATCGCCATCCGGTAGTTCATGCCGTTCTCATCGGTGCCTCGAAGGAATTGTCCCCTCAGTAGCGCACCTTGTCCGCCAATTTCGCCCAGGCCTTGAAGACGTCCACGCCCTCATTCTGCAAGGCTTGCTGGGTGGGAATGCGCCGCTCGGAGATCGGCAATGGCAGCTCGTCGTAGATCAACTGGTCGTCAAAGCCCACCTCGGCGGCATCCGTGCGGGTAGCTGCGAAGACGATGCGGTCCGGCCGTGCCCAATAGATGGCGCCCAAGCACATGGGGCAAGGCTCGCAGCTCGTGTAGATGGTGCAGCCGATCAGTTGGAAATCACCGAGGTTTTTGCACGCGTCACGGATCGCAACTACTTCCGCATGCGCCGTAGGGTCGTTGGTGCTGGTAACTCGGTTGTTCCCGGTGCCTACCACCTTGCCGTCCTTCACCACCACGCATCCAAAGGGGCCGCCATCGCCACGTTCCATGCCTGCGCGTGAGGCCTCAATGGCCATGCGCAGAAAGCGTTCGTCCTGCTCGTTCATCGCCGGAAAGATAATGTCCGGCCCCATGACCGATGGTCCGCGACCAGGTCCGGGCACTTCAGCGTGGCATTACGCAAGTTGAGTTCGCACAACTCCGCGAATTCCGCGCCCTCTGCGGTTAAAAAACACACTCAGCCCGAATTCCTCTGTGCTCTCTGTGCCTCTGTGGTGAACCTTAGCCTTTCAACTCCAGGCCGAGCTCCTTCAACTGGATCGCGTCGATCGTCGAGGGCGCATCGATCATCACATCACGCCCAGCGTTATTCTTCGGAAATGCGATGAACTCACGGATGTCGCTGCGGCCGCCGAAGAGCGCCACCCAGCGGTCGAAGCCGAAGGCCGCGCCGCCGTGCGGAGGGGCTCCGTACTCGAAGGCATCCAGCAGGAAGCCGAACTTGAAGCGGGCCTCTTCATCGGTGAATCCGAGCACACGGAACATCGCCTCCTGCATAGCGCGGTCATGGATCCGGATGCTGCCACCGCCGATCTCCGTGCCGTTGATCACCAAGTCGTAGGCATTGGCCTTCACGTTTCCGGGATCGCTTTCCAACTTGTGCTCATCCGTCGGAACCGGCGCCGTGAACGGATGGTGCATGGCATGCCAACGGCCACTTTCTTCATCCTTCTCCAACAGTGGAAAGTCCACGACCCACAAGGGTTTGAAGACATTCGGGTCGCGCAGGTTAAGCAGATCGCCGAGGTGCAGGCGCAGTTCGTTCAATGCTTTGTGTGTCTTTTCCGCAGGGCCGGCCATAATGCAGAGCAAGTCGCCTTCCTGCATGCCGAAGCGTTCCGCCCAGCGCTGCAGATCTTCGGGTCCGTAGAACTTATCCACGGTGCTTTTCAAGCCTTCGGCACCCCAGCGCACGAAGATGATCCCGGTGGCACCCACCTGCGGGCGTTTCACGAATTCGATGAGGGCATCGGTCTGCTTGCGGCTCCACGCGGCACAACCTTCTGCCTTGATGCCAACAACGAGCTCCGCATCATCAAAAACCTTGAAGTCCTTGCCTTTTGTGATGTTGTTCAGCTCATGGAAGCGCATGTCGAAGCGCAGGTCCGGCTTGTCGCAGCCATATTCCCGCATCGCCTGGTCGTATGGCATCCGAAGGAACGGCTCGTTCATGTCCTTCCCGAGGATGGACTTGAACAGGTGCTTCGCCAAGCCTTCGAAGGTGTTGAGGATGTCCTCGCGCTCCACGAAGGCCATCTCGCAATCGATCTGGGTGAACTCCGGCTGGCGGTCCGCGCGCAGGTCTTCATCGCGGAAGCATTTCACGATCTGGAAATAGCGGTCCATGCCGGCCACCATCAGCAGTTGCTTAAACGTCTGAGGACTTTGCGGCAGCGCATAGAATTCGCCTTGGTTCATGCGGCTGGGCACCACGAAATCGCGGGCACCTTCCGGCGTGCTTTTGATCAGCACCGGCGTTTCCACTTCCAGGAATTGCTGTGCGCTGAGGTAGTTGCGCACCTCTATCGCCATGCGGTGCCGCAGCTCGAAGTTCTTCCGGACACTGGCGCGGCGCAAGTCCAGGTAGCGGTATTTCATCCGCAGCTCATCGCCGCCGTCGGTCTCCTCCTCGATGGTGAAGGGCGGCGTCTTTGCGCTGTTCATCACCTTCAGTTCCGTGGCGAAGATCTCCACCTCGCCCGTGGGCATGTTGGCGTTCTTGCTTTGCCGCTCGATCACCGTTCCGGTCACCTGCACCACATATTCACGGCCCAGGCTCCGCGCGGTGTCGCGCAAGGTGGCGTCGCTATCGGTATTGAAGGTGAGCTGCGTGATGCCGTAGCGGTCGCGGAGGTCCACGAAGGTCATACCGCCGAGGTCGCGCGTGCGTTGGACCCAACCGGCCAAGGTCACGGTCTTGCCAGCGTCGGAGAAGCGGAGTTCGCCACAGGTATGGGTGCGGTACATGGTCTTGAAAGCTGCGGCGAATGTACCGAACCGGCCCGTGATCACGGCTATTGCACCGTCAACGTCAACGCCTGTTGCGTGATGTCGCCGTCGTTTTCATCCACGGAGAACCACCATTTTTCCGTGCCGGCCTGATCGCGTGTGATCACTGTTTTCTCGAAGGTGAACGGGTCGCTGTCCACATGTACGCTGTCTTGCCGGATGCGTGGACCGTTGTCGTAGGCCACAGCCACAAAGAAGGACCGCAGGTTGTCGGAACCTTTTGAAACAGAGACGCCGATGCGCAACGTGTCCGAAAGCGGTACGGTATCGTTCAGCCAAGTGTAGCCACTGTCCGTGCGGAAGTTGATGTCGGCCGCATGGTCGCCGTCCGGCTGGTCCTTGGTGCACGCGGTGCTTGCGGAAAGGACGATCACCGGCAACAAGTAAAACACGAGGCTTCGCATTCGACAAAGGTAGACCGGTGGAATTGCGTGAAAGTTCGATCCCGCTATTTCACACCGCTTCCAACAGCGCACTACCTCCGGTCAGCAGGCGCGCATGCGGTTCCCCCGAGCCTCGTGGGTCACTTCGGCCAAGCCGAGCGCCTCCATCAACGGCGGCAGGTACACCCCGAACCGCCCGCGCAATCCCTTCTTCAGCCCGTACCAGCCCTTCACGGGGTTCTTTTCGCTGCGGCCCCAAGCTTCCACGGTCCCGTCCTTCGCGGGCTTCTGCTCATCGGCGCCTCCCAAGTCCATCCAATCGCCGTGCTTCTTCAGCATCGCGTGCAGGTCAGTGATGCAGCGAATGTCATAGAACAGAACGGTCTTGCCGACAGTGCACACGAGCACTTCCTTGCCATCCTTCTCGTCCACATGCATGGTGTATTCAGATGAGCCGGGCGGGGTCTTCAGATTCCAGGGGTTGTCTTTCGTGCGCTTTTCCATGACGAGTAAAGCTAGTCGATCTTGATCCGAGGTCGAAATGCAACGTTTCGAACGATCAGGAAACTCTCACAGCGTCCCCCGGCTCTCCTGCTCCCGTTCGATCGCCTCGAACAGCGCCTTGAAATTCCCCTTACCGAAGCTCTTCGCGCCCTTGCGTTGAATGATCTCATAGAACAACGTGGGGCGGTCCTCCACCGGTTTGCTGAAGAGTTGCAACAGGTAGCCCTCGTCGTCCACGTCCACGAGGATGCCGAGCTCTGCAAGCGGGCCGAGGTCCTCGTCGATCGGGCCCGTACGCTCCAGTAGACCTTCGTAGTAGCTCGAAGGCACTTTCAAAAATTCCACGCCACGGCTCATCAGGTCCCGCACGGTCTTCACGATGTCGTCCGTGGCCACGGCGATGTGCTGCACGCCTTCGCCGTTGTAGAAATCCAGGTATTCCTCCACCTGGCTCCGCTTCTTTCCTTTGGCCGGTTCGTTAATTGGGAACTTGATACGGCCGTTGCCGTTGCTCATCACTTTGCTCATCAGCGCGCTGTACTCCGTGCTGATGTCCTTGTCGTCGAAGCTCAGCAGGTTTGCGAAGCCCATCACCTTCTCGTAGAACTCCACCCACTTGTTCATTTGGTTCCAGCCCACGTTCGCCACCATGTGGTCCACGTATTTCAGGCCGGTGGTCTGCGGGTTGTAGGCGCTCTTCCAAGGCTTGTAGCCCGGCAGGAAAGTGCCGTTGTAATTCTTGCGCTCCACGAAGATGTGTACCGTGTCGCCGTACAGCTTGATGCCGCTCTTCACCACTTCGCCGTCAGCGTCCTTCTCCACGGTGGGCTCTATGAAACTCACGGCACCGCGCTTGACCGTCTCTTCGTAGGCTTTGCGCGCATCGTCCACCCACAGGGCGATCACCTTCACGCCATCGCCGTGCTGTCGCAAGTGGTCGTTGATCGGATGGTCCTTGGTCATCGGGGTGGTCAGCACCAGACGGATCTTGTCCTGTTCGATCACGTAGCTCGTGCGGTCCTTCACGCCGGTCTCCAAACCTGCGTAGGCTAGGCTCTGGAAGCCGAAGGCGGTCTTGTAATAGTGGGCGGCCTGCTTGGCGTTGCCCACATAGAATTCAATGTGGTCGGTGCCGAGCAGGGGGAGAAAGTCAGCCGCTGCGGGGTTGACTTTCTCGAGTTCGGGGGTTGCTGTCTGGATAGCCATGGGTCAAGGATTCAATGGTCGAACGTGGCCCAAAGTTCGGCAATTTGCAGGGAAGGTTCCGCCCATGTTCGCTGGTGGGACCTTTCGTGCCTGATCACGCCTTGATCAACGGCACATCATAAGCCGCAAAGTGTGGATCTGCCGTGAGTAGATGCATGCCTTCAGTTTTCGCTTGAGCGATCAACATGCGGTCGAAAGGGTCTCGATGATGAAGGGATAGACTGGCCAAGATCATGATATGGGCGGGGAGGATATCAAGGATGTCGAAGTTGGCTTGGTCGATGTCTTTCAGGAAGCCCTCCCTGCCTCCATTAAGTTGGAGTTTCCCCAAGCCATGCTTGATGGCCACCTCCCATACGGACGCAATACTGATGAACCTTTCGTGGTCCGGACTCACTAGCAAGGGTCTTGCAGTTTTCGCAATGCGCGGGTCGTCAAGAATGAACCAGAGGAACACATGCGTGTCCACCAGAAGCCTCATTCCATGTAAGGCTTGAAGTCGTCCAAAGGCGCATCAAAATCTTCAGCGATCACGATGCGGCCCTTCGCCAAGCCCGGTATGCCACCGCCTTTTGACGACTTCTTAGGTAATTTCTTCCGCTGGAGAAGGAACTCTACAAAGTCGATCAACTCCTTGCGCAGATCCGCAGGCAGCGAGTTGATCTTCACAAAGAGGTCAGCGCTCGACATACAGCGAAGTTAGGTATTCCGGGAGGCCATCGATATCCTCTGGGTGAAACTCCGGGGCTCGGGTCGGGCTTGGAATTTACCCCGGGCCACGACCCGGAGTTCCAAATCCTCAGCCGGATTGCCGCCTTCCGGGCTTTCCGGTACAATCCTTCACACGAGGAGTTTCAGTCCTAGGATTCATACGTTGTGCTCGGTCAGGGTACTAAATTTGTGAAAGATGAGCAATCTGAATGGTTGGTACCCCTTGACCTTGTACTTAGTCCTAGCCATGTGTATAGGATTACTTGCCACGCTGCAATTCAATGGTATAGGGTTCATTGAAACCAGTGTTTGGACTCTGGTGTTAGCGCTGGGTCTCGGCATCTTGTTTTGTCGAAGCGCGGCACGTTTTGCATTCAGTGAGCATCAGCTACGCATCCAATATCTCATGTCCAAGGATATCACCATTGACCTGTCTGCGTATGCTCTCGAAGACTACCGTCTGAACTTCTTCTCCATGGATTGGAAGTCGCAGATCTTTATCACGGGGGTACCCGACACTTTACTCTTTGTGAACACGAGGACAGGTGATAGAAAGTCCGTTGTTCTCAATTCAAGGATGTCCGACACACGCAAGCTGCTGAATTTCCTCGACGATTCTCCGGCGGCAGAGGTGCTTCGCGTGAGGGATAGGAGCAAGTAGCCCGCAGCGAGCGAGGACTACTCCGGATAGCCCGCCCCCGGCTGTATTTGAGCCGGGGGCGCACTCAAGTCATTCGCATCCTCATCCTTCAAACACCTTGAAGTATTCCTCGAACCGATAGATGCGCCCCCATTTATTGCCGGTGATCTCGCGTAGAATGCCGATGCGTTCGAAGTCGCTCATGATCTTGTAGGCGGAGGGTGAGCTTTGGCCAGTGGCTTTCATCACTTCCTCGGCCCACACGATCGGTTGCTGGAACAGGTGGTTCAACAGTTTCGGGGCAGCCTGTGTCTGTCTGCCGATGCGGGGGATCCGTACTTCGAGACACTCCTTCTTCAAGCGCAGGATCTCGCGCAAGCCGTTGGTGGCTTTGTTCGCCGTTTCGATCACCCCCACCAGAAAGAAGCGGAACCATTGCCGGATGTCGTTCTGGCTTCTCACGCGGGTCAGGTTATCGTAGTAAGCGCTGCGGTTCCGTTCGAAGAAGTCTGAGAGATAGAGCACGGGCTGATTGAGCACACCGGCGTGTACGAAGTAGAGCGTGATCATCAAGCGGCCGATCCGGCCGTTGCCGTCGAGGAAGGGGTGGATGGTCTCGAACTGGTAATGGGCCAGCGCAGCCTTGAGGACATGTGGCAGGCCGGTGCGATCGTTGTGGAACACGTTTTCCAAGTCGCTCATCAAAGGGCCTACTTCTTCCCAGGTCGGAGGAATGAAGGCGGCATCGACCAAGGTGGCTCCACCGATCCAATTCTGGCTGCGACGGAACTCGCCCGGCATCCTGTGTTCACCGCGCGCACCTTGGAGCAAGGTTGCGTGCGCCTCGCGCAACATCCGCGAGGACAAGGGCAGATCGTGCATGCTTCCCAAGCAGTGCTCCATCGCTTTCACGTAGTTGTTCACCTCGCGGCGATCGTCCCGGCGTTCGGTGGAAACGGCACGCTCATCCAAGAGCGCCTCCTCCATATTGGTCTGGGTGCCTTCGATCTTGCTGCTCACGGTTGCCTCCTTGTACACGTGCATGCGGATGAAATGCCCGATGTTCGGGACCAGTTCCCCGAAGGCGTTCAGTTCCCCAAGCTTCAGCGTAGCCTGCTCCAGAAGTCCTTGTAACTCCATGTCGTCCAGCCGGAAAGGTCGATTGATCAGTTCTGGATGGAAGGCCTTGTACCCTGCAGTGGTGGGAGTGGCTCTGCCAGCGCGGAAGGACTTCATGGTGAGGAGGTTGTGGAGCTGTTTAAAAAGCGACCTCGGCTTTTTAACTAATCGACCACAAACTTAAAAAGAATGAACCACTTTTTCAACTCTGCTGAAAAAGACCTGTCGTGTTCGCCGAGAGAGGAGTGAGCTGAACGTAGAAATCCTAAGCGAACCAAGGCAGCGTCGGAGGACAAGCAGAAATGCTCAGGGCATCCGCCTCACTCCAGCCAGCTCTTCCAGTACTTCCCGTCATCGATCTTCATCGCCTCCTCGGTCACCATCAGCGGCTTGAAGGTATCCACCATCACGGCGAGCTCGTCCGTTACTTTCTTACCGACGCTGCGTTCCATGGCGCCGGGGTGTGGGCCGTGGGTGACGCCTGCGGGGTGCAGGCTGATGTGGCCCGGTGCGATGTCGTTCCGGCTCATGAAGTCACCGTCCACATAGTACAGCATTTCATCGCTGTCGATGTTGCTGTGGTTGTACGGTGCCGGGATGGCGTCCGGGTGGTAGTCATACAATCGGGGGCAGAAGCTGCAGATCACCATGGCACTGCTCTCGAAGGTCTGGTGGATCGGCGGCGGCATGTGTACACGGCCGGTGATCGGCTCGAAGTCGTGGATGCTGAAGGCGTATGGGTAGTTGTAGCCGTCCCAGCCCACCAGGTCGAAAGGGTGCGTGGCATAGACGAACTCGTGGATCACCCCTTGCTTTTTGATCTGCACGCGGAAATCGCCCAGCTCGTCATGTGTTTCCAAGCCGTGTGGGCGACGGATATCGCGCTCGCAGAAGGGGCTGGTCTCCAGCATCTGGCCGAACCAGTTGCGGTAGCGCTTCGGCGTGTACATCGGGTTGTGGCTCTCTACGATGAGCAGTCGGTTGTCGGTCGTGTCGAACTCCAGCGTGTAGATGATGCCGCGCGGGATCAACAGGTAGTCGCCGTACTTGAGATCCAAGGTGCCGAAGGTGCTGCGCAGGCGGCCGCTGCCCTTGTGGATGAACAGCATCTCGTCGCAGTCGGCGTTCTTGTAGAAGTAGTCCACTTTTTTGGCGGTAGGGGCGGCGAGGACCACGGCCACATCGCTGTTCACCAGAATGGTCTTGCGCGCGTCGAGGTGGTCCGCTTCCGGTGTCACGTCGAAGCCTTTCAATCGCAAAGCGCGCAGGTTCTTCTCTATCGCGATCTTGGGGCTGACGTCGCGCGGCGGCTTCATCTCCTTCACCTGTGTGGGGCGGTGGACGTGGTACATCAACGAGCTCATGCCATCGAAGCCGACGGTGCCGAAGAGCTGCTCGTAGTAGTGCTTGCCTTCCGGGCTTTTGAAGACGGTGTGCCGCTTGTGCGGAATGTTGCCGAGGGTGTGGTAGATGGGCATGTGATGGTTGCGAGTTGACGCGTTGCGTGTTGTCTGTTCGCAGAAGCCTACGCGTTGTTGGTTTTCGTTTGATTGACTTTGATCAACTCCGGGTGAAGTGTTCCGTTCCGTGCGAGAAGTTCTTCCTCCACGCGGATCCGTTCACGCAATCCTTCGGGATCGTTGATCGCTTTGGTCTTGCTGCTACGCGTGCTGCGGCCTTTGCGCCAATCGCGCTGTTCTTCGATCGGCAGCAGGTGGATCTCGCGACAACTTGGTGAGCAGCAATCAGCGTATTTCGCCGCGCAGGCTTCGCATTGCACCAGCAGCATGTTACAGGTGGCTTCTTTGCAGTTGCTGATGCGGTCGCTGGCCGCGCCACATTGCATGCAGGAGCTCACCACATCATCGGTGATGCGTTCCGCGAGGCGTTCATCGAACACGAAGTTCTGTCCCTTGTAGCGGCTTTCCAGTCCTTGGGCCTTGATCTGCCGAGCATAATCGATGATGCCACCGTGTAACTGGTTCACCTTCCCGAAGCCGTGATGCTTCAGGTAGGCGCTCGCCTTTTCGCAGCGGATACCGCCGGTGCAGTACAGGAGGATCTCCGGTAGTTCTTCACCCTGAGCCTGCCGAAGGGTCATCACATCCTTCACCTCGTCTATCGCTCCGCGGAAGGTGTCCGCTTTCGGCAGGTAAGCGCCCTCGAAGTGCCCGATCAGGCACTCATAGTTGTTG
Organism: Flavobacteriales bacterium; assembly: GCA_016700415.1. Lineage (NCBI taxonomy): Bacteria > Pseudomonadati > Bacteroidota > Flavobacteriia > Flavobacteriales > Flavobacteriales bacterium. Next base: position 3,019,635 of record CP065018.1, read on the forward strand.
CGCATGTCGATCACCAATGCGCCTTCCGCCATCTTCCGGTTGAAGCGCCCCGCGTCCAAATGCTCACCCACGTCCGTCACATCGAAGGCATCGTCGGCGAGGCCGTCCGCCACGATCTTCTTGCGCACCTTGATCATGAGCTTCAGGAAGCTCTTGCCGTCGTCCTCCACAGCGATCTTCCAAGGCACATCCTTGAATGCCTCACGCGCATCCAGATTGTTCCGGAAGGCTTCCAAATTCACCGTTGGTAGGCTCACTTGGGCATTGATCCCTTCCTGCGAAATGTAGATGCGGCCGAGGACCCCAAGGGCTTCCCATTCAGCGTAAAGCTCGTGGCGCAGGGCCTCCACTTCCGCAAGGCGGACGTAGCGGTAGAAACTGAGGGTGGTGCGCGCCTTGCCCTCAGATCCCAACCGCTCGCGTAGCAGGTCCGGATGCAGGAGGTTGCGCAGCCTATGGGTTTCCATGGATGCGAAGATATGGAGCATGGTCGGTGGGGGAGTCCGTTCAACCCCGTATTCCCTGAAGATGACTACCGTTATACGTATCCTCGACAGCATACGTATCTTTGCTGCGACATGAAGACGAAGCTCACCTTAAGCATCTCCGAAAAGCGCATCCGGCGGATCAAGGCTTACAGCGCCAGGCATCGCAAATCCGTGAGCCAGCTGGTAGAGGAATTCATCGATTCACTCGAAAAAAGCACGCGTGGGATCGGCGGTAAAGGCAAGCAGGCCCATGCCATCGACCAATTTACCGGCATGCTGACCGGAAAGATCACCGAGGCGGACCTGAAAGCGGACCCTCGTTTGGCGCACATCTACCGCAAGGGTCTATGAAGGTGTTCTTGGACACGAACATCCTGCTGGACGTACTGGATGCGTCGCGCCCGTTCCATGCCAGCAGCACGAAGATCTTTGAGGCAGTTGACAGTCAACCGTTGGAGCTCGTGCTCACAGGATTGAGCTTGGTCAACACCGAATACGTCCTGCGCCGGCAAGGGGTCCCCAAGGCCAAATTGCGTGCTTTTTTAGGGACGCTATGCACGCTTTGCAGGACGGCCAGTACGGACCTGCCGCAGATCGAAGGAGCATTGGGCGTGGATTGGCCGGATTTTGAGGATGCCGTGCAATACCATGCGGCCTTGGCCCACGGGCGTGTTCAAGTAATTGTCACCAATGATATTCCCGGTTTCCGACGCTCCCGGATACCGGTGATGACACCCGGGGAATTTGCTTCGAAGTTTCTCGAAGCCGCAGACCAACAATAAACGATCGTTCATGAAAAAGATCCTCGTTATCGGAGCCAGTGGCCAGATCGGCACCGAGCTCGTGGAAGGCCTGCGCGACCGCTTCGGGGCGGAGGACGTGGTGGCCAGCGACATCAAGGAACCGCAGGCCAAGCAGACCGGCCCCTTCGCCTTGGTGAATGCCATGGACCGGCGCGGCATCGAGCGCGTCATCGACAAGCACGGCATCACCGAGGTTTATTTGCTCGCTGCACTGCTCAGTGCCACGGCGGAAAAGGACCCGGCCTTCGCGTGGAAGCTCAACATGGAGAGCATCCTGATCATCCTCGAGCTGGCCCGGGAAGGCAAGCTGAAGAAAGTTTACTGGCCCAGCAGCATCGCCGTTTTCGGGCCTACTACGCCGAAGGACGCCACGCCGCAGCACACGGTCACTGGGCCGAGCACGGTTTACGGCATTAGCAAATTGGCTGGCGAGGGTTGGTGCGCCTACTACCATGCCCGGTATGGCGTGGACGTGCGCAGCATCCGCTATCCGGGCCTCATCGGCTGGAAAAGCGCGCCGGGCGGCGGCACCACCGATTATGCCGTCCACATCTTCCATGAGGCGATGAAGAACGGTGCCTACACCAGTTTCCTCGGGCCGAAGAGCACGTTGCCGATGATGTACATGCCTGACGCCATCCGCGCCACGATCGACCTGATGGAGGCACCGGTGGAACAGATCAAGGAGCGGGGCAGCTACAACCTTGCGGGCATCAGCTTCAGCCCGGAGGAGATCGCTGCGGAAGTGGCCCGCCACATCCCCGGCTTCCAGATGAACTATGCCCCGGATGAGCGACAGACCTACGCGGACTCTTGGCCGCGCAGCATCGATGACAGCGCCGCCCGCCATGACTGGGGCTGGAAGCCGGAGTTCGACCTCAAGGCCATGGTGGATGACATGATGGCCAATCTGCGCAGGAAGTTGGGATCCTCCTGAGCTGCTCTTGGCGCAACCCTACTGTGCTGTTTCCCGTATCGCACGGGCGTTCCCTTATCAGGGTGTTCCCCATGCGGTCCTTTAAACCATCAATTCCCGTGATCTTCGGCCTGATCCTGCTTTTTGCCGGGCAGGTCGTGGCGGCGCAAGTGAACACAAGCTCTGCACCGGACACCCTGAACAGGCTGGACGACTTAGGGCGCAAGGAGGGTTGGTGGCAGCTTTTAGCACCATTGCCGGAGAAGGTCGGATATGCCGCGGGCGCTGTGGTGGAGGAAGGACGGTACACCGACAACAAGCGGACTGGCATCTGGCGTCACTACTGGCCCAATGGCAAAGTGAAGAGCGAGATCACCTATGCGAAGGGACTTCCCAGAGGCAGCTACATCACCTATTTCGAGGACGGAACAAAGGAAGAACAAGGCGCGTGGGACCTGGACCGGAATACCGGCACGTTCAAGCGTTGGCATCCCAATGGCCGGTTGTCGCAGGAATTCATCTTCGACCAGTATGGCACACGCGACGGCGAGCAGAAGTACTACCACGAGAACGGGCAATTGGAGGCCGATGTCACCGTGAAGCAGGGCAGGGAAGAGGGTAAGTTGAAGCGCTACTATGCCAATGGTGAATTGGAGGAAACGGTGGATTTCGCCGGAGGCCGGGCCGATCAGGCTTCCTTCAAGAGCTATCGCCCTAAGCAGCGGGTACCGGAGCCCAAGCCCGATAAGGCGTCCTTGGCGGCACCGGCCAAGACCGCACAAGAGACCACAAACGCCACGGATTTCCGGGCGGAGGGCTGGAACACCTTGTACAATAACGAACATCGCCTGTCCCAACAGGGCGAGTACCGTAAAGGACGACTGTGGAACGGTAAGGTGTATAAGTATGACCGGAACGGCCTCCTTTATAAGGTGGAAGTGTACGTGGAGGGGAAATATGCCGGCAAGGCCCAGATGACCGAGGATGATCTGTGATCCAGCGGATCACGGACGCTGCATGCCAAACAAATTAAACACCCTGTAAGTAGCCTGTTCGGGAATTCATGTTCTTGACCATCACACACTGCTACATTTGCCGCCTCCATGTTCAAGGCATGGCTCTTCCACCAAAAAAAACCCGAAAAACCACCAATGGCAAAGTCGACAACTGCGGCCACCAAGGCAGTGGACGCGTTCATGGCCTATGTAAAGGCCAAAAACACCAATGAGCCTGAATTTTTACAAGCCGTGCATGAAGTGGCCGAAATGGTCATCCCCTTCATCGAGGCCAACCCCAAGTACAAGGGCAAAATGCTCCTTGAGCGCATGGTGGAACCCGAGCGAACGATCATTTTCCGCGTGCCTTGGGTGGACGATAAAGGCAACACGCAGGTGAACCGCGCCTTCCGCATCGAGTTCAACAGCGCCATCGGACCTTACAAGGGCGGCTTGCGCTTCCATCCCAGCGTGAACCTCAGCATCTTGAAATTCCTCGGGTTCGAGCAGACGTTCAAGAACAGCCTCACCACCCTGCCCATGGGCGGCGGCAAAGGCGGCAGCGATTTCGACCCTAAAGGCAAAAGCGACGGTGAGGTGATGCGCTTCTGCCAAAGCCTGATGAGCGAACTGTTCCGCCACATCGGCCCTGACACCGACGTGCCCGCAGGCGACATCGGTGTGGGCGGCCGCGAGATCGGGTACATGTTCGGCCAGTACAAGCGCTTGGCGAACGAGTTCACCGGCGTCCTTACCGGCAAAGGCGCCTCTTGGGGCGGTTCCTTGATCCGTCCGGAGGCCACCGGATACGGCTGCGTGTATTTCGCGAACGAAATGCTGGGACGCAACAAGAGCAGCTTCAAAGGCAAGATCGTGGCGGTGAGCGGCAGCGGCAACGTGGCCCAGTACGCAATTGAAAAGGCCACGCAGTTCGGGGCCAAAGTGGTCAGCGCAAGCGACAGTGACGGCAGCATCTACGACCCCACGGGGATCACCAAGGAGAAGCTTGCTTTCCTCATGGAGCTAAAGAACGTGAAGCGCGGGCGCATAGAGGAATACGCCAAGAAATTCAAAGGCAGTAAGTATGTGAAGGGCGCCCGGGTGTGGGACGTAGTGGCCAAGTGCGATGTGGCCCTGCCCTGCGCCACACAGAACGAACTGGACCTTAACAACGCAAAGGCGCTGATCAAGAAAGGGGTCAAGTATGTGGCCGAAGGGGCCAACATGCCCACAACTCCGGATGCGATCGAGGCCTTCCACGCAGCAAAAGTGTATTTCGCTCCCGGAAAGGCCAGCAACGCCGGTGGCGTGGCCACCAGCGGTCTTGAAATGAGCCAGAACAGCTTACGCCTGGCCTGGACCCGCGATGAGGTTGACGCCAAGCTCCACGCCATCATGAAGAACATCCACGCCGCCTGCGTGAAACATGGCCAGGAAGGCAACCACGTGAACTATGTGAAAGGTGCCAACATCGCCGGATTCGTGAAGGTCGCGGATGCCATGCTGGACCAAGGGGTGGTGTAAGCCGAAGAGTTTGTAGAACGAAAAAGCCCCGGAACTTCCGGGGCTTTTTCGTTCCAAGGCGGGTGCTCAGCAGAATTCGCTGTACACCATCTTCAGGTGCTCCGCGATCATCTCCGCACTGCGGCCTTCGATGTGGTGGCGTTCCACGAAATGCACCAGCTTACCGTCCTTGAACAGGGCGATGCTGGGGCTGCTTGGCGGGTAGGGGAGGAAGTGCTTGCGGGCCTGCATCACTGCGTCGGTGTCCACACCGGCGAACACGGTGGTGAGGTGGTCGGGACGCTTGTCGCCTTTCAGCGAGGCCTTCACGCCGGGACGGCAGGCGCCTGCCGCACATCCGCAGACGCTGTTCACGACGCACAGCACCGTGCCGGACTGCTTGAACGCGGTATCCACTTGCGCGGGGGTCTTCAATTCGGTGAACCCCACTTCGGTGAGGTCGGCGACCATGGGGGCGGTCAGTTCTTCTGGGTACATGTGTTGATGGGGCTAGTGTGAAGAGAAAGTGCCTACCCTACCAGGATGGCACGCGTAGGTGCAAAGATACTTTCCATGGGGATGAACCACCGTGACCTCCGTCAGCTTTGCCCGCCTGCCGCAGATCGTTGCTTGCCCCGTTGTACCGTACGGGCTAATTTGCGGGCTTGATCTTCAAGATATGCGCTTTTCTTTCCACCTGCTCCTCCTCGCGGCCCTCTCCTTCTTCACTTCACCCACAAAGGCACAAGAGCGCTCCAAGGAGCCTTCGGAGCTGGTGCGTGCCCGTTTGGTCGACAATGGATACAAAGCTGACGACCTTGCGGACCTGTTGGTCAAAGACCATTACCGCGACGCCCATAACGGGGTGGAGCATACTTTCCTGCGCCAGCGTTGGCACGGCATCGAGGTGTTCAATGGCGACATCGCGGTGCATCAGGCGGCTGACGGCCGTGTGATCGCGATGAACAACGGGGCTTGGGCCTTTTGCGGAAAGACGGCTGAAGCGCCTGAGCCCATGATCAGCGCGGAACAGGCACTGGCGAACGTATTGCGCAAGGACCTTCCCTCCGCCACGGTCCCTTCCTTGGTGTCGTCCGAGGACGGAGGGCAAAAGCTCGTGTACGATGGAACAGCCTTCAGTGGGGAACCGGTCAATGTCCAATTGATGTACCTGCCATCGGACAAGACCTTGCGTCTGGTCTGGAACGTCAATTACTACCAACCCGGCGGGGCGCATTGGTGGAGCGTGCGCATCAGCGCGAACACTGGCGAGGAACTGGACCGCAACGATTGGGTGAGCCAGTGCGGGTTCGATGAGATCATGAATAAAAGGGCGCACGATGAAGCCCCGGCACCCCCGATGATGCCTGCCGCGCCGAACGACTATAACGTCTATCCCGCTCCGTTGGAAAGCCCGAACCACGGTTCCCGTGCCATACGCAATGCACCTTGGACCGCCGCAGGCATTGCCTCACCGTACGGTTGGCACGATACCAACGGGTCGGCGGGCGCCGAGTACACCATCACCCGAGGCAATAACGTGCTGGCGCAGGAGGATGCCAACGGTAACGACGGGACCGGCTATAGCCCGGACGGCGGCGCCACATTGGATTTCGACTTCCCCATCAATTTATCACAGGAACCGGTCAATTACCAGGATGCCGCCCTGACCAACCTGTTCTACTGGAACAACATGATGCACGACGTGTGGTACCAGTACGGTTTCGATGACGTGAGCGGGAATTTTCAAGAGAACAACTATGGACGTGGTGGTGCCGGCGGAGACTACGTACTGGCGGACGGGCAGGACGGTATCGGCACGAACAACGCCAATTTCGGCACGCCCCCCGATGGCAGCAAGCCGAGGATGCAGATGTTCCTGTGGAACAGCACCTCGCCTAAGCGGGATGGTGACCTGGACAATGGTGTCATTGCGCATGAATACGGCCATGGCATCAGTAACCGTCTGGTCGGCGGACCGTCCAACGTGAATTGCTTGAACAACGCCGAACAAATGGGTGAGGGCTGGAGCGATTTTTTCGGATTGATGATGACCATGGAACCGGGGGACGCCCGCACGGACGCACGTGGTATCGGCACCTACGTGATCGGAGAGCCAGTGACCGGCCTGGGGATCCGCCCCGCCCCGTATTCCACTTCCTTCGGGGTGAACAGCTTCACCTACGCCGATACCGAGGACCCCTCCTACCAATACTCCCATGCCATCGGCTTCATCTGGTGTACCATGCTGTGGGAAATGACCTGGGACCTGGTGGACCAGTACGGTTTCGACCCGGACCTGTACAACGGGACCGGCGGGAACAACATCGCCATGCAATTGGTGATCGACGGCCTGAAGCTCACCGCTTGCAGCCCGGGTTTCGTGGACGGCAGGGACGCCATCCTCCAGGCCGATGCGCTGAACAACGGCGGGGCCAACCAGAGCCTCATCTGGTCCGCTTTCGCCAGGCGTGGACTGGGTTATGGTGCCAGCCAAGGCAGCTCGAACAGTTTGAACGACCAGACCGAGGCCTACAACCTGCCCCTGCAGAATGACATCGGCATCGCTCAGGTCCTTACTCCGGGAGCTGGTGACTTCTTCACCTGCGGCAGCACCCCTGTCACCGTCAGTGCCCAACTGCGCAACTTCGGTATTCTACCGCAAAGCGGCTTCACCGTGCGCTACTCCTTGGACGGTGCGCCCTTCGTAAGCCAAGCCTATTCGGGAACCTTGGCGGCCGGTGCTACCGAGACGTTCACCTTCACCCAGCCGGTGCTGCTCACATCCACCGGCGCTCATACATTGACGGTGGGGACCGTGCTTTCCGGTGATGAGTATCCCGGTGATGACGAAGCCAGCAACGCGCTCAATGGGGTGGTGGGTACCACCGTGGCCGCGCCACTTTCAGAGGATGTGGAAGGCGGTTCCGCCACGCCCGCAGGATGGACCCTCCAGAACCCGGACAATGCGACGACCTGGACCACCGCTACCTTGGCCGATGGCGCGGATTGCTCCTCCACCACGGCCTGGGCGATCAACAATTACAGCTACAATTCCTCGGGGCAGGAGGACCGGCTGGTCACGCCCATGATCGACCTCTCCGGGTCCTCCAACAACCACCTCACCTTCGATCATGCCTATGCGCGGTATAGTTCTTCCTATTACGATGCCTTCCGCGTGGATGTCAGCATGGATTGCGGGAACAGCTGGAACAACCTCTACAACGCGTCCGGAAGTGCTTTGGCCACCGCCGCGGACAATACTTCCAGCACTTGGGTGCCGGCGGACTGCTCCGAATGGGCTTCGCACGACTTGGATCTGAGCGCCTACGACGGGGAGGTCATCCTGCTCCGCTTCGTCAACATCAATGGCTACGGTCAACACTTGTACTTCGATAACGTGAACGTGTCCGGCACGGCCGGGGCTTCCGTGTCCGTACGCATGTATTTAGACGGCTGTTACAACACCACCGAACACCGGATGGACGACCAGTTGCGCACAAATAGCCTGTTGCCCGCCACCGAACCGTACTCCGTGTTGGGCTTCACGCTTACCGGGGGAGGAGGTGAAACGGCAGGAAGCGGTTTATTGGCCGCGACAGGAGACGATGCCATCGTGGACTGGGTGATCGTTGAACTGCGCTCCAGTGGCACGCCGGGCCAGATCGTGGAGGCCCATTGTGCCCTGCTGCAGCGTGATGGGGACGTGGTGGCCGCTGATGGTGGGTCGGCGTTGCACTTTGCAGCACCGGTCGGCGACTACTACATCGCCGTGAGGCATCGGAACCACTTGGGTTGCATGTCGGCGACAACGCGAACACTTTCAGCCACCCCCACTTTGGTCGACTTCAGCCTGAGCTCAACCGCCACATACGGCACGGATGCACGCCGCACCAGGGACGGGAAGCTGCTGCTCTGGTCCGGCAATGTCGTGCGCGATGGTGCCCTACGCTATACCGGCACGGGCAATGACCGCGATCCGATCCTGACGACCATCGGTCAAAGCGTGCCCTCGGCGACGACGACAGGATATGAGCCCAGCGACGTGAACTTGGACGGGGTGGTGAAATACACCGGTTCTAACAACGACCGGGATGCGATCCTTCAGAGCATCGGGGGGGCCACCCCCACCGACGCACGCACGGAACAACTGCCGTAGCATGAACGGCCCGGAAATGCCCGGACCACTTTTAATACCAATTCGTCACACAGATCCGTCCGATCCACTCGCTCTTTTCCGCCCATGCTTCTCCAGAAAATGGTTCCGTAGCTATGGCTATGCAACATTTTTCTGTATCGCCTGGCCGAAAATTGCTTCGCGGTTTTAGTCGTATCCATATGACGAAATGGTATAAGGACGATCGGTAGAGGCGGGCAGCCGTTCCGGGCGCACGGGTTTCAACCTTGCGCGGACCGGAATTCCTTGATGAAGCCCACGATCCGCTTCCGGAAGAACAGGAAGAGGAGGATGTAGGGCACGGTCATCATGAACAGGATGCCCTTGTTCAAGCCTGCTCCCACGGCCTGACTTCCGCCATAGACGTTGCCCCCGGGCTGCGTTTCCGCCACGGCTTTGCACATGGAACAGCCCTGCGCCCAGACATCGGCAGGCAGGAACACCACCACCAAGAAGGTGGCAATGGGCAACAGGCGGCGGAAGATCATCGATACAAAGGTAATCGCGGTGGGACCGTCTTCTCCGAGGTTCAGTAGTACGGAGCGCACATCAGATAGACCAATACCCCCGTGATGCTCACATAAAGCCACAGGGGCAGGGTCCAGCGGGCGATCTTCCGGTGCTTGGCGAAACGTCCGCTAAGGGCCCTGATCAAGGTGATCAGCACCAGAGGAGCGATGGCCACCGCCAGGATGATGTGCGAGATCAATACCGGATAGTAGATCCAGCCCAGCGCCCCGCCATACTTCACCGAAGGGAAGCTGCCGTGCTGTACCACATAGCTGACGAGGAAGAGCGCGCTGAGCCCCACTGCCGTCAACATCAGTCGTTGGTGCAGAAGAATATTCTTCCTGAGGATGGCGCGCCAAGCGGCGATCAGTGCAAGGGCGGCCATGCCGTTCAGCACGGCGTTCACCTTGGGCAGGGTGGAAGGGGAGAGCCCGCCCACCACGATCATCTTCGGGCCGAGATAGAGGAAGGTGATGACCCCGACGAGCAGGATACTGAGGGTCCAGGCGAAGGTCTTGCCTTGGCGATCGGTCATGGAGGCCATGATCACCGGCCAGATGGCTTGTCCTCCTGCCGAGCCCGTGCCTTTTCCTCCAGCAAGAGCATCTTCAGGTCCGTCAAGAGGTCGCGCATGGCCTCGGTGTCCGTCCCGTCAAACATCCCCCGGATGTGGTGGCGCTTGTCCACGAGCACGAACTGGGGGGAGTGTACGAACTGCTCCGCTGCGGAACTGTCCTTGCTCGCGCTGAGCAGGTAGCCCAGATTGCCTTGCCTATAAATGTCCGGGGCGTTGCCGGTGAGGAATTTCCATCGGGTGGGGTCCGCCTCCAAGCGCTTGGCGTATGCTTTCAGCACGGTGGGCGTATCGTGCTCAGGGTCCACGGTGTGGCTGAGGAAGAGCACGTCCTTGTAGGAGGGGTCGTCCAATTGAAGCTGCAATTGCTGCATCTGGACGCTCATGCGGGGGCAGATGCTGGTGCACCGAGTGAAGAAAAAGTCCACGATCAACACCTTCCCCTCGATGTCCTTGTCGGTGAAAGGCTCACCGTCCTCGTCAATGAAATGGAACGAAGGCACCGTGAAGTAGGTGGTGTCCCCAGAGGCGTGTACCTCGCGCTCACCGAGGTAGGGCAGGTAAGTGTAGTGGCTCTTGGAGCCCCAAAAGAGAAATATCGCCCCGGGTATCAGTACCAACAAAAGGAGCAATAGGGCGGCCTTCTTGCCTTTGCCAGCCGGTTCCGGTCCTTGTCTCACAGGAAATTCATCAGTGCCTCATGGATGTAATTGGACTCCCAGATGGCGATGAAAATGAGGTAGAGGAGAAAGAGGGCGTACGGCAAGAGGATCATGCTGCGGATGTTCCTACGCTCGTCGCCCAAGTGCATGAAGGACATCACGATGTACGTGGCTTTCACCAAGGTGAGAACGATGAAGGTCCATTTCACCCAATGCCAGGACCCCGGCATCCATGTGCGCCAGAACACGCCTAAAAGCACCTCGAATGTGGTGATCACAGAAAGGAGGATGGTGACGAAGAGGATCTTCTTGCGGATCGACCTGCCTTCCTCCTCGCTGTGGCCTGCGTCCAAGCTGTATTCGATGATGTCGTCGCGTTCCATGTAAACCGCCGTAGCCCGGCGAAGGTGTTGGTTTATTCAGTTAGGTCAGGCCAAGGCGTTTTGGTCACACGAGATAGAAGAAGGTGAAGACGAACACCCACACAAGATCCACGAAGTGCCAGTAGAGACCGGCTTTCTCCACCATTTCATAGTGGCCGCGCCGATGGAACACGCCCTTGATCACCATGATGAGGACGATGAGGTTGATGATCACTCCGCTGAAGACGTGGAATCCGTGGAAGCCGGTGATGAAGAAGAAGAAATTAGCATAGGAGGGCGGGCCATACTCATTCTCGGTCATGTTCGCGCCGCTGGTGACATGCACGGCGTTCTGGTAGAGTTTGTAGGCTTCGGGGCCTCTCAACACCTCTTCCGAGCGCGTGCTGCCAAGGGTCATGGCGAACGTGGCGGGATCATAGGTCTCGCCATGGTGCAGGTTCTCCTCCAAGAAGGCGGTCCGCCCGTCGGCCAGGGTGACGCGGGCATTGCTCCCGTGGATGAAGTGGGCCCACTCGTAGGCCTGTGAACCCACGAAGAACAGGCCGCCCAGCACGGTGAGGAAGAGCCATTTCACCACGCCCTTCTTGTCCATACGGTGCCCCGCCTCCACGGCCAGCACCATGGTGACGGAGCTGATGATGAGGATGAAGGTCATCAGGGCCACGTACATCAGGGGCATGTTGCCCGAAATACCGGGGAACTTGCTGAAGACATACTCGCCCACGGGCCATTCCATGCCGGGAAGCAGTGAATGGCGTGCGAAGCCGTACGATACCAACAGACCGCTGAAGGTAAGGGCGTCGGACACGAGGAAGAACCAGATCATCAACTTCCCGTAGCTCACGCTGAACGGGGAGCGGCCGCCGCCCCATAGGACGTCGTTGCTCAAGGTTTTGGATGCGTCTCCTGACATGGGAAGTATTTCGGTGGCAATGTTAGTGAACGTAGGCCAAGAACAAAAGCAGGTAGACCCAGAGGCCCGCCAAAAAGTGCCAGAAGATAGTGCCCGCCCACAAACCTTGGTGATCTTCCCGGCCATAGCGGCCCAGAAGTGCCTTGACCGACATCACCAGCAGGGCGATGAGCCCGCCGATGATGTGGGCGAAGTGGGCATAGGTGAGCACAAAGAAATAGGAGCTGGCGGCATTCATGGACTCGTCCATTTCGGCGTTCAACGGACGGGTGAAGGCCTTATCATCCGGCAGGTAATACAGGTCGCCGTTCTTCACCAGGGTCAGGCCGCGGCGCTCGATGGTGTAATCGGTCCCATAAACCTCGTTCACGTTCTTCAGGCGGCTCGCCAAGGCATATCCGTCCTTCAGCAATGCCCCCCAGCCCTTGAGCTGGCTGGCGCTGAAGCCGAGACCAAGGGCCAAGGTGATCAACACCCACGGTGCGACGGAGCGTTTACGGTCCTTTCGGGCCTGTACCAAGGCCATGTGGATGGTGAGACTGCTGATGATGATGATGCCGGTGCTCCACCAAAAGATCTCCGGCAGCCGGAAATTCACCCAATACTCGGAGCCGCCTTTGCTCACCATATAGGCGCTCGTGAGCCCGGCAAAGAACATCACGATGGAGAAGAGCATGAGGAAGGTGAGGTTCCTCTTGGCCTTGATCATCCGGGCCTTGCGTTCCGCGGTCTCTTCCTGCTCGCTCATAACTTGTCAAGTACGTAGGCCAGTTGCACAACGGGGAGATAGAGGAAACTGGCGAACATCAGACGGCGCGCGTCAGCCTTGTCCAACGAACGCATCAGGCGCAACGCGTGCAGCAGCATCCACAGCCCCAGCAAGGCCGCCGTCAGTGCCGACCAAGGGCCGGCCAGGCCGAAGACCCACGGCAACAGGCCCGTGAGCAGGGCGAAAAAGGTATACAGGACGATGAGGAAGCCGCTATACCGGTCACGCCCGCCGCGGGAGGGAAGAAGGTGATAGCCGGCCTTGGCATAGTCGTCATTCAGCACCCAGGCAATGCTCCAGAAGTGGGGGAATTGCCACATGAACTGCATTGCGAAGAGCAGGCCCGGCCCCAGACCGAATTGCCCCGTGGCGGCCACATAGCCCAGCATGGGCGGGAAGGCGCCCGGGAAAGCACCGACAAAGACGGCCCACGAGCTGAAGCGTTTCATCGGCGTGTAAAGCGCCACGTACATGAACAGGGAGAGGAGGCCAAGAATTCCCGTGAGGGGGCCGAAGGTGTCCCAGAGAATGAAGGTGCCGACGGCGCCTGCGAGCAAGGCGGCGACGGTCGCTTCGGTCATGCTCATGGAGCGCCTCACCAACGGACGTTCGGCCGTGCGCGACATCAGGCTGTCCTGCTCCACCTCGATCACCTGGTTCAGCGCATTGGAAGCACCGGTGACCAGTAGCCCGCCCACCGTCAGCAACAAGGCGTTCACGATGCTGAAACCGCCGATCGGAACGCCCATGCCGTAACCCAGCACGGCGCTTACCACCACCAAGGAAGCCAGCCGCAGCTTGAACAGCGCTGCGAGGTCTTTCACTTTCGCCACCGCACCGATCCTGACGGTGTATGTTTCCCGGGTTTCCAAATCGGCGGCGAAAGTAAGACATGGGCACTTGTCCCGGTGCTCCTTTTCCGGAACGGGCCGGACGCAGTGATCCCTGTTGGGCGGTCAGTGGCGCACCGTTCGGAAGCGGTGGCTGTTGTGCAGGTTGGACGAGATCCCGGCCCGCACGTAGTTCGTCATCAACGAAGGCGCTTCGCCGCCGGTCTCAGCGCGGTAGGTCCATGCCAGTTCCAACATGATCCCCGATCGCGGTTCGAGCAGCCAGCCGGCCCGCAGTTCGTTCTGGACCACCGTCTGTTGGGCCGGCTCGCCCAGGTAGTAGCCATAGCTCTGGAACTTCCCCTCATCCGTGAGTACCCGGTCGTCCTCCGGCAGATAGATGTTGTTGCCATAGCTATTATTGGGTCCGGAGGCCGTGTCGCGGCCCATGATCGCGTAGCTGAGGATATCACCGATCAGCCAGCGCCCGTGACGCCACTCTCCCTCTGCCAAGCCTTCCAGAAAGCCGCTGCCGTACGGATGCGCCAGCGGTTCGCCGTAGTGCGCATAGTTCTGCCGGGTGTCCGTGTGCGTGTACATGAAGGGCCTCACATAATTCACTTCGCCCCGGAGCATCAGCCCTTTCTGGCGGAACGCGTCATGCGCCACCGCACCCACTTGCACCCCCTGCTTGTTGCCGTACCATCCTGCCCCGGCACGAACGTTCCCGAGAAGGAATTCGTCCAGGATCACCTGGGAATAGAGCTGGATCTTTTTACCCAACTTCATGTTCAGTGCGATCCCGAGCAGGGCATTGTCAGGGGAGCCGAGGCCGTATTCCACCGGCCGGTAGAAGATCACCGGGTTCACATACGAGAGGTCAAAGCCGCGCGGATATTTCGGGTCGTTGTCCTGCCATACGATCGCCTCGAACAGCCCTACGTTCAAGCGCTTGGAGACGTTCCAGCTGAGGTAGTGCATGCTGGTGAACTTCTTGGCAAAACGCGTCGGGTCGCCTCCCGCGCCGCGGATATCGTCCATCAGGGTGAAGAGGTTCACATACCGGATGTGCCATGCGGTGGTGGTGATCTTGAAGTAAGGATAGCTGTATGCCTCATCGCTGAGAAAGAGCGACCGGTGGCCTTCCCCGATAAAATTGCGGCCCTTGCCCAGGGTGATATGGAAATACTCCCCGGCCTTGTAGTCGGCATAAGCATTCCAGTCATAATGGGCCACTGTGTTACCGGAACGGTGCGCAAAACCTTCGCCGGGCGTGACCTCCGAGGCCCGCGTTGCGCTGTCCAGATAGTTGGGCAGCATTTCGGTCCAGGCTTCCACGTCCACTCCGAAGGTGAGGCGCGGCGTGGCGTTCCAACCCACCCAACCTCCTAGGCCGGCGCGATACTTCAGCAAGTCATTTTCCCCGAAGGATGCACCGGCCAAGGCATCGACCAGTGGCCCTCCGTACCAGCGGTGGGCGGGGTCGGCCATGCGGTCCATCCATGGTTTCCAAGCGGAAGGAAGGACCGTGTCGGCGGCGGCCACGGCTTTCAGATCATCGCGGAAGTAGGGTCGGACGGCGCTGTGTGCAGCGACGTCGGACCGGTGTATGAGGGCGGTCCATGGCGCGTCCACCGTTCCGCTCAACGGAAGCAGTCCTTGTTGGGCGAATACGGAAACGGGCGCCGTGAGCGCCAAAAGGCAAAGTCCCCGGATCATGCCTTGTCCCGTTTGCGGATGAAGAAAGGCACCATGGCCAGCCCGAACGCGGCGACACCGAGCAACAGCAGTCCCTTGTTCGGCAGTACGTCGCGGGTGGTGAGGCTCAGAAGGATGATAGCGATGGCATAGGCATAGAGCACGGCCACCGTGCCGCGATGGCCCAGGCCGAGCGCTAGCAGCCGGTGGTGGATGTGGTTCCTGTCCGCCAGGAACGGGGAGGTGCCACGTGCCATGCGCACCACGAAAACGCGGAAGGTGTCCACCAGCGGGAAGGCGATCACGGACATGGCGAACAAGGGCGTGGGCACGGTGCGCAGCCAGACGGGCAGTCGCGCGGTGTCGTGGTCCACCACGCGCATGGCCAGCACGCTCAGGATGGCACCGATGATCAGCGAGCCGCTATCACCCATGAAGATGCGCGCAGGGTGGGTGTTGAAAATGAGAAAGCCCACCAACGCACCGGCCAGCGTGAAGGCAAGCAGTGCCAATGCCACATCACCTGCCCAATACAGCCAAAAGCCGTACGCCACGGCACTGATCAGGCCGATGCCGCCCGCCAGGCCGTCCACGCCGTCGATGAGGTTGAATGCGTTCACCAGCACGATGTAGGTGAAGAAGGAGAAAGCGATGCTCACCTCATTGGCGAGCTCGTAAAGCCCGAGGATCCCGTGCATGTCGCGGATGCGGATGTCGCCCATGATCACCAGGATGTACGCCACCACGAAATGGCCCACCAGTTTCTTCACCGGGGAGAAGCCGATGATGTCGTCCTTCACTCCGATGAAGAACAGCAGCACCATTACGGCGATCACGATCTTGAAGTCCGCGTAGGCCGTGCCCATTTCGATGTAGAGCGCGTGGAAATCAGCCATGGTTCCCGCAAGGTCGGCCCGGGCATGCGGGAACCACAGGCTGTAGCTGAAGATGATGGCGGCGAAGATGATGATGCCCCCGATGGTGGGCACGCTGCGGCTATGGAGCTTGCGCCCCTCGGTCGGCTCGTCCACCAAATGCTTCATCCGGGCCACCTTGATGAGGCTGGGCATGGTGAAGAGCACCACGAAGAACGCGGTGAGGAAGCCCATCAGCAATATGTATCCGTGCTCTTTCACCGTTCAGCCAATGGTCAAATATCGTAGTACCTGTTGAATAGTCCGGTATGCCAAGCGATGTAGAGCACGCCGCTGTTACGGTCGGTCCGTGCCGGTTGGAGGTCCCGCATGGAATAACCCAGCGTGAGCTGCATGTTGGTCATCTGGTTCATCCGCCAGGAAACATTGAGTCCGGCATAGAGCCGCTGCTGTTGCTTGCCCGTGGTGCCTATGGGCATGTCCGGGCCGAAGATGGTGCTTCCCGGTACATCCTCGATCCCGGAGGCAAAGGGGTGTTGCTCCATGCTCAGTTCACCTTGGAACCAGATCTTCTGCCGGATCCCATAATCCACGCGCAGCACGGCTTCGGCATAGCTCGTGCCCAAGGGCGAGGCCAATGGCTGGTTGTTGTGCGTCCAGCTCATGCGCGCTTCGTTCCTTACATAGGCGTAGGGCGTAGCCTGGTTGAATTCCGCCAGCAGGTGCAGGTCCTTCCGGAACAGGTCGAACCACTGCATGCCTACCTGCCATGCATAACGGCTGCGGCCCGGATCCGTGAGTGCGAATTGTCCGTAGGCGAACATCTTGTCCGTGACCTTGTACTTGGCGTCTACGCCCAGCACTTGGGTGTTGGGGCCGTCGAAGCCGTTCACGATGGTGTTCACCCCGATCACCGGGTTCATCTGCATGGCATTGAAGGGGCGCACACCGCTTGTGTCGATCGTCTTCCACAGGGTGCCCTCGAACAGGCCCAATTGTACAGGGCCGAGGTTTACGCTCAGGTATTGGAAGGAGGCGCGCTTCCAATAGAAGAGCGATTCACTGGCCTCACCCGTGGGCAACCGGTTCGCCTCGCCCACCAGTTGCAACTTCGCGAAAATGGTGGTGTACTGGAAACGCTTGTTGGTGGTGAGCGCGCTGAACTTCACGTACGGATAAGGCGAGGCGTTGTCGCTGAGCAGCACCGAACGGTAGCCGTTGCCCACGAAGTGCCGCCCCTGCCCGAGCTGCGCGTTGAACCACGGTCGCGGTGACCAGCTCACGTTGCCGGTGGCCCAGGCAAAGTCCAAACCGCGCGAGTTGAAGGTCTTGATGCGCCCTTGGCCGGGCACCACGCCTTGGATCTGGGCATAACGGTAGAGATAGGCAGGCAGCACGGCCTGGTTTTCGTAGAAGGAGCTTTGGAAGGAGACCGTGGGACCCAAGTCCACGGCAAGCTGGAACCCGCGTCCATTGTGGCTCAGAAAAAGTTCGTTCGTGAACAGGTCGTTCTCTTGAAATTCCTGGCCAAGCTCAAACTGCAGCACGGGGTCGATGGTCATTTTGAAGCCACCGTCCTTCACGTTGATCAAGTGTTCCTTGATCAACTTTTGCGTGATCCAATAGTACTGGTGCGAGCTGTCCGGCCGGAAGCCCATCACGTTATGCAGGTCCGCGCGGCTTTGGATGATGGGCCGCATGCCCGTATGCATCGTGCTGCTCTTCTCCGCCCCGTTGCGGTCCAGGTCGTAGTAGATGTCCCGGTTCAGCGGAATATCGTTCTGCTGTGCTAAGGCCAACAGCGCTGACAGGAGCGCTCCAAGAGCGGTGAATATGCGGGGGCAAGAGCGGAGCATCCCTTTTCGGACCGGGGCCGAAGGTAGAGGAAGGGAGGTGGGCGGTGAAGAGGGCTGCGGTGATCAAGCGTGTTCGCCCTTGTCCATGAGCTTAAGGATCTCCGCAGCATAGTCATCGGACCTTCCCCCAATGTAAGGTCGCTTGGTGACAATGATCTTGGTCGGTCCGTAACTACCATGCCAATGGATCATTTGGTCAGGATCGATCTTGTGGGGCAGTTCGATCCCCAAGTGATTGATGAACGGCTCGGCCCATTCCCAATTGGTGAGCACGATGGCATACTTCGGCTTGAGTTCGTCCAGCTCTAATTGGAACAATTCGACCGCCTTGGGTTCATGTGCAGCATACTCCGACATATCCGGATTCCCGCCTTCCGCTGGAGCGATCTTCATCAGGTTGGACCACACGAGGTGCTCGCACCATGTCCGTCTTTCCCTGTCAAACCCATGGTAGTCTGAGACAACCTTGTATGAAGTCTGCCAAAAGAAGGAGCGATAAAGCTGGTACGCACTCCAATTCAGGTTGATCCAATCCAAGGGGCCGACCTCATCAATCGGGTCATCCACGGTATTTGAGAAGTTCCGTGCATCACGGGTAAGGACGACAGGGACAAGGTCCCATTTGTTCAGATTGATTTTAATTTCCCAAGTGTTGGGTGCTTGTCCATAAACGATGATGTCCGATCTCTTCTTTTCGGGATTTCCGAAGGAGGGATAGAAGAGGCAATACTCTTCATTGAGATAAGCTGGTTCTCCCCTCATGCGAGCAACGAAGCCCTCTACAGCCTTCGCGAAAAGCGCGTCGTACTCAGGACTCAGCAGGGAAACATCATCCTTGGTCGGGTCGCTCATCCGATCCGATGTTGCAGCTTATGCGCTTTGTTGCGCCAGCCCGATTGGCTCTTGGAATTCACGTATTGCACCTTGAGGTCCGGAAAACTGGTCACGAACTTGATCTTCTTGTCCGGAAAGGAGGTGTCGAAAAACCAGATGGCATCGCTGCCTTTGGCCTCGGACTTGTTTTTGGTCACGAATACGAGCAAGTCCGGGAAGGAGGTAACGATCTGGACCTTGATATCCTCAAAGGAGGTGACTTCCTTCATAATGGCCATCCGCAGTTGATTTGGTAACGACAATGTAGCCAAGTTCCCTTGAAGCATTCCGGACGTTGGCCGATCAACGGGATAACTGCCCCCTTACACTTTCGCCCCCTCGTACTTCTTAAAAGCCTCGTACACCTCGGTGATGCCATCACGCAATTCGATGGTATGCTTCCAGCCCATGTTGTGCAGGTGGGAGACGTCCATCAGCTTGCGCGGCGTGCCATCGGGCTTGCTGCTGTCCCACTTCAATTCACCGTCAAAGCCGACGATGTCCTTGATCAATTCCGCGAGGGCCTTGATGGTGAGGTCGGTGCCGGTGCCGATGTTGACGAAGAGTTCCTCGTGGTAGTTCTTCAGCAGGAAGAAGCAGGCGTCGGCCAGATCGTTCACATGGAGGAATTCGCGCATGGGCGATCCCGTGCCCCAGACCTCCACGGTCGGCGCGCCTTCCTGCTTGGCCGCATGGAACTTGCGGATCAGCGCGGGCATCACGTGGCTGTTTTTCAGGTCGTAGTTGTCGTTGGGCCCGTAGAGGTTGGTGGGCATGGCGCTGATGTAGTCGCAGCCGTATTGGCGGCGGTAGCTCTCCACCATTTTGATGCCGGCGATCTTGGCGATGGCGTAAGGTTCGTTGGTCTCCTCCAGTAATCCGGTGAGCAGGCTTTCCTCCTTTAGCGGCTGCGGCGCGAGCTTCGGATAGATGCAGGATGATCCGAGGAAGAGCAGTCGCTTCACGCCGTTCTCGTAGGCCTGATGGATCACGTTGTTCTGGATCATCAGGTTCTCGTAGATGAACTGCGCGCGGTAGGTATTGTTGGCCTGGATGCCGCCCACCTTCGCCGCTGCGAGCACCACGTGATCTGGCTTTTCCCTGCGGAAGAAGTCGCGCACCGCGGCCTGGTCTTTCAGGTCCAGCTCGCTGCTGGTGCGGGCCACGATGTTGTTGAAGCCGTCCTTCTGGAGGCGGCGCGTGATGGCGCTTCCCACCATGCCGCGGTGTCCTGCGATGTAGATCTTGTCTTGCTTTTCCATGGAAACAATAGTTAAACGGTTACGGGTTGGCGAGTTACGGGTTGGCGGGTTGCAACACCCGAACCCGTACCGGTTAACCCGTAACGCACATGGCGATCACTCCTCCTCGTTGAGGATCTTGTGTCCGCCTTTCTTCAGGTATACGTCGCGCTCGAAGAGCTTTACGTCCTCGCGCACCATTTCCTTCACGAGGTCTTTCAGTTCGTAGGTGTGCTTCCAGCCGAGCACCCTGCGGGCCTTACTGGGGTCCCCCTCAAGGTGGTCCACTTCCGCCGGGCGGTAGTAGCGCGCGTCGATGGACACAACGGTCTTTCCGGTTTTTTTATCGATGCCTCTTTCCTTCACGCCCTTGCCTTTCCATTCCAGTTTCATGCCGGCCTCTGCGAAGGCGAGGTCCACGAAGTGGCGTACGGTGTAGGTTTTGCCGGTGGCGAGCACGAAGTCGTCCGGTTTCTTGGCTTGCAGCATGCGCCACATGCCCTCCACGTAGTCCTTCGCATGGCCCCAGTCGCGCTTGCTGTCCATGTTGCCCAAGTACAGGGTGTCCTGCAGGCCCAGCTTGATCTTGGCCGCTGCACGCGTGATCTTGCGGGTCACGAAGGTCTCGCCGCGCAGCGGGCTCTCGTGGTTGAAGAGGATGCCGTTGCAAGCGAAGATGCCGTAGCTCTCGCGGTAGTTCTTGGTGATCCAAAAGCCGTACAGCTTCGCCACGCCGTAGGGGCTGCGCGGGTAGAAAGGCGTCTCCTCGTTCTGCGCGCTGTGGATCACGCCGCCGTAAAGCTCGCTGGTGCTGGCCTGGTAGAAGCGCGTCTTCTTCTCAAGGCCGAGAATGCGGATGGCCTCTAAAAAACGCAGCGTACCGATGCCGTCCGCGTTGGCGGTGTATTCCGGCAGTTCGAAGCTCACGGCCACATGGCTCATGGCGGCAAGGTTGTAGATCTCGTCCGGCTGGATCTGCTGTACCAAGCGGACGCAGTTGACACTGTCGGTGAGGTCGCCGTAGTGCAGGAAGAAGGGGAGGCCCTTCTCGTGCTTGTCGTGGTAGAGGTGGTCGATGCGGTCCGTGTTGAGGAGCGAACTGCGGCGCTTCACGCCATGCACCTCGTAGCCCTTGTTCAGCAGCAATTCGCTGAGGTAGGCCCCATCCTGTCCGGTGATGCCGGTGATGAGAGCGACCTTGCGTTTTCCCTTTTTTGGAGCGGCTTTTTTCGGGGCGGACCTGGCTGTCACCTTTCTCGCAGCGGCGGTTTTGGCGGGTGCCTTTTTTGCCGTGACGGGCTTTGTCTTTTTGGAGGGGGTGGCCTTTGCGGCCGTTTTCTTCTTTGCCATGTCTCTCTTCCTTCTCGGTTTTATTGAACGATGAACCACTGGTTCAACAGGTCGTATTTGTTGTAGCGCATCGGCTGGCCGGTGCTGATGTCCACAAGGCTCTTCCCGGCCTCATCGGCGATGGCATGGCCTGCGGCGGTGTCCCACTCCATGGTGGGTGCATAGCGCGGATAGGCATCGGCGGCTCCTTCGGCCACCAAGCAGATCTTCAGCGCGCTGCCCATGCTCACGGTAGCCACCTTGCCGTGTTCCTTCTCCATGCGTTGGATGTAGGCGTCGGTATCGGGGGAAGCGTGCGAGCGGCTGGCTACGATGGTGAAGGCTTCCCTGTGGTGCGGCATGGGCAGGCGCATTGCGCTGGCAGCGGCTTCATACGCGGTCTTGCCGGTGAAGGTTGTTGCTTTTTCCAGCCGGTAGGAGCCGCCATCCTTCCACGCGAGGTAGAGGATGTCCTTCACGGGCACGTATAGCACCCCGGCAACCGGCCGGTGTGATCCGAGGCTTCCGGCGGGCTCAGCGTCCTTTGCCATCAGGGCGATGTTCACCGTGAACTCCCCGTTGCGCTTGATGAATTCCTTGGTGCCGTCCACGGGGTCCACGAGCCAGTACATGCCCCACGCCTGTCGTTCGGCGGGAGGGAGATGCTTGCCTTCCTCGCTGAGCACGGGCAGGCCGGTCTTTTCCAGCTCCTTCGCGATGGCGGCATGCGCGCGCTTGTCCGCCTCGGTGAGGGGACTTCTATCGTCCTTCAATTCGACGTTGATGGGGCGGGAATAGACGTCCAAGATCTCGCGGCCGGCTGCGAAGGCGGCTGCGATCGCACGGTCCATCAGGGGAAGAAGTTCGCTCATGGCGGCGAAGGTAGCTCGATGGATGGAACGCTGATGACGCTGAAAGAGTGGATCGACGCAGTTCGGATCGGTGCCATTTGATGGGGGAATACGGTGAGCAGAGTTGAGGATATCGCTTCTCCAACGACGTGTCCATGACGGGCTTCATGATTTGCGATGAAGTTGGGAAACATCATCGCGGCCAAGCCTGACAACTGACAACTGACAACTACCTCCGGTACCGCTCCTCATACTGCTGCCAGAGCTGTTTCTGGCCATCGTCCAGAGAGATCCGTCTACCGTCGATGAAGGCCTCGGTGACGTTGTTGGTGCGCATGTCCAACGCATCGCCGGTGGAGATGAAAAGCGTGGCGGACTTGCCGGCCTCCAGACTGCCGTAGCGCTTGTCGATGCCGAGGATCGCAGCTGCGTCGAGCGTGATCGCGCGTAGCGCATCCTCACGGGAAAGCCCGTAGGCGCTGGCGGTCCCGGCGAGGAAGCCCAGGTTGCGTGAACCCATTCGCTCCATATCGCCGCTGTATCCGAGGCAGAATCGTACGCCGCGTTCCTTGAGCATGGCGGGAAGGCGATAGGGCAGGTCCACGTCCTCATCCTCGCGCTGGGGCAACGTGTGCAGGCGTTGCAAGATCACGTCCACTTTTTTTTCACGGAGCAGGTCGGCCACACGCCAAGCGTCGTAGCCTCCGACGATCACGGTACGCTGCACGCCCATCTCCCGGGTAAAGAGCACTGCTTCTTGGATCTCGCGTACGGCATTGGTATGGACGAAGAGCGATCTCTTTCCGTTGAAAAGACCGCGCACGGCCTCCAGCCGGAGGTCCGTCTTTTCCGGCTGCGCCAGTTCCGCATAGGCTTTGGCGCGCAGGAAGAACGCGCGGATCTCAGCGAGATCTTTTGCCCGCTTGTCGGCCTCTTCTTTTTCCGTGGTGCCCGGCTCGGCCCACCAGCCCGTGTGTTGGAACGCTTCCGGCCAGTTCAGGTGGATACCATCCCCGGCGCACACCACCGCGTCGTTATTGTTCCAAGCGTCCAATTGCACGATGCCGCTGGTGCCGCTGATCACATTGCCGCGCGGGGCGATCTGCGCCAGCAGCACCCCGTTGGCCCGCACCGTGGGGATGATCTTGGAGCCCGCATCATAGGCGCTGAGGGCGCGTACCTCGGGTTCCGTCCGGCCCATTTCCGCCTCGTCCACGGAAGCCCGCACGGCATCGATCTCCACCAGCCCGAGCGTAGCGTCCGGAAGGATGAAGCCGGGGTAGATCTGGCTGCCGGGAGCATTGATCACGGTGTCATAGACGGCTTTCACGCCATAACCGTAGCCCACGTAATCGATGGTGCCGTTGCGGAAGCCCACCGCGCCATCATCGAAGGTGCGCCCGTCGCCGACGTGCACGGTGCCGCCTTTCACCAGGATGGACCTCGTCGGCACCGGGGCGGGGGAAGGCCGTTGCGCGAACAGCGCCGCGACCGCGCAGATACCGATGATGGAAGCTGCTGCTCTCATGGATGCTCCCCGATGGTCTCACAATGCCACTGGTCCGGTTCCTGGCGCCTCGCCTTGCGCACGGCAGCGCCTGCCTGCTTGGCGGCGAGCATCTTCGCCACGATGCGTGAGCGCTCTGCCTCGGCCTTCATGTGCTGGTCCAGATCGCGCCGACGGTCGTAGTAGCGCACGCCGTCCACGAAGGTCATCATCGCCTTGGCCCGGATGCCGAGCGGGTTGTCGTTCCAAAGAACGAGGTCCGCGTCCTTACCGACTTCCACGCTGCCCATTCGCTCGTCCAGATGTAAGGCTTTCGCAGGGTTCAGGGTCACCATCTTCCAAGCGCCCTCCGGGGAAACACCGCCGTACTTCACCGTCTTCGCGGCTTCTTGGTTCAGGCGCCTCCCCATCTCCGCGTCGTCGCTGTTGATGCAGGTGTTCACGCCTTGTTCGTTCAGGATCGCGGCATTGTACGGGATGGCGTCGTTCACCTCGAATTTGTACGCCCACCAATCGCTGAAGGTGGACGCATTGGCGCCGTGCTGCTTCAGTTCACGGGCCACTTTGTAGCCTTCCAGCACATGGGTGAAGGTGTTCACTTGGAAGCCCATGCTGTCGGCGACGTGCATCAGCATCAGGATCTCGCTCTGCACATAGCTGTGGCAGGTGACGTGGCGCGTACCGGCGAGGATCTCCGCCAAGGCGTCCAACTCCAGATCACGGCGCGGCGGCGTGGCCTTCGCTTTCTCCTTGGGCTTCATCGCGTCGTAAGCCGCCCGTTCCGCCGCGTAGTCCTTCGCCCGGTGGAAGGCATCGTAGAACACTTGCTCCACGCCCATGCGGGTTTGCGGGAAGCGGTCAGAAGATCCCCAGTTGCTGCGTTTTACGTTCTCACCGAGCGCGAACTTGATGAAGCCCGGCGCACCTGCGATGGGGAGATCGTCCGCATCGCGGCCCCAGCGCAGTTTGATCAATGAGCTTTGCCCGCCTATCGCGTTGGCCGAGCCATGCAGTTGCTGCACCGCCGTGACGCCGCCTGCGAGCGCACGGTACAGGTTGATGTCGTCCGGGTCGATCACATCGCCCACGCGCACTTCCGAAGTCACGGACTGCGCGCCTTCGTTCACGCCGCTCGCGATGCCGATGTGGGAATGTTCATCGATGATGCCGCTTGTGAGGTGCATGCCGGAGGCATCGATCTCCGGCACCGTCAAGCGTTCCTTTGGGAAGAGGCTGGCCGCGCTGAGCTTTGGCCCCACGGCGACGATGCGGCCCTTCCGGATGCAGACGTCGGTGTTCGGCAGGGTGCCTTGCGGACCGTTGCTCCACACCGTGGCGTTGCGGAAAATGACCGTCTCGGTGTCGGGCAGTTGGGTGCTGCCGAAGGCGTTCATGGGGTACCACACCTCGCCCGGGGGCAGCGAAAGGATGCTGTCCAAAGCCGCAAGCGCATTTTTTTCCTTCACCGTGCCCCGGCCGTTGGCGCGTTGCCTTATCGCGCTCCAGGCGAACCATTCACCGGTGGGGCCTTGGGCTTGTCCATCCCAGATGCCGCCCCGGTCGTGGATCACGCCGTTCAGCCGGACAGGACCCGCAAAGCCCAGTTTTTCCCCTTGGAACCAGAGCGAGACCACCGGCCCCGCGATGGTCAGGATGGCCTTTTCCCACGTGGTGTCGGCCCCGGCGCTGCGTACTTCGGCTATCGGCTTTTCGGACGTCCCCTTCACGCGGAGCTTGAGGATCACGGAGCGAAGGTTCAGGTCGAAGGTGCCGCGCGGATCCTCGTTCTCCAGCGGCTTTAGGATGAAACGCCTGCCATCGGCCCAGGTCTCGTGGATCACGTTCTCCGGGTCCAGCAAATGCTTGGAACTGATGATGAGGTCGGCGTGCACACCGGGACCCAACGTGCCCACCTGATCGCTCAGTTGGAAAAGCCGGGCGGGTACGGTGGTCAGTGCTGCGAGGGCCGTGGCGGTGTCCAATCCCGCACGGACCATCTGCCGCAGTGCGGGCCACATCTCTGCAGGTTCCCTCAGGCCTTGGGCGGTGAAGGCGAAGACGCCGCCAGCCTCAGCGATGCGGCCCGCGTTGGACGGTGCAAGTTCCCAATCCTTCAATTCGCCGAGGGTGACTTCCAGCGCATCAAAGGGGTCCTCCACATCGTATGCCTCCGGTAATACAAGCGGGATGATCAGCGGTGAACCGGTGCCGAGGATATCGGCAAGACGCAGATAAGCATCACCGCCGCCCTTGAGGATGAAGTTCAGCCCGAACTCCTTGCCGAGTTTGGCCGCACGGAGCATGTTCGCGTGGCCGTCCGCCTCGAACACCAGTGGCAGTTGCAGTTGCGTGTTGAGCGCTTCCAGATCAGCGTCGCTCTGTTTCTTTTCGCCCCCGGCGGCATACCAACGGGTGTCATACAGCGCCTGGCGCAACAAAGCGATGCTGCCCATGAGGGAGCCGGGGTAAACATCCGGCGAGCTGCCTTTGTTGAAGGAGAAGTTCGCTGTGGCACGTGGCAGGAAGATGTCTTCCGCAGGAGTGCGGTCCGCTAGTGTGATGGCGCAACCGGTGCCGCGGGCAATGCCGTCCATGCGCTGGGCCACCACGGTGGTGAAGCCTTGGGCGCGCAATACGGACGCGCGCTTCTCATCCGGCACGTACAGCTCGTCCGCGTTCGTGCTTGCGACAATGGCGCGGTCCCAATAGTGTGCACCTTTTACCTCCTTCGCCTTGCCGCGGTCCCGGGCAGCGATGCCGAGGTCGCTGAAGGGGTCAATGAGGCCGGGCCACACGTGCAGCCCGCTCAGGTCATGCACCTCGGCACCGGCGGGCACGCGCACCCTTTTCCCGACTTCAAGGATGCGTTCGCCTTGGATCAGCACCGTGGCGTCGGTCAGGGTTTCTGTAGGCGAAACGTGTACCGTGGCGTGGACCAGCGCGATGGGCAGTTCGGCGCGGTCATGGGGGCCGTTCACGGGTGCGTTCTCCTGCGCGGACGCCGTAAAGTCAGCGAACAGAAAGGCCCAAGCGGCCAGCAGGAGGCTATGGATGCGCACGGTCTCGAAAGAAAGGCGCAAGGTAGCGGCACACCCAAGGCGCTCCCGCTTTAATTGCCGTTCTTGTCCACAGGCTACTTTTGACACCCTGCCAAAGCTCCACAATTCCATGAACGTTGCCGCTGCCACCCCCATCGACCTTGCTCCGGTCTTTCTCTTCTTCCACAGCCTGCTCCGCTGGGGTATCCTGCTCACGGTGGCCGTGGCGGGCTTTAACGCGTTGATGGGCTGGCTCCGGAGCGGGCCGGTGATCACATGGCAACGTGCCGTGGCCATTTGGGCGATGATACTGTGCCATGTACAGCTCGTGATCGGGTTCATTCTTTATGGTCTTGATAGCGCAAATGGCAAATTCGACCGGATGACCCCGGACAGCATGCGTTATTGGAAATTCGAGCACATGGGCATGATGGTGATCGCGATCGCGTTGGTCACCATCGGGCGGCTTTCCAGCAAGAAGGCCAAGTCCGAGCGGGGCAAGCACATGCGCGTGGCCATCTTCTACCTGCTGGCCTTGGTGTTGATGTTGGCAATGATCCCGTGGCCCGAAACCGCAATGGGAGAAGGACGGGGATGGCTATGAAACCGGGGATCCTTTCCCTGGTGGGCCTTGTAGGGGTACTATTGGCCTGTTCCGCCGCGTGTGGCGCCATGGAGGAGAAGCCCGGCAGCCCCGGCGAAGCCATCTTCTGGGACCAATGCGTGATGTGCCATGGCCGAATGGGGGACCTGAAGATGAGCGGTGCGAAGGACCTCACGAAAAGTGCATTGACCAAGGGCGAGATGATCGCGATCGTCACCAATGGGAAAGCAGGCATGATCGGCTACGGTGAGCGGCTCTCCAAAAAGGAGGTCGAGGAAGTGGTGGACCATGTGCGCAGCTTGCATGAGGTGGCCCGGTCAGACAATTAGAAGATCAGTATTTCGACAAGCTCAACAACCTGATCAATAATTGAAAAGTATTATCCGCTTTTATCCGTGGTTCAATAACATGAGCATACAAAGAATTTGATCCGCGGCCATCAGCCCTTTCAGTATCACCGCGCCTACGCTTAGCTTCGGGCTCCTTCGCCAAAGCGCTTCGGCGACGGCGCGCGAAGCGCAGTCTGCGTTCCATCCGAAATGATCGACCCACAAGAAACCCGCATCACCGCCGAGAAAGCCGTGCTCATCGGCCTTGCCACTGACCGCCAGACGCCCGAGCAGGTGGAGGAGTATTTGGACGAGCTGGACTTCCTCGCCAATACCGCCGGCATCGTCACGGAGAAGCGCTTCACCCAACGCCTGCACAAGCCGGACGGCAAGTTCCACATCGGTTCCGGCAAGCTCGCCGAGATCAAGTCCTGGATCGATGATAAGGCACCGGATGCCTGCGTGATCTTCGATGATGAGCTATCCCCCGCGCAGCAACGCAACTTGGAGAAGGAGCTGGACCGGCCGGTGCTCGACCGCCCGCGCTTGATCCTGGACATCTTCGCGAGCCGCGCCCGTACCGCTCACGCCAAGACACAAGTGGAGCTCGCTCAGTACGAATACATGCTGCCGCGCCTGACCAAGCTGTGGACACACTTAGAGCGGCAGCGCGGCGGCACGGGTACACGCGGTGGAGCGGGCGAGAAGGAGATCGAGACGGACCGCCGCCTGGTGCGCGACCGCATCAGCCTGCTCAAAAAGCAACTGAAGGACATCGACCGGCAGAAGCAGACCCAACGCGGCAACCGCGGCAAGCTGGTGCGCGTGGCCTTGGTGGGCTATACCAACGTGGGCAAGAGCACGCTGATGAACGTGCTGAGCAAGAGCGATGTCTTCGCGGAGAACAAGCTCTTCGCCACGCTGGACACCACGGTGCGCAAGGTGGTGCTCGGCAACTTGCCCTTCCTGCTCAGCGATACGGTGGGCTTCATCCGCAAGCTGCCCCACCAATTGATCGAGAGCTTCAAGAGCACGTTGGATGAAACACGAGAGGCTGATCTTCTCCTGCACATCGTTGACATAAGCCATCCGCAGTTCGAGAGCCAGTACAACACGGTGCGGCAAACGCTGGAGGAGATCGGTGCCGGCGGAAAACCGGTGATCGTCGTCTTCAACAAGATCGACGCCTACAAACCCGCACCGCACGACCCGCACGACCTCGCACCCAAGCGGGAGGACCAATACACCTTGGAGGAGATGGAGCGCACATGGATGTCACGCATCGCCCACAAGGACGCGGACGGCGAGGAAGCCATCTTCATCTCCGCCATACGGAAGGACAACATCGACACGCTACGGAAGTTGATGTACGAGCGGGTGAAGGCGATCCACATCGCACGGTATCCTTACGAAACAGATCTGTTGTTCCGGGATTGGTCGGTGGAGGAGGAGTGAGAAGGGAAGGAAAGCTCTTGGTTCCATCGGCGATCGTTTACGGGGTATCCCGCAATGGCAAAGAAGAAAAAGAAGAAGCCGTCCAAAGGAGCAGCATTCCTTTGGAAGACGCTCTTCCTCCTGCTGGCCGTCGGCTTCATCGCCGTCTTCATCTTGATCTTCCTCGTGCGCAAGGACGTCTTTGGCAAGCTGCCCAGCACGGAAGAACTTGCGGCATTGCGTAACGAGGAAGCGACGTTGATCCTCTCCTCGAACGGTGCGGTGATCGGCAAAGTCTTCGCGGAGGACCGCACCAATGTGCATTGGAAGGACATCCCATCGCATGTGGTGAACGCGCTCGTCTCCACGGAGGACCAACGCTTCTTCGAGCATGAGGGCGTGGACGCGATGAGTTACGTGCGCGTGCTGTTCCGGACCATCATTGCGCGGGACCGGAGCGGCGGCGGGGGCAGCACGATCTCGCAGCAGCTGATCAAGAACCTCTACGGCCGGGAACGCCACGGATTTCTCACCGTGCCGGTGAACAAGATCAAAGAGGCGTTGGTGGCGCAGCGTTTGGAGAAGGTCTATTCCAAGGAGGACGTGATCACGCTCTACCTGAACTCGGTCCCGTTCGGTGAGAACATCTACGGCATCGAGGCCGCGTCGGAGCGCTACTTCAGCAAGCCCGCCACGAAGTTGAAGGTGGAGGAAGGCGCGGTGCTCGTCGGCATGTTGAAGGCGAACACCGGCTACAATCCGAGGTTGCATCCCGAGGCGGCGAAGCGTAGACGCGACCAGGTGCTGGCGCTGATGGCGGGTAACGGTAAACTCTCCAACAAGCTTCGGGACAGCCTGCAGGCGCTTCCGCTGATGATCCGGTACGCAGGCGTCGATGCGCTGGACGCCTACGGCTATTTCGATGCGCAAGTGACGAAGCAGGCCAAGGCGATCCTTGCTGATCTGGGGAAGAAGAGCAGTACTTCCTACGACATTGAGAAGGACGGCCTGCGGATCTACACCACGTTGGACACCTCATTACAACAGGCCGCCTTGCGGGCGGTGCAGAAGCAGCTCTCCTCCATGCAGCCCAAACTGGACAACCAGTTGCGCGCGCAGAACGCACGGAAAAGCTGGGAGAAGTCCCAAGGGAAAAGGGCCACGGCAGCTTGGAGTACAAATGAAAAGTCCGTGCGCGATGTGTTCACGTGGAACGATGCACCGCCGGACACCATGAGCTACCGCGACAGCCTGTGGCACTATCACAGCATGCTGCAAGCGGCCTTCCTGATGGTGGATCCTTCCAGCGGAAAGGTGCGTGCGTACAGTGGTGGCAACGACTTCCGCACCCTTCCTTTCGATCAGGTGGAAAGCCACCGGCCGATCGCCTCCACCATCAAACCGGTGATCTATGCTGCCGGTCTGCGCAAGGGATTGGCCCCCTGCACCTATTTGAACAACGAGCGGAAGACCTATGACGAATATGACGGCTGGTCGCCGGAGAACTTCGAAAAGGACAGCATCGGTGGGCAAGTGGCGATGTGGTACGCATTGGTGCATTCGATGAACATCCCCACGGTGGATCTCTATTTCCGCACCGGGGTGGGCACCATCCGAGACACGTTCAAGTCTCTTGGCCTGCCTATTGGCGGGGTCGACAATCCATCGTTGGCCTTGGGTGCCGCGGATATTTCCTTGAAGGAGATCGTGCGGGCCTATTCCGCTTTTGCGAACGGGGGCCTGGTGCGCGACCCGCAGATGATCGAGAAGATCACTGATGCCCATGGGAAGGTGATCTACCAGGGCCGGATGGCTTCCGCCAAGCGTGCGCTCGATGAGGAGGTCGCGGAAGCAGTCACGGCGATGTTGCGACGTGCGGTGGACCATGGCACCGGTGCCTCCATACGCTCTCGCTTCGGTGTACGTGCCGCTTTGGCGGGAAAGACAGGCACCTCACAGGATTACAGCGATGCGTGGTTCATGGCCTACACGCCGGGATTGGTGGCGGGGACATGGGTGGGCGCCCGTGACCCGGCCGTCCATTTCAGCAGCGGCCTAGGTACCGGGGCGCAGTTGGCGTTGCCCATCATCGGGGGCACGCTGGCCGAGGTGGAACGCTCATCCATCATGCGCAAGGCCTATCTCCAGGCTTTCCCGGAGGACAGCACGGAGATCGACATGAACTGCGAGCCACGCCGATCGAGCAACCTCATCGATCGCTTCTTGGACGTGATCTTCCAGCGGGAACCCGGTTCCGTGGACAAGCAGCACGACCCGGAAGAGCCGGAGCGAAAGGAAGAGGAGAAGGGGGGATTCTTCCAGCGGCTGTTCCCGAAGAAGGAATAGGAGGCATGAACCTCAGACGGCGGTGCCGGAACTTGGCCAATGGCGCGCCAGCCAACGGCCCAGCGGTGCCCGCAGCTGCATGAAAGGCCGCTCCCAGAACCGGTAGATCAATGCGGCTATGGTGACCGTGGCACCTAAGAACAAGGCGTAGTACATGGCACATTTCCAGGCCACGGGATCGGGGACGCGATGGCCAAAGAGGTAGAGCATGGGCAGGTGGACCAGGTAGATCGCATAGGTGATGAGGCTGAGGCCGCGCATGGGGCGCTGGAACACGCTGCCGTTCTTCCAGCCTGAAAGGATCGGAAGGAACAGGGCCACGGAGAAGGGTTCGAGACTTTCCAAGGCAAAGGTGGCGAAGCGGGGCGCAGCGTCGTAGCCACGGGTGCAATAGGTGAGCAGGAGATAGAGGCCCAGCAGTATTGCGGGCCAGCGTACCCGCCTCCATGGTATCGGCCAGCCCCGCGCCACCCAAGCCGCCAGCATGCCGTACCCCGGCGCATCCAGCCGCGTGATCACCAGCTTGTGTATCCAAAGTGCCCAAGTGGTCTGTTCAAGAACATGGTGCGCGACGCTGGAACGCCCCACGACCGGGAGGACGATGAACAGCACGCAAGCCAACAGGAATGCATTTCTGCCGCGCAGTCCGAAAAGCGCGATCGTCCCGAAGACGATCAGGGGGAACAGCAGGTAGAACCACTCCTCGACCGCAAGCGACCAGGATTCCCAGAAGAACAGGTCCAACGGAAGGTGGAAGTTCTGCATGAACACCGCGTAGGCAGCGGTCATGTGCCCGAGCATGCCCGGTGCGGCGCCCACGGATACCAAGAGGATGTTCAGCAGCAGAAAGAGGTAGTAGTTCGGGAGCGTGCGCAACCAGCGCCGTTGCATGAAATCGAGGAAGCGCAAAGGAGCTGGGCCCGGCTTGGACGAAGCGTCCAGCAACATGCCACCGATCAGATAGCCGCTCAGCACGAAGAACACACCGACCCAATCGATGGAAGGAACGACCGGGAAGCGGGGCCAATGATCGGCCACCAAATGGCTCGTGTGGGCGAGCATCACCATCACACCCGCCATGGCGCGCATCACGTCGAGGCCGAAGATCCGTCCACCAACGCGTTCGCCGCTCATCGGCTTAGGCGAAGGCCTGCAGGTCGCAGAGTTTGCGGTATTGCCCTTCTGCGGCGAACAACTGTGCGTGCGTGCCGCGTTCGATGATGTGGCCGCGGTCCAGCACGATGATCTCATCGCAATGCTGGATCGTGCTCAGGCGGTGCGCGATCACCAAGGAGGTCCGGTCCTTCATCAGCTTGAAGAGCGCGTCCTGCACCAGCCGTTCGCTTTCGGTGTCCAATGCTGAAGTGGCCTCGTCCAAGATGAGGATCGCCGGGTCGCCCAGCACGGCACGCGCGATGGCGATGCGCTGTTTCTGCCCGCCGCTCAAGCGGTTCCCGGCGTCACCGATACTCGTTTGATAGCCGTTCGGCATGCGGACGATGAACTCATGCGCATTGGCGATCTCCGCGGCGCGCTGGATATCAGTCTCGCTGATGCCCGGCCTACCGAAGGCGATATTGGATGCTATGCTCTCGTTGAACAACAGGCTGTCCTGGGTCACGATGCCCATCAATGCGCGCAGGTCCTTGATGCGCAGGTCGCGGAGGTCGGCACCATCGATCGTTACAGCACCTCCTGTAACATCGAAGAAGCGCGGGAGAAGCCCGGCCAAGGTGGTCTTTCCACCGCCGCTGGTGCCGACGAGCGCTACGCTTTTTCCCTTTGGAACGGTGAGGTCGACATGCTGAAGCACCGGTTTCTCATCGTATGCGAACGACACGTCCTTGAATTCAACCTTCTCCGTGAACGCGGCGATGGGCCTTGCGTCCGGTTTCTCCACCACGGTGTTCGGTGTTTCCAACAGGTCGAAAACGCGCTGGGCGCTGGAAGACCCGCGCACGATGCCGGAGTATCCTTGGGAAAAGCCCTTGATCGGCGTGAGCAATTGCGAGAAGATGATGATGAAGCCTAAGAAGCTGTCACCGCTGAGGCTGGCATCGGGACCTAACACCAAGGTGCCTCCGAGGAATGCGATCGCCGCCATCACGGCCGTGCCCAAGGTCTCGCTCAAGGGGGAGGCCACGTCCTGCCGGTTCAGCATACTGATGCTGGAGCGCATGAGCAGTTCGTTCTCCTGCTCGAACCGGCGCCGCATGGCATCTTCACCGTTGAAGGCCTTCACCACACGCATGCCCGTGAGGGTCTCTTCCACACGGCCCAGCAGGTCGGCGCTTTTCTCCTGCACGCGCGTGCTGCGGCGCTTCAGGCTCTTGCTGATGCGCGAGATGATGAGCCCGCTGATGGGCAGCAGCAGCAGTGACCACAAGGTGAGCTGCGGCGAGAGCGTCACCATGGTGCCGAGGAACAGGATCACCGCGATCGGCTCCCGGAACACCATTTCGATGGAATACATCACCGAGTATTCCAGCACCTGCATATCGTTGGTGATGAGGGAGAGCAAGTTGCCTTTACGCTCGTCGTTGTGGTAGCGCAACGGCAGCTCCAACATCTTATCGAAGATCTTGGAACGCACATCACGGATGATCCGGTTGCGGAAGGTGCAGATGGAGCGCACGGCGAGGTAGCGGAACACGTTCTTCAACAGGAACATGGCGACCACCGTACTGCAGATGATCCCCAGGGCACCGATCTGGCCGTGCAGTTCGATCAAGTGTGTGAGGGACCAATTGAAGCCCTGTTCCAAGGACGCCTTGTCCCAAGCGAGCACTGGTTTTTCATACACCGCTTTTGTCTGCCCCAGCAGGAGCCGCAGAAAGGGTATAAAAAGCAGCATGCTGGCCAGGTGGAACACGGTGGCCAGCAGGTTGAACACACCGTTCATCAGCGCATACCGGCCATACGGCCGGCCGAAGCGCATGATGCGGAGGAAATTCTTCATGGAAAGTGGCAAAGGTATTCGGAAGGTGTACCGCTGGTCCGATAAGGGAGATACCACGAAGGGCACAAAGAACACAAAGGAAAGTCCGGCGGCCGTAAGCCACTCTTCGTGTACTTCGTGTTCTTAGTGGTCCAATGCTTTTCCTTCTCTCTGTGCCTCTGTGGTGAAAAACGCATTCCTCGCCGTCTATCTTCGCGCCATGGACAGCGTCCGACAGAACAAGGTGAACAGCCTTCTCCAGCAGGAGATGGCCGAGGTGATGCAGGGGCACAACCACGCCCTGCTGCCCGGCGGCCTCATCACCGTTACCGCCGTGCGCGTAAGCCCGGACCTCGGTATCGCGAAGATCTATATCAGCCTTTTTCCTGTGAAGGACAAGCAGACCGTGCTGGACAACGTGCGTAACATGGGCCACAAACTGCGCGGGGAATTAGGCCATCGTGTAGGGAAGCAGCTGCGGATCGTGCCGGAGCTGCTTTTTTACATTGATGACTCCTTGGACCGCATCGAGGAGATCGACAATTTGTTGAAGAAGTAATGGTGCAGTTGTCAGTTGTCAGTTGTCGGTTGTCAGGCTGTAGTGGGCAGTCGGCAGTAGCAGTCGGCAGTGTGCGTCGGCAGTACCCGGTACCATGTCCACTATACCCAATACCAGAAACTCCGATCACCACCACGCATTTCTCCGCGCCTCAGCGCCTCGGTGGCCATTCTCCATCTTTCATCGCGCTCGTTCCATGCAGTATGATCCGGTGAAGCGCCGCCTCGGCGCGGTTTTCAACAGCACGCCGCTCCTGCGTAAGGTGTTCTACCGGCTGCTGGACCTGCTATTGCTGCGCGCGTGGCACATCCACAAGGAGCTGCGCGAATGGTCCAAGGACAAGCGCGGTCGGGAGCTGGCGATCTATGACGCCGGTGCGGGCTTCGGCCAGTACAGCTATTGGCTCAGCGGTCTTTCCCGGAAATGGAGCATCACCGCCATCGACGTGAAGGAAGAGCAGGTGGCGGACTGCAATGCTTTCTTTCAAGCCATCGGCAGGCCACAGGTGAAGTTCGAAGTGGGTGACGTGACGAAATTCCAGCGCCCCGAGACCTTCGAGCTGGTGGTGTGCGTGGACGTGATGGAGCACATTCTGGAGGACGGTGCCGCGCTGCGCTGCTATTCGACCTCGTTGAAGACCGGCGGCATGCTCATCATCAGCACGCCCAGCGACCAAGGGGGCAGCGATGTACACGGGGAGGAGGAAGGCTCCTTCATCGAAGAGCACGTGCGCGACGGGTACAATATTCAGGACATTGAGGCGAAGGCCCTGCGCAATGGCTTCAGCAGGGTGGAGGCACGCTACAGCTACGGCTCACCGGGAAAGATCAGCTGGAAGCTCAGCATGAAATGGCCCTTGCTGATGCTGCAGGCCAGCAAGCTGTTCTTCATTGTGCTGCCCATCTATTACCTCATCGCCTATCCGATCGCCTTCGTGCTGAACTGGTTTGACGTGCATACGAAGCACGCCACCGGCACGGGCTTGATCGTGAAGGCGTGGAAGTGAGCGTCTGACGGGCGTTCCCGAACAAACAGGTGCTGCAACTTGTTGCAAGTATGGAATTTTTCCCGTACCTTCTTGGCAGCAACTGAACATCCCTCTTACATGATAAAACCCCGTACGCTATGTGCCATCTTGGCACTGCTTTCCTTGAGCCTTGCCGGATCGGCCCAATACCAGCCCGTCGTCTTCGATCCCGGGTCCAACCTGCTCGGCAATGGCCAGCCACTGCCTGCTGAAAAGCAGTGGAGCATCACCGGCCCGGTAGCTCCCGATATCGGTATTGTAGAGGCGCGCATCTATGAGGATGCGGCCATGAAGCACATGGCCACGAAGGGCCGTTGGGAACAGACCGAGCTGGGCAACAGCCCCTCGTTCAACATCAACTTGGACCAGAAACTGCGGGGCAACGCAAAGTACACGGTGGTCCTTGGCTTTTACAGCTCCATAGGCCGCGAAGCCTCCGACACCTTGGCCGCCAGGCTGAGCGCATACCTTGGAGCCTACGTGGACCAAAGCGTGGACGTCAGCAGCAACCGCACCCGTCTTACTAAGCCGGTGGGACAAGTGATGGATGAATTGAGCATCATCGTGCGGCGCGGTACGGACAACTACAGAAGCCGCTTGGACATGCCGTTCGCGGGCTTTTCCCAGCTGGTGGAGGACAAACTGGCGAGGCTGAACGACACACGCCTGTCCGATGCGAAATACCTGTTCAAGAAGAAAAAGGACGAGGACAAGCGGGACCAACGGATCGACATGGCGCGCCACGAGATCGGCGCCGTGAAAGCCATGCTCAACGCCGAGCTGCACTCCTATCTGGACCGCGAGATGATGGTATTGCAGCACCGTACCGTGCTCACCGACCAGGCCACGGAGCATACACCGAACACGATATCCTTGAACGTGGGTTACGGAGGCATCTACAATAGCGGTACTGCGGACGATCTCTCTTACGGCCAAGCCCCATACGTCGGCATATCCTTTCCGCTTGGCCGCCGTGCCTTTTCCTCCCGTTTTTGGTCGAACAGCTCCATTTCACTTGGCGCATTCGTAGAGAATACCGAGGACCATGACGGCACCGTCGTTACCGGCCCTTTGATCGACCGGCCGATCTATCTCGGATACGGCTACCGTGTGTTCCGCATGATCCGGCTGAACGCGGGCGGCACCTTGGTGCAGAAGGACACGCCGAACCTTGACGGCGGTACATCGAGCTCGCTGGAAGTGCGGCCCTTCATAGGCGTAAGCCTTGAGATCAACCTTTGGCTCGGCATCGGAAAATGAGGTGGGCCGTGCTTTTCCCCTTGTTGCTTTTGGCGGTCTCGGCCATGGGCCAACAGGATCTTTTCCAATGGCGCATTGCTGCGCATGCCGGCATCACACGCTCCCTTTCGGACATCGAAAGCTCCTACAACGATGTAAACTGGGACCGTTCCCGGGTGCAGGGGCTGGAGTTGTCCAAGTCCCTCGGCTACGGTGTTTCCTTGGGTCTTGGGGTTGAACACGCCCTTGTTTCCGGCAATGACGTGCTCACGGGCCGGAAGGACAGGGCGTTGAACTTCATGTCGGAACTGTACACCGCCCAGATGGAGCTGACATTCCGCATGGACAACGGTAAGCTGCTGAAGTACGATGCGCGCTTTGCACCGTTCGTGGCCTTGGGCGTAGGCGTAGGCAAATATGACGTGTTCGGCGACCTGCACTCCGCCAGCGGTTCGCGGTACTATCATTGGAGCGACGGCACGATCCGCGACCAGGCCGAAAGCGGTAGCAATGCCGCCAACGCCACTGTGATCACGCAGGATGGCGATTTCGAGACGCGATCGACCGATCTGGCTACCGAGGACAACAAACCGAAGGATCAAAACTTTGTGTTCATCCCGGCACGGATCGGCCTGAAGTGGCGCATTTGTGACCGGATGGCTGCGGAGCTTTATTACGGGTTCAATTGGACGTTCACGGACTGGATCGATGATGTCCATGATGCCTATCCGGCCAGACAGCCGCAAGGTGAACTGGCGTATATCAGCAACCCCACCGGCCGCATTGGTCAACGTGGAGACCCAGGTACGAACGACAAGTACCAGTCCATCGGGCTCAATTTGGCCTACTACTTTGGAAAGCGCTCCACAAGTTATCGCATGGAGCCCATCTATGTGGACGACCGGTCGTTACCACCGCCGTCGCCCGCCGCCAAGCCCGTGGCGAAGCCTCCGGCACAGCCCGCACCCACCAACGTGGTGATCAATGTGGAGCGCATCACGGTGGGCCGGCTTTCGGTGGATACGCTGGTGGTGGGCACCATCGTGGAGCGCAAAAAGGCCGCACAGGACAGTGCTGCGGGTCATACCATCCGAAAGACCGGGTTGGACAGCCTTCTCCAGAACACTGCCGGGCAGGACACTTCGGGTATCGACAGTTTGCGTAATGCCGACTTGGACAGCTTGGGGACCATCATGTCGGACAGCCTTCGAACAGCGTTGCCCCCTGCCAAGATCGAAATGCACGAAGACACCATCGTGCCTGCATTGCCGGACACGCCTCGCGCTCCGGAGCCCGACAGCCTTCGAACAGTTCCGCCCGTTCCCGAAGTTGAAGCACTTGGGGACAGCATCATGCCTGTATTGGCGGACACGCTACGCGCTCCGGAGCCGGACAGCCTGTTGGCACCGACGCGGAAAGGTTTGGAGGAGCCCCGGCCCGACAGTGTGGTGCCGTTGTTGCCCGACACGGTGCAGCAGCTCGAAACGGACAGCCTTCCGGCAGGCTCCTTAAAGCAACGGTATATGGGCGCTGACAGCCTCGTGAAGGTCGAGGCGCCCGTTATCATCCGGGACACGCTTCAAGAGCAGAGAGCCGAGAGCATCGTGGAAGTCAATACACAGCAAGTGGTACACGACACGGTACATGTGTATCGCGAGCGCTCGACAGTCGCCGGACGTGTGGACACCGTGTATGTGGACCGGCCGGTACCTGCGGCCGGACAAGAGCAACAAGCTCCGACCAGCACGCAGCCGCCGCAGCAGGTGATCATCCGTGAGGAGCCGCGCGAGCGTTCGAGAACAAGCGTGGTGCCCGTGATCGTGTCCACGAACAACACGAAGACCGTGGCAGACCCCGCACTGCAGGACAGCCTGCTGAAGATGAAGGCCGAGAACATCAGGTTGCGGCATCTCGCGGACAGCTTGCGCACCGGCACCTCCGGGACCTATCCGATCGACACCACCGCAACGTTCCCGGACACCACCATTCAACCGGGCATCAATGCCGGGTATTACCCCGTGATCATGAACGGCCTCCTCGCTGACCGTATAGCCACGTTGGAGCGCTACATCGAGGTGATGGACGACCAAAGAAGCGCGGTGGAAACGGATTCGCTCAAGCGGCGCATCGAGGCGATGGACCGGGAGCTGGAAGACCTCCGGGCAAAGCATGCGACCGCGAAGGATAGCGGTGAGGTCCGTACCGTAACGGGAATAGAGGAAACATTCGTGGACACCGTGGTCTTCAGCAGCGGAAGCAGCCGGGTCGGGTCCGTGGCCCGCCTCCAACTGTTGAAGTCCGGCAAACGCCTTGCCGCCGCCCATGTCCAACGCGTGCTGGTGACCGGCACCACGGACAAGTCCGGCGACGCGGGCTTCAACTTACGGCTGTCCCAAGAACGGGCGGATGCTGTGAAGCGCGTGCTCGTGGAAGCGGGTGTTCCCATAGGCGCCATCACCGCAAAGGGTTTGGGGGAGCGGTTGGCGCGGCACGTGTATGACGAAAGCGAACGTGTGGTGGTGGTGCAGGCCATAATTCCCGGTGGAAAAGAGCAGGAGTAAATGAGCATCAGGGTGAATGGCGAAAGGGGCGTACCCTCGCTCCTTCATTCTCTCCTGCCCTCTCCCACTATAGTCGCCCCGGTTCACGTTTACTTTGGGGCGTGAACCTCCCGCTCCTCTTCGCCCGCCGCTACCTGCTGGCCAAACGCGGCCGCAATGCGATCAACATCATCACGCTGATCAGCATCGTGGTGGTGGCGGTGGTGACGGCGGCAATGGTCGTGGTGCTCAGCACGCTCAACGGCATCTCCCTGCTGGTGGACACGCTCTACAGCCCTTTTGATCAGGACATCACGATTTCTGCCGCTGTGGGCAAGACCTTCCAGCGCGACAGTCTCGACCTCGCGGTCATCAAGGCTTTGCCCGAGGTGCAGCGGACGAGCTGGGTGATCGAGGAGAACGTACTGCTCCGCTCCGGCGGCCAACAGACGGTGGCCACGATGAAGGGTGTGGAACCGCAGTATCTCGAAATGAGCCGCCTGCCCACGCAGATGTATAGCGGCGATGCCGAGTTCGATGGCGTCACGGGGCCTTTAGTGATCCTGGGCGCGGCTCTGAAAGACGGCCTGGGAGTGCCCAAGGATGATGGCGTCACACGGCCATTGGATGTTGCCGCACTGGTCCGTGGCCGCACGCCGGGCAAGCTGTCCCAGTCCTCGTTCGAGCAGCAACGCGTGGCCGTGGCAGGTGCTTTCACGATCAACTTGGAGTTCGACAACCAGTATATGCTCGCGCCGATCGGTCTGGCGGCCGAGCTATTGCACTACGGCGACGCGGTGAATGCGTTGGAGATCCAAGCGGTGAAAGGGACCGACCCCGAACGGTTGCAACGAAAGATCGAAGCCATAGCCGGTCCGCGTTTCACGGTGAGGACGCGCCACCAGAAGAACGCGCTGATGTACAGCACGAACGCCACGGAGAAGTGGTTCACCTTCATCGTGCTCGCTTTCATCGGGCTCATTGGGGCCTTCAATATAATCGCCTCGCTCACGCTGATGATGATCGAGAAGCGACAGGATATGCGCACGCTCAGTGGCATGGGCGTCACGGAAGGCTTCATCCGCCGCGTGTTCTTTCTGGAAGGCCTGCTGATCGTGCTCGTCGGCACGGTCAGTGGCTTGGTGGTCGGCCTCGGATTGTGCGGCTTACAGGAATGGACCGGCATGGTGTCCTTGCAGGATTCCGTGGTGGAGAGCTATCCCGTGCTGGTCATGTGGACGGATCTCATACTGATCTTCTTCGCCGTGATGGCCATAGGAACGCTCGCGGCCTGGGTGCCGTTGCGAAGCTTGAGCCGGAGGTATTTGGCTGCTTCGCAGTAGTTGTCAGTTGTTAGTTGTCCGTTGTCAGGATTATCTGGATCTTCTGTACCACCCTGCGCATTCAGTATTTCCTATGGGCAGCTGACCACGTTCCGGAGGCGCGATCGCCGAGAGTGACCTGACAACAACCAACTGACAACGGACAACTCTATTTCAGTGACCTCTTCTTCTTGAAGAACGCTTTCATCAGGTCCGCACAGGCAGGTTCCAATACACCGCCGGTCACTTCGGTCTTCGGGTGCAGGAGCATGTGGCCCACGCGGCGGTACCCGGCTTTCTCGTCGAAAGCGCCGAAGACGATGCGGCCGATATGGCCCCATGCCAATGCTCCAGCGCACATCACGCACGGTTCCACGGTCACGTACAGCGTGCAGTCCTGCAGGTACTTGCCGCCGATATGTTCCGCAGCTGCCGTGATGGCCTGCATTTCCGCGTGCGCGGTGACGTCATTGAGCCGCTCGGTGAGGTTGTGGCCGCGAGCGATGATGCGGTCGCTGGCCACGATCACCGCGCCGATGGGCACCTCGTCCGCCGCAAAGGCCTGCTCCGCCTCGCGCAGCGCGTGCCGCATCCAATGTTCGTCGTCGTGGGGAGGAAGTAAGGCTTCCGGCATCAGGCGGTGGCCGTTTCCATGGTGGCGCCCTCTTCGTCCTCGAGCACGCCCGCGATCCCCGGTTTGATGTCCTTCACGCTCAGCTGCGTGGAAACCTTGCCCTGCCAGTGGTTCTGCTCGATCGCATAAAGCATGCTGAACGGCTCGCCGGAGCGCAGCAGGTCGAAGTGCTCGCCTTGGCGGAAGGCGATCGCATCCAGCTCGACCTTCGGAGACTTCGGATGGGCCACCTTGAATTTCAAATGGTCACCGCCGGTGCCGAGAAGTCGCACGTCCTTGGCGATCACGCCGCGCGTAAGGAACACCGGTTTCATGTTGCAGGGACCGAATGGCTCCATGCCATCAATACCGCGGATGAACGGCGGCTGGATCTCCGACAGGCCGATCTCCAGGTCCACCTCCTCCTCAGGGATGCGCATGGAAGGCTCAATTGTTTCACGCACTACTTCCTCAAATCGCAGGCGGAAGGCTTCCACGTTCTCCGGCTTCATGGTGAGGCCGGCCGCATACATGTGTCCGCCATATTGCTCCAGCAGATCGCTGCATGCCCCGATGGCGTCGTGGACGTTGAAGCCCTTCACGCTGCGCGCGCTGCCGCTCACCTTGCCGTTGCTCTCCGTGAGCACCACCGTGGGGCGATAGTGCTGTTCGATAAGCCGTGAGGCCACGATGCCCACCACGCCCTTGTGCCAGTTCGGGTTGAACACCACGGTGCTCCAGGATCCCTTCAGGAAGGCATCGGTCTCGAAGAGCTCAAGAGCTTCCTCCGTGATCGACTTGTCCAGGTCCTGCCGTGCGGAGTTGTTCCCGTCGACGCGTCGCCCGATGTTCTCCGCCTCATTGTCCGTCTTGGCCAGCAACAGTTCCACCGCTTGCTGCCCGTGCTCGATCCGCCCGGCCGCGTTGATCCGGGGGCCCAGCACAAAGACGAGGTCCATGATGGAAAGCCGGCGCTTGAAATTGGACATCCCCAGGATCGCCTTGATCCCCGGCCGGGGTTCCCTGTCGTTCAAGCCCTTCAACCCGAAATGGGCGAGGGTGCGGTTCTCCCCGTCCAGCGGCACGATGTCGCAACCTATGCTCACAGCCACCAGGTCCAGCAATTCCCCGACCTCACCGAACGGCATGTCGTTCTGCTGCGCGAAGGCCTGCATCAACTTGAAGCCGATGCCGCAACCGCTGAGTTCCTTGAACGGGTAGGCGCAATCGGAGCGCTTGGGGTCGAGCACGGCGACCGCATCCGGTATGGTTTCGCCAGGCAGGTGGTGGTCACAGATGATGAAGTCGATGCCTCTCTCATTGGCATAGGCCACCTTGTCCACGGACTTAATTCCACAGTCCAGCGCGATGATCAGCGATATGCCTTTCTCTGCGGCGCGATCGATGCCGAGCGAGGATATACCATAGCCTTCCGCATAGCGGTCGGGGATGTAGTACATGATGTCACCCGTGCAGCGCGATAGCACGCTGTAAACAAGGGCCACTGAAGTGGTGCCGTCCACATCGTAGTCGCCGTAGACCATGATGCCTTCCTTGTCGCGCAACGCCTGATTGATCCGTTCCACCGCACGGTCCATGTCCTTCATCAGGAAGGGGTCGTGCAGATGTTCAATGCGCGGGTGGTAAAAGCCCTTGGCCTCTGCGGGAGTGTGTATCCCCCGCTGTGCGAGCAGGGTCGCGAGCTCCGGCGTGCTGCGCGTGTGCGTCAGCCCGGCCACCACCTCCGGGTCCACCGGAGGCTTCAATCTCCATCGCTTGGTCATTGCGGACATGCGTGCAAGTTACCGTTGCCGGTGATTTCTACCGCAAAGGACGCGAAGAACACGAAGAGGTGCGCTGCTGGCGTCCGGTCTCCGTTACGGACAGGTGCTTCTCTCTGCGCTTAACGTTCCGCCCTTTCTTCGTGTACTTCGCGTCCTTCGTGGTAGTCCTTCAGAGGTCCTCCTTCATTCTGCGTTCAACGCCTTCGCCACCTCCGGTAATTCCGCAGCGGCCTTATCGCTCATTGTCGGGATCTGCGGGTCCATCGCCTCCAATTGTTCGCGCACTGCACGGCAAATGATGGCTCGCGTCTCCCACTGGTCGTCCGCCGGAACGATATACCATGGTGCATGGCTTGCGGATGTGGCGCAAATGGCCGCTTCGTAGGCCGCCATGTATTCATCCCAATGGCCCCGTTCCTTCACGTCGCCCATGCTGAATTTCCAGTTCTTTTCCGGGTCTTCGATGCGTTCCAAGAACCGCTCTTTCTGCGCTTCACGCCCCATGTGCAAGTAGAACTTCATAATGGTGGTGCCTTGGCGTGAAAGATGTTCCTCGAAGTTGCGGATGCTGGCGTAGCGCGCTTCCCAGAAGTCCTTGCCGGGGTCATTCCCAGAGGTGATGCCGGGGAGATGCTGGCCCACCAAGTATTCCGGATGCACTTTTACCACGAGCACCTCCTCGTAGTGGCTGCGGTTGTGGACGCCGAACATGCCCGTGGAAGGGGTGGCTTTCGCATGGCGCCAGAGGAAGTCATGGGCCAGCTCATCGGTGGTCGGCGCCTTGAAGCTGGTCACACGGCACCCTTGCGGATTCACATCGCCCAGTACCCGCGCGATGCAGCTGTCCTTTCCGGCGGCGTCCATCGCCTGGAAGATCAACAGCAGCGACCGGTTGTTCTCCGCGTACAGCTTGTCCTGCAATTTGCCGATCTGCTTCGCGTCCTGCTTCACGGAGTCCTTCAGGTCATCCTTTGTGAACGTTTTCACCAATTGCGTGGGATGGTCCGCCAGCTTGAACATGCTGCCAGCAGTAATGCGGAAGTCGTGGGGATCGATCATGATCTGCAAAGTAAGCGGGCGATCATCCTTTCGACGGCTACAACCCGTTGTTCCCCGCG
Organism: Flavobacteriales bacterium; assembly: GCA_016700415.1. NCBI lineage: Bacteria > Pseudomonadati > Bacteroidota > Flavobacteriia > Flavobacteriales > Flavobacteriales bacterium. The sequence continues at coordinate 3,064,279 of CP065018.1, forward strand.
GGGAACTATTCCCGGACAACGCGGAGCAGGTCGTCCTCCTTCAGCGAGGTCTTCAGCAACAGCGGTGTCCGTTTCAGTCCATTGCGTACTACGCAACTGGCGGTGTTGGGCGGTACGCGGCCCTCGTTGTGCGCGACGATCGTAATGGCATTCTCGCCCGGGAGCAGGTCCATGCGTACTTTTTTCCTTCGCTTGGTAAGGGCCATGCCGACATAGACGGGCCTATCGTTCAGGAACACCGAAATGGTGTCACCGTCCACTTCGGCATTGTCCCAGAAGAGCAGGCTGATGCGTGTGCGTTTGGTGTGGAAGGTGGCCACGCTGTCCGTTGTGCGGTCGGCATATTCCAGATCGGGCATGGGCCTGTTCAGGGGCTTCGGTTTTTTCTTTTTGAAGCCGTATTCAAAGCGGATCGCCACGCCGACATAGTTGCCCGTGCCCTGTGCCATGGCGCGGGAACCGGATGTGCGCAGGGTGGTGGTGATCGCATGCGGATCACCGAGGTTCAATTGGTATTTCAACAGCACTTCCGCACGGTGCCGGCCTATCCGTTTGGACAAGCCAACTTCCGGAGCGATGAACGGGAGGTAATGGTCCGAGGATCTTGACACCGCGTTCAGCGAGCCTTCCACGGTCTGTATCGAATCACCGTGATAGAAGGTGTTCCCAATGCCCAGTCCGAAGCTCCAGCTCATGTGATGCCGCTCAGAAAGCGGGAGCAGTTTGAAGAACCGACCCTCTGCGCGCCAACTGAGCAGGGTGATGCTATAGGATGCGTCCGTGTTGGAAAAGTTGTAATTGTCCGCTTGGTACCCGCCTTCCATGCCGATGCCCCAATTCTCCTTTCGCGTGACGGTGAGGCCCGTGTTGAGCGAGATCACAGGGCCGATGCTTTGTTGGAACTCCAGCCCCGAGAGGTTGTACAAATGCGCGAAGTTGACCCCCACGGTCACGGACAGCGGTACGCGGAAATGCCAATTGCGGTCCGGGAGGCCCTGTGCCCTCAAGGTCTGTGGAAGGAGCACCAACAGAAAGAGGAGGATGCGCATGGTTGGGACAGGCATGATCTTTCCGAAGTGTTCCGGCAAAAGAACGCCTTTGCGAAGGAACGGATCCCTTGGGTTTCAGGTGCCGGCGGGTCTGGCCGACCAACCGGACCGCCTTGTCAGGAGCATGCACCCTCCACTTTTCAACAAGAAGCAAAGGGGCTGCCTTCTTTTGAGACAGCCCCTTTGCGTTCTGATCGGACTTCGGCTCAGCGCCTCCGTCGAGGTGGCAGCCGGGACCTGGGGTCTACTTGATGATGCTCAACCGCTGCACGGTCTTCTTCCCGTTCACCGTAATGTTCACCATATAGACCCCGCTGGCGATGTCGCCCGGCAGGTCGAGGATGGTTGTGAAACGCTCCCCACTGTTGCCGAACTCCTTGGCGAAGACCTGCTTGCCGAAGATGTTCTGGATGTCCAGGATGATCCGCTCCGGTTCCAGTACCGTTTGTGCGATGCCGAAGGCTCACGCCGCCACCAGCCCCTCATGGATCGCCTTTGCCACGGCGGCGGTATTGTTGTTCACCTGCATCTTTTGGTAGATGCACTTCATGTGGCTGCGCACGGTCTCGAAGCTGATGCGGAGCTCCGCTGCGATCATCTTATAGCTCAGGCCGTCCACCAAGGCGCGCAGCACGTCCAGCTCACGCGGGCTGAGCCGATGTTCCTTGGCGACCGCGCATTCCGGGCGTAGCTGCACGGTGACGCGGCGGACTCCGGTCGCGGGCTTGCGGCCGTTGCGCAGCTCCTCCACGGTGCGCATCAGGTCTTCCTGGTTGTCGCCTTGCAGAATGTACCCGACGGTGCCGGCGTTCAACTTTTCGTCCGTGAGCTCGTTATCTCCCAGAACGGCAACGACCACCAATGTTCGTTGCGCGCGATCATTTGTTGTAGGAAGGTCCATGGCGGTGGGCTTTTCCTCTATATCGGGGAAAGCTGTAGGATGTGAACGATCCCGGACGGTCTTTTTTAAGGATCGTCCGGGAGCGTGTTGTTCAATTGGGCATCGAATGCACCCATGCGGAAGGTCAACAAGCGACATCTTCGCTTGGCTGACCGACCAGATACTCAGTTTGGTTGCACCGCCACCTTCACGTTCATCAGCAATTCGCCGTTCGGTTCAGTGCCTTTCGCCACGTCCACTTGCCGGAAGTGCGGCACATGCGGTACCGCGCCGGGTTTGTAGGGAGGGGAGCCACCGTATAGCCCGATGCCGTTCTGAGCACCACCGGCCAAGTGTACGTCATCCGTGAACTGGTAAAAGTCGTCTACCTCGTTCACGAAAATTCCCGTAGGGCTTTGGTTCAGGAAATTGCCGACCGATATAGTGTCCTGGGAATTGCTGAATACCTGGGAAGCGGAGACGATGCAGTTGGACACCGTCGTGTTGTTGCTCTGCCAGACCGGGGGGCCATTGGTACGGGTGAACACACAGTTGGAGATGGTCGCGAAGTGGCACGCATCGGTCTTCCCACCCAGCACGATGCTATTCAACAAGCTCAGTCCGGAGGGACGGAAGGTCACGATCATGCCACCGGTGCCTGGGCTATGATCGAAGATGCAGCGGTTCACCACGCTCGTGCCGCCATTCCCACGAAGTACCCCGTGGAAGATGCATTCGGTGAACGTACTGCTGGAGTTCGAAGGTTCTTCAACACCGAGACTAACTTCCTTCTGGAACATGCAGCGCAGAAAATCCACGCCTGTTACCACTTGATCGCCGGGGCCGGTGCCTAAGGAAAAGGTCGTACCACCTTCGGTATAGAACCAGATCCCGGTAAAGGAGGTCCCCGAAGCACCGGAAGTCAGTGCGAAAAGGTCGCTCCCCGTGGCGGTGAAGATGGTTGCTCCGGTCGCGTTCGTGCTATCCGTGTGGATCCCGGCACCGACGAAATGCAAGGGCTTGTCCAGTGCGAAGCCACCGGGTACGTGGAACGAACCACCACTCAGCGTGATGTTGCTGTTCTCCGGAGCTGCTAGGATAGCCTCGTTCAGATCGCTGAATACTTGTGGTGGTGCAATGCCGTCCACCACAATGCGGGGAAGTTGCGCCATTGTGGATATCGTCATTGCGCTGAACGCGATGCACGATACGATGGAAGGAAGAAGGGTGATCCTCATTGCTTGATGAATGGAAGGGTGATGGCACGGGCTGAAGAAATGATCCGAAGGGTGTACACGCCTGCGGGGAATGCGGAGGTGTCCCAGGTGCGATGCGCAAGTCCTGTTACGCTCCAATTCGTGGGAGCTTCTACTACGCGCCCGGAGGCATCGAGCAGGCTTACTTCCATGTCCGTGAAGGTTTGTGCGTCCACGCGAAGGGTCAGTTGGTCCTGCACCGGATTCGGGAACACGAGCAGGCTGTTCACACCCGGCAGTTCATCGATGCCGACGTAGACCGTTACGGTCGTCGTTATCGGAACGCTCCAACCCTCCGCCTCGTCGCGGAAGCGGATGGTGAAGGTGTGATCACCGGGCGGCGTGTTCAGGGGTAGGTCGCTGATGAGGTCAACCACCGTGGCAGGCCCGACCGGGTTCATCACCCGGTCGGCCACCTGGTCATCGATCCAATACTCGTAGCCGGTGATCATGCCGCCGCCACGTGCCATGGTGGTGGTGTAGGGCACGCTCCATTCGCCACGATCGTCGAGGCCACGGATCGTCACGTTGTGCAGGCCGAGAGGCAGGTCGCTGGCGTCAAGCGATGCCGTCAGGTCGATCTCCGCAGCGGGTGTCACGTCCAGCGTGGAGGCTGAACCAGCATCATCGCCGAACCAGTATTGCAGCGCGGTGATGGTGCCGCCCTTCTGGCTGAAGACGCTGGTGTAGGGTGAGGACCAATGCACATCGGCGTCACGGAACTGTACGGTCACCGTGTGGTACCCGATCGCAAGTCCTGCGCTGTTCATGCTGATCTGTGCGTCCACCACGGGCGTCGGCGATAGTGATACGGTTACCAGGTCCGCAATGGCATCATCGAACCAATAGCGGTAGCCGGTGATGTTCTGCGCTTGCGTTGCGCTCAGCAGCAGCCCCAAGGCAGCGCAAAGCAGCAAGCGTTGAGTGTTTCGTTCGTTGCGCATGGCTTACTGAGGTTGGGCCGCCATGCGGATGTTCACGGGAAGTTCGCTGTTGCCGTTTGTAGCACCACCGATATCGGCAGCACGGTAGTGCGGGTTGTAAGGCGAAGCCCCTTCCTTGTATGGGGAACCGCCGCCGTAGATGCCGATGTCCCGTCCGTCGTTGCCGGCACCCACGCCGGGGCTGGTAGGGTCCATGTGCAGGTCATCGTCGAAGCTGTACACTCCGTTGGCCTCGTTCACGAAAATGGAACCCGCAGCCTGGCCGTAGATGTTGTTCGATTCCTGGTTGCCACTGGAATTGCTGAACATTCCATTGCCCGTGACCAAACAGTTGCTGATCTGCACGCCGCCAACCTGCCAAAGTGGGGCGCCATTGTATGTGAACACACAGTTCTGCACGATCGCATTTCCGGAGTTCTGGAGCCGTGCATCGAGCACGACACTGTTGCGAATGATCAATCCTGAAGGGCGGAAAAGGCTCAAGGTCGCCCCGTCCAGGATGGAGTTCGTGATCACGGCGTTGCTCGCACCTCCGGTGATCGTGCCCCGGAAGATGCATTCATCGAAACTGCTGCTGGCAGAAGCTCCTTCTTCGATGGCCATACCGATGGCCTTGGCGAAAGCGCATCGCTGGAAGATCAGGTCCTTCGGGTCATCGTCGTTCGGGTCCGTACCGTATTGGATGTTGCCTCCGGGGTTGAAGTTGATCCCCGTGAACGTGCTTCCGCCGGCCTCAGTGAGAATGGTGATCCGCGTGCTGCCACCGGTCGACAACGTGGTGACGCCGGTCACGTTCGCAGTGTCCGGGCTGATGCCCGCGCCGATGAAGTGCAGGGGCTTATCGATGGTGATGCCCGCCGCTTCAAGGAATGTCCCGCCGCTGAAGTAGAGCTTATCGTTGGGCTGTGCGGCCGTTAGGGCTTCGTTCACGGTGGTGAACACCTGTGGGGTGCCGCCGCTCTGTAGAATGATGCGTGGGAGTTGGGCGTGCAGGCTGCCCGCGACCAAGATGACCGAGGAGAATAGGACGAGTGTTCGTGTTCGCATGATCGCGCGGATTTTGTTGGTTTCGGCGGTATATCGGAGAGCAGTACCGGATGTGAACGATCAACCTGAAAAATCCATGGACCGGCCAGATCCAAGCTCGGCTGTTCACATTCGCCGCATACCTCGATGTAGGGTTGGTCACGGTCGCCAATGGCCGTGGAATTCCGTTGCCAGATGGACATCGCACCTCTTTCGCCGTATTATCGTGGTCAATTCCCCCATTTCCGTGGAACGGCCCACAGCACCCCATACCCATTCACCGCCAACTTGGGTGGACGGATTGCTGCGGAACGACCCGACGGTAATCCGGTCGCTGTATGCGGTTCATTACTCCGCCGTGCGGCAGTACGTCCTGAAGAACAGCGGCACCGCCGACGATGCGCAGGACGTGTTCCAGGATGCCGTGACGGTCTTATGGATGCAGGTAAAGGAGGGCCGGTTCAATACGAATGCGGAACCCGATCCCGGCGGCTTCCTGTTCCGGGTGGCGAAATTCAAATGGCTGGACGTGGTAAGGTCCGCAGCACATCGTAACATGAGGGTGCTGCATAACGAAAACTCCGTCCCTCATGTGCTCGAGGGCGATCACGACATCGAGGAACGCATCCTGCGCTTGCGCGAGGTCTATGGCAAGCTCGATGACAAGTGCCGGCAAGTGCTGGACCAGTTCTATTTCGAGCGGAAGGACCTCGCCAGCATCGCCGCGGACATGGGCGTGGAAGAAGAGAGCATCCGCACCATCAAGTACCGCTGCATGATGAAGTTGAGGGCATTCCGCCGGACCATCGGCGGCGAAGAACGAAAAGCAAAATGAGCGAAGCCGCATTGCACAAGGACCGGTTCGAGGCCATCGAGGCCTTTCTGCTCGGCACCATGTCCCCGGAGGCACGCTACCGGTTCGAGCAGGAACTGACAGCCGATGTTGCGTTGCGCGAAGAAGTGGAGCTGCAGCGGGAGAACACTCTTGCCGTGGAACTTGCGGGCATCACGCGCACGCTGCAAGCTGCACGGGGCGAGCATCGCGGAGCCGGCCCGGCATCCGGAGGCGGCAACTGGACGACCTACCTGAAATACGCCGCCATGGTGGCCGTGCTCGTCCTTGGCGCCGTCTGGTGGTCGACCAGACCTACTGAGAACGAGCGCCTCTTCGCGGAATACTATGTGGAGGATCCCGGCCTGCCCGTGCCCATGAGCGCGGTGAACGATCCCGTGTTCCAGGACGCCATGGTGGCATACAAGCTCGGCGACTTCGCCGAGGCGCGTACCAAATGGGGCAACCTCCTGCAAGCGGATCCTGGCAACGACACGCTGCGCTTCTACATCGCCAATGCCTACGTTGCTGAAGGGGACGCGAAGGCGGCGATCCCGTTGTTCCAGGCCGTCGCGGACGCACCCTCTTCGGCATTCCACGACAAAGCCCGCTGGTACCTTGTTCTCGCTTATTTGCATGAGGGGCGGTTGAACGAGCTTCCCGATACGATCCTGGAGAACGATCCTGTATACGGCGAGCGGGTGCGCGCCATCCGGTCGCGAATTCATTCCTGATGCGTCGCTTGCTGCTCCTGCTGGCGATATGCGCTTCGATGGGAGCGGGGGCACAGGAACTGGCACGCCGCCACGCGCTGATCGACACAGCGTACAAGGCCGATCGCCATGCCGAGGTGGCGCGCTTGATCGACTTGCAGCTGAAGGAGGCGGTAGGCACGCCTTGGGAGGACTCCCTCCACTTGTACGTGTACAAATACGGCCGGGCTTGCCGCAAGCTGAAAGATGCCGATGCCGGCGTGGCGGCCGCCGAACGTGTCTGCGCATTGGTGAAACGGCGCGGCGATCCGGAACATGAGCTGGCAGCACTCTTCGACCTGAGCTGGATCTACTATGAAGTAGGCCGGATGAAGGAAAGCCTGCGCGTGGATTCCACGGCCGTACAGGTAGCCGAAGGCGCGCCGGAGATCCCGCTTTCGGAACGCGGACGCGCGTGCCAGTATGTTGCGTTCGATCATTCCGTGCTGGGCGATCACGCCAGCTCGGCGAAGTATGCGTTGATGGCATTGGCCCACTATGGGAAAGCGGATTCGATCCCGCCGACGCAATGGTCTGAATCCTACAACGCCGTGGGCACCGCATACCTGCACATGGGCAAGGTGAACGATGCGGGGCTTTACCTCAACAAGGCGTTGGATGCCTTGGGCGACGGCACCTCGGAGGCCATCCTCACCCGCAAGGCCAGTACTTGCGGCAACCTTGGCGTGCTGTGGCAGGGTGCGGGGGACTATGCCCGCAGCAAGATACATTACTATGAAGGCCTGCAGATCCTGGACTATCTCATCGCACGGACCACGGATCCCGCCATGCGGGACGAGGCCATCGTGAACCGGTCGCGGGGGTACGTCAACCTCGCAACGGTGTACCATCAGTACGGCGACGAGGGCCGCGCCCTTGAATTGCTGCAAATGGCCTGGAACGACCGCAGCAAAGTGCTGGAAGCGGACGACCCGCAACTGTTGGCGGTGCGGGAACGCATGGCCGACGTGGAACTTGCCGCCGGCGATCTCGGAAAGGCTGAAGAACTCACGCGTAATTACCTGCTTGCCTGCGAACGGAAATTCGGGAAGCAGAGCGAGGAGTACATCCGCGTTTGCTCCAAGCTTGGCGACATCGCGCTGCGCATGGGGAATGCCGCAAGGGCTGATTCACTCTTCAGCGCGAGCATCGCCGCAGGCTACCTGAACACGGACGCCAACATCAACGGCATACTCGCCACCACCTTGCAGACCCGGGCGCGTATGCACGAGGGTGAAGGCCGGAATGAGCAAGCGCTGAACGACCTATTACGGGCCAGGGACATTTTGGTGAACATAAACGGACCCGCGCATTACAAAGTGGCGAGCAGCGACGTACTACTGGCGGAAGCGGCCTTCGGGCAGGGTGATCCCGATGCCGCTCTGGCCCATTCCCGGCAGGCGTTGGACCTGTTGCAGGACCGCATAACATCGCTCCAAGCCACCAATGCCCCGCAAACCTTCAACGACCCGCACATCCTCCCGGACGCCATCTATTGGAAGGTGCGTTCGGAACGAAAGATCGCCGGCCCCGGGAAAGTAGGGAAGGAGTGGAACGACGACTTGGACCTCGCGATCCGGGCATTGGAGAGGAACAAGGCCGCCGTGCGCGATGAAGCCTCGAAACTGTTGCTCATCGCCGCCCAAAAGAACTTGTTCGACCTGGCCTTGGACGTGGCTGATGATCGCTACGCCGGTTCCGGAACGGACGCCGACCTGGAACGATTCATCAACATTTCCGAGGCCGACCGCTCCATCTTGTTGAAGGACCGGCTCAATGGCTTCGCGGGGCTGCATTTTGCCGGCGTGCCCGATTCCGTCACGGCACGCGAACAAGAACTGTACACGGCCCTCGACTTGGACCCGGAAGACCGTGCCGTCACAACGGACATGGCCCGGCGCGAAAAGGCCTATGCGGAGTTTCTCACGGACCTGGAACGGAATTATCCCGATTACTTCAACCTGCGTTATGGCGAACCGCAGCTGACTTTAGCGGACATCCACAAAAAGCTGCTGACCCCACAACGGCAATTACTGGGCTATGCCAATTCCGGCGAGTACTTGTACGCATGGGTGTCGAGCCTGGAGGGCGATACCGTTATCCGTCTGGCCAGTGCCGATATCGGCGATGCCGTGAAGGCGTTGAACACCGCGATCATGGCGAGGACCACCGGGCCTTATGCCGAGGCCGCCTATCGACTGTACCAGCTGGCCATCGCCCCGGTGGAGCACCTGCTCACCAGGCCCGAACTCCTCATCATCCCCGACGGTCCGTTGCATGCCGTGAACTTCGAGACCTTGCTGACGCGGCCCGGTACCAAGGGGTTCCGGGATCACCTGCTGATCCAACGGCACACGATCGCCTACCTGCTCAGCGCTACCACGGCACTGCAATTCGCCGAAATGTCCCGGGAACGCTCCAAAGGCGTGCTCGCCATCGCGCCCGGCTTCACCGACCAGCTGAAGCAGAACTATCTCTCAGGCGTCAAGGACTCAACGCTTGTGGACCGCGACTATCTTCATTTCGTCCGCCAACCGTTCGCTGAACGCACGGTGCAGGCTCTGGGCACCTCCCTCTCCGCACAGGTGTTGACCGGGAATGCTGCCAGCGAAGGGGCGTTCCGTGAAGCGGCTTCACGGTACGGCATCCTGCACTTGGGCACCCATGCGGAAATGAACGCCACCTCGCCCATGTATTCGCGACTGGTCCTGACCAAGGACGGCGGTGAGTTGGATCCCGATGATGATGGCTACCTCCACGCCTACGAGATCTATGAGCTCGACCTGCGGGCACAACTTGCGGTGCTTACCGCCTGTGCCACCGGAACCGGAAAGGAAGATGCCGGCGAAGGTGTGCGTTCCTTGGGGTACGCCTTTGCCTATTCCGGTTGTCCCAGCTTGGTGGTCTCGCTGTGGAACATCGATGAAAAGGTGAGCGCGGAGATCATCGCAAAGTTCTATGAGCACTTGGCGGACGGCATGCCGAAGCACAAAGCCTTACGCCAGGCCAAATTGGATTTCTTGGCCAAAGCACCGGATGAACTCGGCCTTCCGTATTACTGGGCAGGCATGGTGCTGGTGGGGGATGTTGAACCCGTGGCACTGGGCCGCACGGGATGGCCCATTTGGGCATGGGCCGTCATAGCAGGGGCGCTGCTATGCCTGTTCTGGTGGCGGAGGAGAATGAGAACGGCTCCTTCCCGCTCCTGAACGGCCACTTCATTTTTCTCAAGGCGGAAAAGCAGAAGCCCCGACCTTCCGGCCGGGGCTTCCACAACTTGGTACGGGGACCGGCTTACATCATGCCGCCCATCCCTCCCATGCCGCTCATATCGGGCATGGCAGGGGCCTTCTCTTCCTTCTCATCGCTGATCACGCACTCGGTGGTGAGGAGCATGGAAGCGATCGAAGCTGCGTTCTCAAGCGCCACGCGGGTCACCTTGGTGGGGTCGATCACACCTGCTGCGAGCAGGTTCTCGTACACCTCGGTGCGGGCGTTGAAGCCGAAGTCGGCCTTTCCGTCGCGCACTTTCTGCACTACGATGCTGCCTTCCATGCCGGCGTTGGCCACGATCTGGCGCAACGGCTCCTCCAGTGCGCGGCGCACGATGGCGATACCGGTGGTCTCATCGGCATTCTCGCCTTCCATCTTCTCCAGTGACTTCTGGGCGCGGATGTAGGCCACTCCGCCACCGGCGACGATGCCTTCCTCCACGGCCGCACGGGTGGCGTGCAGGGCGTCGTCCACGCGGTCCTTCTTCTCCTTCATCTCCACCTCGGTGGCCGCACCGATGTACAGCACGGCAACGCCGCCTGCGAGCTTGGCAAGGCGCTCCTGGAGCTTCTCCTTGTCGTAATCGCTGGTGGTGTTCTCGATCTGTGCTTTGATCTGCGCCACGCGTCCTACGATGTCGGCCTTCTTGCCGGCACCGTTCACGATGGTGGTGTTGTCCTTGTCGATGCTGATCTTCTCGGCGGTACCCAACATGGTGAGGTCGGCGTTCTCCAGCTTGAAGCCACGCTCCTCGCTGATCACGGTGCCTCCGGTGAGGATGGCGAGGTCTTCCAGCATGGCCTTGCGGCGGTCGCCGAAGCCAGGGGCTTTCACTGCGCACACTTTCAGGGCGCCGCGGATCTTGTTCACCACCAAGGTGGCGAGGGCTTCACCGTCCACGTCCTCGCTGATGATCAGCAGGGGCTTGCCGGTCTGGGCGCTCTTTTCCAAGATGGGGAGCAGCTCCTTCATGGTGCTGATCTTCTTGTCGTAGATCAGGATGTAGGGATTCTCCAGCTCGACCTCCATCTTCTCCGCGTTGGTCACGAAGTAGGGGCTGAGATAGCCGCGGTCGAACTGCATGCCTTCCACGATCTCCACTGTGGTGTCGGTGCCTTTGGCCTCCTCCACGGTGATCACGCCTTCTTTCTTCACCTTGGCCATGGCCTCGGCGATGAGGGTGCCGATAGTGTCGTCGTTGTTGGCGCTGATGCTGGCGACCTGCTTGATCTTGGCATTGTCGTCACCCACGGCCTTGCTCATTTTCTTCAGGTCGGCCACCACGGCGGCAACGGCCTTGTCAATGCCGCGCTTGAGGTCCATCGGGTTGGCACCGGCGGCCACGTTCTTCAACCCGGCGGTAACGATGGCCTGGGCCAGTACCGTAGCGGTGGTGGTGCCGTCGCCGGCGATGTCGGCGGTCTTGCTGGCCACTTCCTTCAGCATCTGGGCGCCCATGTTCTCCACGGGGTCCTTCAGCTCGATCTCCTTGGCCACGGTCACGCCGTCCTTGGTCACCTGAGGGGCGCCGAATTTTTTGTCGATGATGACATTACGGCCTTTGGGGCCGAGGGTCACCTTCACGGCGTTCGCGAGTTGGTCCACTCCACGTTTCAGGCGGTCGCGGGCGTCTACTTCGAATTGGATCTTCTTTGCTGCCATTTTCTTTTTCTGTTTTGGAGTCGGGCGCGAGATCTCGCGCCCTTACTGGTTTTTCTCTGAGCCGGGGCGCGAGATCTCACGCCCTTGCGTGTTGGGGCGATGCATGCATCGCCCTTGCACTCAGCTCAGCACTGCGTAGATGTCGCTCTCGCGCATGATCATGTAGTCCTTGCCCTCGAGGTTGAGCTCGGTGCCGCTGTACTTGCCGTACAGGATGCTGTCGCCCACCTTCACGCTCAAGGGGGTCACCTTGCCGTCATCGGCCACACGGCCGGTGCCGATGGCGATGACCTTGCCACGCTGCGGCTTCTCTTTCGCGGTATCGGGGATGATGATACCACCTTTGGTGGTCTCTTCAGCGGCTGCGGCTTCTACGAGTACGCGATCGGCCAGGGGCTTCACTTTGGTCGCCATGTTTTGTTGGGTTATTGGGATGATTTACGGATGCGCGTTCAACGATCACCGTGCCATTGCAGGGGAACTGTCAAAGTCGCCTGAAAGGAATGATGAAGCTGCCGGACCTGTCAGGATCTTGCTGACAGGCTGGCGGGCCGCCGTGCTCACTCGGGGTCCTGTTGGGGGGGGATGGTGATGCTTTCGCTATCACCGGTGGTGGAGGTGGCCGCGTTGGCGTTCGGATTCTCGTCCAAGGTTATGGGCGCGTCCAAATTGTCGCCCGCCACCGTGGTGCGCTGGAGTGATGCCGAGACCAAACAAAGCACCATCAAGGCGCCCGCGAGGCTCCAAGTGGCTTTCTCCATGAAATCCGCGGTGCGCTGTACGCCGCCGATCTGCGAGGCCCCTGTGAAGCCTGCGGCAAGCCCGCCACCCTTGGGGTTTTGAGCTAAAACGACCAAGGCCAACAGGATGGCCAAAATGATGATGATGATGGAAATGGCGACCATTCTACTTGTTCATGCGGCCTTCAAGGGCCTTTGAAAGGGCTGCGAAGTAAACGCTTTTCTCCGGATGCTTCACTGCCAATCGATCATATACTTCTTTCGCCTTGGCAAGATTGCCCTGTTTCTCGTGTATCCGCGCGAGTGTTTCGCTTACCAGCCCGTCGTCCTGGAGGCTGCGCTTCGCTGCCTGTTGGGGATTGAAAAATTCCGCTTTTGCCGCTGAAGGCAGGGGAGAGGAGCGCTGGATGAACTGCTCCATGATCTCCTGCGGGTCGAGATCCGGTGGATCGGCGGCCACCGTCGACGGCGACACTACTGCCATTGCTGGTGGGATGGCGGCGATCGGCGGTTGTTCCGGTGCCAGAGGCGCAGTACTGTGAATTTCCGGTTCAGACCGATCCAGCCAATCGGTGAAGCGGAGGCGTGTGTCGGGCGAGAATGAGGGTGGAGCGGGAGCAGGTGTCTCCTGGATCGGTCCATCTCGTTGGGGATCAGCCATTTCCACGGTGACGTCCAGTACCGGCGGAAGTGTCGGGGCCGCTGGAGGGAGGATCTCTGGCGGCGGTGCCGCTGTAGCAGGAGGGGCTTCGTATTGGCCCAGATCGTAGCCCGTGGCGAGAATGGCTTCTTTGATCTGCAGTTCCAAGATGCCCGCTGCGTGGGTGTCCGGCGGCATCTGGGCTTTCTCCGCGACCGGGGAAATGGACGGGGTCGGTGCCGGATCCTTTTGGTCCGGTACGGCGACTGTGGATCTTTCTTCCGGCAGGGCAGTCTCCGGCACTTCCTGCAAGGCGGACTTGGCCTCTTCTTGCGGCAGTATGGTCCTCAGCAATTCCCGTGGTGCGGCCTCAAGTCCGTTCTCCCGGATGGGTTCCTTCGGCGGCGTGTCCGTCTGAAGGGGCATTTCGTCTTTCACCACCCGCAATGGAGCGACCCGCTGTTGCTCCTCCTGACGCACGAGGTCGAACAGCACGGCCCGCGATGGCAGGAATGCGGCAGGGCTGTTTTGGCGGTCATTGGCCAGCACATCGCCCGTCTCATGCTCGCCCACGGCCAGCAGCAGATGGGCGCCGCTGAACCACGGGAACCGCTCGGCCATGGCGCGCAAGGCCGTGAGATCCTGCTTCGCCACTTGTGAAGGGTCCTGCAGCAGTTCGGTCAAGCGTTCGCGGTCCATGGTCGATCGGTCGATCAGATGATCAGATGATCAGATGATACGTGGTCATGTTGGCAGGCATTCGCCCAAAGCAAGCACCATGGTCCGTGGTTCGGAGTCCCCGTGCCTATAAACAGGCAATTCATCCTCTGGTCATCTGATCGCCCCATTATCTGATCGGCATTACCAATTGCCCAAAGTCCGGTCGAAGATATCCTGCGCCAACTGTTTTCCGATATCGCGCACCAAGCCGTCCTCCACGGTGCTGAGGTCCTGGGTGCTGGAAAAGTCGGCGAAGCGGGAGAGGGTGAGGTCGGCGTCGGTCTTTGCGTCGGCCTTGTTGACGTAGTGGATGCTCACGGTGATGGTGAGGCGGTTGAGCGCTGCGGTCTCATTGGCCTGGATAGCCACGGGCTGCACATCGTATCCGGTGATGGCGCCCTCGTAGGCGATATCGCCGTCCTGCCGAGTGAGGGTGAGCGGGGTCTGCGCTTGCATCAGGTCGCGTACGGCCTCGGTAAGGGTCTGGGCTGTCTGCGGGGAGCAGAGCGGCGCGCGGGCGTCCAGGCTGGCCACGCTCAGGGTCTTGGCGGAAGGCGGCACGGAGCCTCCGCTCAGTGAGTAGTTCACCGTGCAGCCGGCCAGCAGGAGCAGGGCCAGCGCGCCTCCCAGGACCGTCAGTCGATGTTCCACTCTTTGATCTTTCGGTACAATGTGCGTTCGCTGATGCCTAATTCATGGGCGGCTTTTTTACGCTTTCCGCGGTGCTTGTCCAAGGCCTTGCGGATCATCTCCTTCTCCTTGTCCTCCAAGCTCAGCGATTCTTCCACCTCGGTATGGTCCACATCCTCATCCACCTCGTCGGGCATACGGATGCTCATGCCGCTGTCCGATCCGTGGGAGTACAGCAGTTTCTCCGGGTAGGCCGCCGGTGGGGAAGTGGGCGCGCGCAGGTGGCCGTTCCCCAGTCCGCGCACTTGTTCCTTCAGTGCGTTCAGGTCGCTTTTCATATCGAAGAGGAACTTGAAGATCAGCTCCCGTTCGTTGATGGCCTCCCCGCCCTGCCCGCTTTCGGAATGACCTGAAGGGACCAGCGCCGTGTTCTCCTTGGGCAGATAGCCGCGCAGGGTCTCCTCGTCGATGGCGCGCTCCTTCTCGATCACGCTCATCTGCTCCACGAGATTGCGAAGTTGGCGCACGTTGCCCGGCCAGCGATAGGCGGTGAGCAACTGCCGGGCCCCGTCGGTCAGGGTGATGGGTGGTGCCTTGTAACGCGAAGCCGCCTCTTGGGCGAACCAGCGGAACAGCAGGTGGATGTCCTCTTTCCGTTCGCGGAGCGCCGGCACTTGGATGGGCACGGTGTTCAATCGGTAGTACAGGTCCTCGCGGAACTTGCCGCGCTGTACGGCCTGCAAAATGTTCACGTTGGTAGCGGCGGTTACGCGCACGTTGGTTTTCTGTGCCTTGCTGCTGCCCACGCGGATGAATTCGCCCGTCTCAAGGACGCGCAGCAACCGGACCTGTGTGGTCAGCGGCAGCTCGCCCACCTCGTCCAAAAATATCGTTCCGCCGTTGGCCACTTCGAAGTAGCCCTTGCGAGCTTCGTGCGCCCCGGTGAAGGAACCCTTCTCGTGCCCGAAGAGCTCGCTGTCGATGGTGCCTTCGGGGATCGCGCCACAGTTCACCGCGATGTACGGGCCGTGCTTCCGGGCGCTGAAGGCATGCACGATCTGCGGCATCACTTCCTTGCCGCTGCCGCTCTCCCCGCTGATCAGCACGCTAAGGTCCGTGGGCGCCACCTGCGCGGCGATCTCGATGGCCCGGTCCAGCAAGGGCGAGGCCCCGATGATGCCGAAGCGCTGTTTGATGGGCTGGATGTTCATGCTTCCTGAACAAGTTCGGTGATCAAAGTGATCGGTTCGCCCTGGAGGGAGCCGGCCGTGGCACTTACAATGCGGACCTTGAGGATGTCTCCGGGACGCAACTCTTTCGTTGTCAGTTGTTCGTTTTCAATGAGGCGCGGCACAATGACCACCGAATTCTGCGTATTCCGCCCGTACATGTTCTCGGAACTGCGCTTGCTCACACCTTCGATCAGTACCTCGTGGACCTGACCGACATAAGCGGCCATGCGCTCCGCGGAATTCAACTTCTGCGCTTCGATGATCTCCGCAAGCCTGCGGCCTTTCACGTCCTCCGGCACATCGTCTTCATGCTTGCGGGCCGCCAAGGTCTTGGGCCGTTCGCTGTATTTGAACATGTACGCCATGTCGTACCCCACCTCCTTCATCAGCGATAGTGTCGCTTGATGGTCCTCCTCCGTTTCGCCGCAGAAGCCCGCGATGATGTCCGTACTGATGGCGCAATCCGGCATGTGCTTGCGGATGCTGGCCACGCGGCCCGTGTACCAATCGCGGTCGTAGCCGCGGTTCATCCGCTTCAGCACTTCGCTGCTGCCGCTTTGCACGGGCAGGTGGATGTACTTGCAGATGTTGTCGTGGCGCGCCATTACCTCCAGCACCTTGTCCGTCATGTCCTTGGGATGGCTGGTGCTGTAGCGGATCCGCAGCTCGGGGCAGGCAACAGCCACCATTTCCAGCAGATCGGCGAAGTCAGTGATCTCCGTAGGTTGATCAGCGGTGGTGCCATCATCTGATCGTCTGATCATCTGATCGTCCGATCGGGATTTCCACTTGAATGAATCCACGTTCTGCCCCAGCAGCGTCACCTCCTTGAAGCCGTTCGCCACCAGCTGCTTGCACTCGTTTACGATGGTCTGCGGGTCACGGCTGCGCTCCCGGCCCCGGGTGAAGGGCACCACGCAGAACGCGCACATGTTGTCGCAGCCCCGCATGATGGTGACGAACGCCGTGACGCCGTTGCTGCCCAAGCGCACCGGCTCGATCTCGCCATAGGTTTCCTCGCGGCTCAGCAGCACGTTCACCGCTTTTTGGCCGCTGCCCACTTCTTCCAGCAGTTGGGGCAGGTTCCGGTAGGCATCGGGCCCGACCACGAGGTCCACCACACGCTTCTCCACCAGCAGGTTTTCCTTCATCCGTTCGGCCATGCAGCCCAGCACGCCCACCTTCAGCCCCTTGTTCTTGGCCTTCAGGTTGTTCATCTCATTGATGCGCTGCATCACCGTGTATTCGGCCTTTTCGCGGATGCTGCACGTGTTCAGCAGCACCAGGTCCGCCTCTTCCGGCGTTGCCGCCAGTTCATAGCCGTCCTTGGCCAAGATGCTCGCGACGATCTCACTGTCGCTGTGGTTCATCTGGCAGCCGTAGCTCTCGATATGCACCTTTTTGCTCACCTCCGTCGGGATTTAAGGGGCGCAAAGGTACCGAACCGAACGCGCTGTGACAAAGTGGCAGAAGTACGATCCTGCCTTACCTTCCCGCCACAGATGCGCTTTTCCGGACCGTCTCTTCTGCTGATCGCACTTCCGGCAACCGTATGCGGGCAGTTCGACTACGGGATCTCTGTCGGTGGTGTGCTCACGGAACTGCACGCCAAGGACAGTGATGATCCCCACCTCACATCATCAGTATGGAATGTGAGCCGGACCACTATTTCGGCATCGGCCTTCTACCGCGAGCGCTATTCGGATTTTGTGGATCTGGGCGTTGAACTCTCGTTGGCACATCGTTCCTTCAATGCGAGCTACGATGAAATTGGCCTCGGCGGGGGCCTGGACAAAACAGTCCGTGCCGAGTTCGATCAGCTTTACATCGGTGTGAAACCGGAGGTGCGCATGGATGCCAAGCGGAGCGCGGTGGTGCGCTTTGGGATCATGGCGGGGTTTCGCGTGGCCGGCTCGGCTAAGGGGACCTATTCATCATACGGTGGGTATGGGAACGCCCTGAACAAGGACGCTGATCTCAAGGGTGATTTCGGCGGTGACCTCCGCTTCGCATTCGGTTTCGGCCTCCGGGCCCCGGTCGGCGAGCGATGGGCGATCACCATCGATCCCGAGGCGACCATCGCGTTTACGTCCATGTTGAAGAAGAGTGCGGGCATGCGCGGCTCCGACATCGGGCTGCGCATCGGGCTTTCCCGCCGGTCCAACCGCAAGTCGCTCAGCAGCTTGTTCAAGGTCGACAGGAAGGAAAGGAACGCAGAACCGATCTGGTAGCCCCCAAAGGCATGCACCCCGACATCCGCTTGCGCGGTGCCGGGGTGCGCCCGGGCCGTCCTTGCTCAAGGAACGGTGCCTGATGCGGGTGGTGGAATACCGCAAGGATCCCCGGGCTTTACGATGACCGTCGCTTAGGGGATCTCGGTAAGGGCAGCGCCGGCACTCCTGTTGTTTTAGCGCTCATGGCCTGTAGAGCTAAAGTGGCCGTGTATTTCCTGTGCCCCGGAAGTGAAGAAGATCGGCGAGATCGCGATGGCCGCTGCGAGAAGGATGATGGTGAGCATGGTGATCGCTGTTTTGTGGGGGCGAAGCAACCGCGATGCGCATCCATTCCAAAGCCCCGCTGAGCATGCGGTGGGGTTTAGTGAGAATTTGGGGGAGACGGAAGGCCCTCAATGTTGAACACTGGCCATGGATGTTGAGCGACCCCGGCATCGCTCATGCTCCGGGGGTGAATGGGGCCTTACCGCCGGGCGCTGAAAAGGGAACGGTCCCGGATGCGCAGGAATGCCAACACGCCTGCTGCCGCCAAGGCCCCCACGGCGATCATGAAACCCGGTCCGGGTGCGGCATCAAGACCGAGCACTTGGGCCAAGAGCCCCGGACCGGCGCTCTGTACCCGTTCCGAGGCCTCCCTGAACGGAAGCTGCAGGTTCTGTTGCAGGAATAGCAGGGAGGTAATGCCGACCGCGGACAGGATCGGCCATATCACGGCCTCCGCCCGAAGCCGCAGAAAAGAGATCATAACACCGGTCAACGAGATGATCAACGCGACAGCGGCCCAAAGACCGGACCGGTCGGGAATGTCGTCCACGTGTGGCACATCATCCATAAGGAGCTCGCGGACCTGTTCTGCAGCCTGCGGCCCGACTATTCCCTTCAGCTCTTTCTTAGCCTGTTGCACCGCTTCATGGCCGCTCCAATGGTCCAGTACGGCCAACGCCAAGTCTTGGACCTGTCCCAGTTTATGCACCTCCGCGATCCCCTCGGGGTCAGGCCTTGGCGGATGCCCGAGCACCAGGTCCATGCCCGTCATTCCCGCCACACGCAGCCCGTAGTAGCGCAACTCGCCGAAGCTGAGGAAGAAGCACAGGGCCGCCAAGGCGAATGCTGCCGGAACGAGGCCGCGAACCGGGCCGGTGACCTTGAGCTCGGGAATGCCGTTGTTGGCGGGCATCGGAAGCGGTCAGGCCGATGTGTTGGCATCTCCGCCGAAGGTATCCGCGGCCGGGCCGTTCCCGATGTTCGGAGGGACCGCCTGCGGAACTGGCTGCTGTAACGGGGGAAGAGCCTGCCATTGGTCCGAGCCGGTGGCCGCCACCTGCACGGCGGCAGGCAATGAGCCGTTCGCGACCATGGCGTGGATCTCGCCCAGAGGCGATGGTCCTTTGGGCGTATCACCGGCAACTAAGTAGAAGTACTTCGCATCGGGCGCCTCCTTCATTTTTTCGGCCAACAGTTTCCCGGCGTTCCCGGCCTGATGCGCGAGGTTGCGCGTGGTCTTGGCGATCGAGTTCCCGGCGCCGGAGAGCAATTGCTGGAGGCGCTCCCCGTCATCGGTCTTGAACTCCTTCAGGCTGTTCGGGTCCGAGGCCCCGCTCTGGTCGAATTGCAGATACGGAGCTTCGCCGAAGCCCAGGCCCCGTGCGATGAACACCGTAGGGATCGTCAACCGCTTGGAATTATAGTCCTTCACCATTCTGTTATAATGGTTGCGGCTTTGGCCGATCTCCCCCTCGCTCAACTCGATGTTGTTGATCAGGCGGTGATACTGCTCGTTGGCCTTGAGATTCGGGAACCGCTCGGCCAATCCCTGGATCGTGTTCATCACCGTGCCGCTCTGTTGGTATGAATCGGACATCGCGGCCGCGCTGTTGTCCTGGGACACCTTGAGCTGCACTAATTGTTCACCGGCCTGGTAGTTCTTCACCACCTCGATCAGCTGGTTGACCAAGGAGAGCTTCTTGCTGATGGCCACCTGTACATTGGAAGCCGATTCGCGCACGTTCTGCGCCATCTTCTGCAGGGTGTTGTAACTGATGACCGCGAATATGATCGCAACGATGACGAGAATGACGAGGAGGGAGAACATGGGGTCGGGTTTTGGTTCAGCGAATCTATCACCAATTGAATGGTGTTCACAGCCCCGCTGAGCATGCGGCGGGGTTTAGTGAGAATTTGGCTGGAGGCGGAGCGGAGGTCATTTGGGCACTGTCACGGGTTGTTCGTTCGTGTTCTCGGATCATCTCGGCACCATCTTCAGCCCGTTCACTTGCAGCGTATCACCGCTCCATGTGCCCAAACTCGTCACGCCTCCAGTCGGCTTCAGGAGCAGTTTTTCATTTTTCCGCTCGTAGGTGCCTGTCACCGTTTGACCCAGCAGTTTCAGGGTGAAGTAGTACTGCCCGTCCGGCCGCAGCTCCAAGGTGGCCGCGCGCATGCCGTCCATGTCCGCAACGGTGATGGTCTCATACACCTCGGATCGCACCGTGTCCTTGCCACAGGCCAGCTGGCAGAGGATCAGAAGCGTTAGGAGCAGGCGTTTCATGGCGGTGTGCTGGCAGTGCTCACGGTTTAAGTTGATGCGGGATCCGCATGCTCGTTCAGTGCTTTTTCACGAATGCCTCGCCCTCGATGAACAAGGTGTCCCCGCTTAAGGTTGCCGCAGCTGTATCGCCGTTGAAGATGATCTGGATCTTCCCGCTGTCGGTCGTGTAGGTGCCATCCGGAATAAACCGCATGTACCCCATCACCTTCCCATCCGGTTTCAGATGCAGGATGGTCTTTGTGTCGAGAATTCCACCAGCTTTCACCGACTCATACTCCCCGGAGATCCCGTTCCGGCAACCCGAAAAGCAGAGCAGGAGAAAGGGGAGGATCACCTTTTTCATGTTTAGGGGTTTTGGATGGTAATGGATGCCATCCGTTTTCCGTTCGATCATCGTTTCACCAGCGTCACCCGATGTATCACCTTCAAATCCTTCCAGAAGAAGGCTGTGTACATCCCTGAGGCTTGGTTAGCCAAGTCCAGAACGGTCTCTGAGTGGACCATGCGGTCCACCACCAGCTTGCCTTGCGGGTCATAGAGGATCACACGCAGCGGTTGGTCATCCGAAGGCCGCACGGTGAGCTGCTCGGCGAAGGGGTTGGGGTAGACGGAGATGCCTGCCTTGGCTGCCAGTTCCTCGGTACTGGTCGAGCCGGTGACCTCTATGAAATTGGTGTGGCTCCAGCGGCCGTTGGCATCGCGTGTGCGTACCGCCAGCGTATCATCCCACGAGAAACCGGGGAGCTGGGGTCTGTTGAACGCGATGTCGATGAGGTCGATATCCGGGGTGGAAATCGGTTCGCCTAGTGCTAGACCAAATCCTGGATCCACTTCACCGGAGATCCAAAATGTTTCAATCCGGTCAATATCCGCCAAGGGCTCGGGCGGTGCTATCACAACAAGGGGAATGTGGTTCGTATGCCCCCACCTCCCATCGGCCGTGCGACTGCGGATAAAGAGCGTATGCACACCCTCCGTGGCACCATCCAGCAAAGCGGTATAGCTCGCGGCCTGCAGGTCCGGTGTTGTGCCTGCCCAGGCCACATGGCCTTGCCCCCAACCGGGATCCTCGTTCAGGAAATATTCCACTTGCGCCAGATCCTCGATCGCCGGTGTTGGTTCCGTGATCACGAGTGCGGTGAAATTGGTATGGCTCCACCGTGCGTTACCATCCAATGTGCGGATGCCTATGGTATGGACTCCCGGTGCAAGACCTGTCGTTGCGATATCCATCGAAAGGGTTGCCGTGGGCGCATCCACGATGTCGAACGAGGTATTGGTGGATGACCCGACCCCGTTGTCCTGGTCAATGAAATACTCACCGCGGATCATGTCCTGCGCCTGCGCACCACCGGCCAAAGCCAGCCATGCGAGCAGAGTGGTCGTTCGCAACATCGGTACTAAGGATTACTGCGTGTGCTCAATGTTACCTGCACAGTACCGCCGGGAACGGTGTTCACCGTGGAGCCCAATGCGTAAATGGCCGGAATGCCTGGAATGCCGCTTAAACGGTAAGGAGCGGCCCCGCTATACATGCCCCGTGGCGTGCTTCCGGCTTCATCATAGGTCGTTCCTGCGTTGATGTTCCAAATGCCATCATCACTTCCCGTGGCGGGGAAAACCGCCGGTGCCGGGCCGGACCAAGTGCCGATCGCATTGTTGTTCACTCCGGGGATAGGCGTGCTGGCATCGTACAGGTTATCGTGCGAGTTGTTGTTCAGGTCGGTGAAGGAACCCTTCCTGAAGATGTTGTATGCTACCGTGGCATCGTGGATGGCATGTGTGCCGTTGTAGTTGAAGGTGTTGTTGGTGATCATGAGGTTGGTGACCACGTCACCGGCATCGTTCAGGCTAATGATGGCGTCCGAATAGTTGTTCCGGATCGTCACTTTTGTGAGGAACTGGTCCTCGGATGTGTTCGAGATGCCCGTGGTATGCAGATAGTTCCCTGCGATGAGGATGTTCGAAGCCGTGGTGCCCGTTCCACCCCCGAAACTGATCGAACAACCACTGAACGAGTTACCTCGCAGGATGATCCCGTTCACAGCCAAGAAGAGCACCCCGTGCAGACCACCTCCGGAACTGATGAAGAACACCCCTGTCACGATGCTACTGTCCGAACCCGTATCGAAGGTGATCAGGTTCACCATGGCCTCATTGGTATTCATCTGCAAACCGTTATTCTCGGTAACCGCGGGGCCAAGGTTGTAGCCCGGCCCGATGATCACCAGCCGCTTGTTCGACACGATGGCGTTACCATACCCATTGGGTGAAGCCTCAACGTGGATGGTGTCGTTATTCGCCGCATCGGTGATGGCCACTTGTAAACTGGTCCTGCATTGAGGACCGCTAGTGGCGTAGACCGGGTTGTTGTTCACGCGCCAGACGGTGGCGTTGCCAAGCATCGGTACCAGGGCAAAAGCACCTGCAAAGAGAAGTGTCGTGGTTTTCATCGTTCGGGGTTTTGGAAGTTATTCCGCTATGGAACCCAAAACTCCACATCACCAACTCCAACACATAGCCCCCTTGAGCATCCGGTGGTACTGATCGAGAAAGCGGCGGGGGAAGACCGGTCAAATAGCCCCACGAATGAGAAAGGGCCGCCCGGTTCCCCGTGCAGCCCTTTGCTTTTCGATCAGTTATGGTTGGCCCGGTGAAAGCCACCTGACGGTCAACACCTCCGATCACTCGTCCAGTCCGAAGGCAAAGACCTTGTCGCCGTTCAGAAAGCCATACTCTCCGGGTTCGATGTCCTTGGGATCGATCTGGATCTCATAGACATGGTCGCCGACATTCTTGAAGGCGATGCGGATGCGGTTGTCGGTCACCTCGTTGGTGTTGTGGGAATACATCGCATGGCTGCTCTTCGACAGGTCGATGAAGCGGTCCTTCTTCCTCCCGCGGATATCGAAGCGGGCCAGTTTGATGACGTCCGAGGGGTCCTGCCCGGCATAGACCTTCACCACGAACTTTGTCTGGCCCTTCTTGAACCGGACATTGGAGGTGCTTCCGGGGATCTTGACGGAACTTGTGCTTCCCCCGAAACCGCCGTAACCGCCACCGTTCGAAGAGGTGCTGGTCTCGTTTTTCTCTAATTGTTGGTAGTTCCCGGCCGCATCCATTGAATACACCTGATTGTAGAACTCCGGGCCGGTCTCCCCTTGCTGCTCCTCGAGTGCGGTCGAGGTCTGTCCCGGCTGGTAATCGTAGGGGTGCTGCAACGTCCCTTGGAGGGCCATCATAGCGGCCACATCATTACTTTCGATGGCGCGCTTCATCGCCACCATGTTGTCTTTGTCGCGTTGTAGCCCGGCCACGGCCTCGTAGTTGTGTTCCGCGGCGGCTTGGGCGATCTCGCGGTCCAAGCGTGAGATCTGCACGTCGAAGGCCTCCGCTTGGGCCGATGCCTTTGCAGGCAGGGTCAGCATTTGGAGGAAGAGCAGGATGAGCAGGAAGAACTTCGGCATGGTACGCATCGTTTTTGGGTGTTTGTGTTTTGAGCGGGAGTTCAAATGGTCTTCAGGCTGGGTTTCACGTTGGTGTGAATGTTGGGGCCAACGGTCCCAAAAGTGCGATTTTCAAATTCCATGGTCATTGCCTCTCTGAGCATCCGGTGGCATCCACTGAGAATTCGGCTGAGTGGCGGTCTTCGTGGTCCCCTGCGGGAGCGGGAGTCTCATTTTCTGATCGGGCTATTGAGCTTGTCGAAATACTGATCTTCTGATCATTTAAAGCCGCTCCAGGGCCTCCATCAGTTCCGCCTTCTGCCTGCGGCTCACCGGGAGGTTCTTTCCGTCGCGCATCACCACTTCGCCACCTTCACCCTTCACGTAGCGTTTGATATGTTTGCGGTTGACTAAGTGGCTTTGATGTACACGGACGAAGCCTTGCGGAACTAAGAAGGCATCGAATTCGCTGAGTGGGCGGCTCACCACTTGCGGCTTTTTCTCCTCGCGCAGGTACACCTCGGTATAGTTGTTGTCGCTGGTGCAATAGAGGATGTCCTCGATCTGGATCACGGAGAGGCCCTCGCGGGTGGGCAGGGCCAGCTGGCGGTCGTCGGCCACTTGGTGTAGCAGGGAGGGGATGCCGGCGGTGCCATTGCCTTTTGCTACGGCTGCTATGGCCTTGTGTACCGCGTCGTCCAATTCCTCGGGCACCACGGGCTTCAGCAAATAATCCACGGCGCTGAAGCGGATGGCGCGCACGGCGTAGCCCTCGTGGGCGGTGGTAAAGATCACGTGCGGTTGCTGCGGCGCGATGGCCTTCAGCAGGTCGAAGCCGGTCATGCGGCCCATCTCCACGTCCAGGAAGAGCAGTTCCGGATGTTCTGCGCGGACCAGCGCGGTACCGCCGGGCACGTCATCGGCCATGCCGATCAGTTGGATGTCGGGGTGCCGCTCCGCCAACATGGCCGAAAGCGTTTCGCGGCATTGTGCTTCGTCATCAACGATCACTGCGGTGGTGGTCATGGACACTATTTAGCGGGATGAAATTAGATCTTCCTGCGAGATCGATCACACCGGTATCACAACTTCTACGCACGTCCCTTTCAGGCATTCCAAGTACCTGAACCCAGCAGGCCGCCCTTTCTGCTCGGCCAATTGGTCCAGTCTTTCCTTGGTGATCACCGTGCCTAATGAGCGCCTGCCGGTGCCCGCCGACCTGTCCTTGGGCATGCCGATGCCGTCATCGCTGATGGTGACCACCAGGTCGCCGGTACGCATCCGGATGTCAAGGGCTACTGTGCCACGTCCTTCCCTGCCTGCCATGCCATGCCACACGGCATTTTCCACGAAGGGTTGAAGGACCAAGGGCGGCACCATCGTCTCTTGCTGGTCGATCGCCGGGTCCACGGTGATCTTGATGTCGAATTTGTCTCCGGAGCGCGCTTGCTCCAGTTCCATGTAGATGCCAAGAGCCTCCAGGTCGCTTGCCAGAGATACCTCGCTCTTGCGGCTGTTCTCCAAAACGATGCGCATGAGCTTGCCGAACCGGGCGATGAACTCATGGGCTTTGTCCGGTTCCTGCCCACGGATAAAGGCGCTGATGCTGTTCAGGGCGTTGAAGATGAAATGGGGGTTCATCTGCGCACGCAGGGCCTTGACCTCCAATTGGGCGGCCTGTTTGGCGTAACGCTCGCGGCGGCGTCTTCGGTCCAACATGAAGGCGGCTGTGCCACCCACTGCAAGGAGCAGGCCGCCACCCGCCAGCCCGATGCTGCGCATGCGGAGCCGGTTCACGCTTTCCATGGCGACCTCCCTTTCCAAAGAAAGAGTCTGCACATGAGCGAGGCTGTCGGCGTAGTGGCGCTTGGCGAAACTGTGCCGAAGCTCGGTCTGTGCGATCTTCGCCGTCACTTCCACCCCTTCAAGGGAATCCTTCAGGTCGGTCCAATCGTCCTTGTATTCCAATGCCTTCGCGAAATTGCCCAGGTTCCGGTGAGCGTGGGAGAGCCGGTTCAAAGCCAGTAGCCGCAAGGTGTTGTAGTGCCCCCGTTCCGCTTCGGGCAGCGCTTTTTCCAATGACCGCAAGGCGGAGTTCCATCGTTTGCGCGTAATGTCCATGGAGGCCAGGTCGATCATGCTGGCGGTGGCCATTTGTCTGTTCCCCAGATCCGTGTAGTTCCGAAGTGCTTCCTCGCTCACGGCATAGGCCTCGTCGAGCTTACCCTGCCAGCTCAAGATGGTGCTGCGCGTTTTCACCACATGGGTATGCAGGTCGGTGTCCATATTCTCCTTGGCGATCCGCTCGGCGGTGTCGATCATGGCCATGGCGGTGCCGAAGCGGCTGGCGTGATCGTATCCCAACGTAGTGGACCCGCTGCTGTCCAAGCTTACCCTGAACTTGGCCACTTGGAGCAACGTCATGGCCTTTTCACGCTCCATGCCTAAGCTGTCCGCAATGTGAAGGGCGAGGTCCCACCGCTTCACCACCTCCTCCGGCCCTAAGTTGTCCCAGTAGCAATAACCGATCAGCTTCAACACTTCCACCCGGTCCCGTTGGTCCCCGGCCCGGATGAATGCCTCGTCGGCCGTATTGGCGGTGGCCGCGCTTTTGTCCGAATGCCCTTGGTCGATCTGCGCATTGGCCAGTCCTACCAGGCTCAGGCCTTCCGCATAAACGTTTTCCGCTTGCTTGGCGGCTGTCAGTGCTTCCCCGTACAACAGTTCCGCACCTTGTGGGTCCGTGCAGTTGAGGTGTGCCAGGGCGTGGGCCATTTTGTAGCGCCACAGCAGTTCGGGGTCGCCGCGCATTTCCAGCGCGGGGCGCAGTGTTTCCGCGAGGGAGTCGGCCTTGGCTTGTTCCTTCCGTGAAGCAAGCAACTTCAGTTGCGCGATGCGGCAGCGCAGGTACAGCTCCGGGTCCTGCGGCCCTTGTTCCCCGCGGAAGAGGCTGCCCAAAAGGCTGTCCGCCGCTTCCCACTTGCGGTTCCCGAGCTGCCACCGGATCTGGTAATACGTGGCCCACGGAGCGTATGCCTGCGGGACGCCGGGTACGTCAAAACGCGCTAGCTCGTTCATGTACTCCTCAAAATCAGGAGCCCGGTTATGCAACAGCACCTCGGCCCGAAGTGCACGCGCTTGCAGCACCGAACGGGCATCGTGGGCGCGTTCCGCCAAGGCCTCGAATTGGTCCACACAGGCCAGCGCAGTCTCCATATTTCCGTGCAACCGGTCCTTGGCACTGTGCATGGCCAAGGAAAGTTGCTGTGCCAGCGCATCCTTTTGACCTTCATCGCCTACGGAAGAGGTGCATCCACCTGCCAGCATGAAGATGCACAGCGGAATGACCGCGGACATATACCGAAAATACACCTTGCTGGATAGGAAATGAGCCATTGCCACCACCGTTCGGCCAGGGCCGGATATGTGGTGAAAGATAGTGCTCTGCTCAAATAATCCAAGGCCCTCAACGGCAGCTTTACAGGCCCCGAAAGGGGACAATGGCTGATGGCTACTTCACTAGGTCCAGGCTCACTGAATTCATGCAATAGCGCAGACCCGTCGGTTGCGGCCCGTCCTCGAAGACATGGCCGAGATGCGCGCCGCAACGGGGGCAGACGATCTCCGTGCGCTCCATGCCCAAGCTGCCGTCGCTGCGGTGGCCCACGGCGCTGGGCGTCAACGGCTGGTGGAAGCTGGGCCAGCCGGTGCCACTATGGAACTCGGTCCTGGCGTCGTACAACGGATGTCCGCACACGGCGCACACGAAGGTGCCATCACCTTTGTAGTCCGTGTATTTCCCGGTGAAAGCCCGTTCGGTGCCGCCATCGAAGGCGACGTTGTAGAGATCCGGCGGAAGGATCTTTTTCCATTCACTTTTCGGCACGTTCAGCGTGGCGGTGTCGGTAGGGCTCCAATATGGGTTGTGCGCATGGTCACGGACTTCGCCTTGCGTGGTGGTCGTAGCATGGTCTTTTGAATTGCCGACTGCGGCGCCGCATCCGGCCATCAACATAGCCACCAAGACCAGCGAGGTACATCCACGCGAAAGTGGTGAGTTGAACTTCAGGAGGGACATCTTTTTGCCGATCTGTGCAGTGATAAGGAGTGACGCAGGGATCGGACCAAAGGACGCCCTGCCTGCGTGGAACGGTGTGGGCAAGGAGTTCGGGGAAACGGTCGCGGAGGTGGTGGCCCGACCTTGCCCGGAAAGATCCTCCGAACGGGTGCTGTAAAAAAGATTCCCCAAAGGGGAAGTTCAAGGATAAGGGCAAGGTTGTGCCGATCCCGGCCGGACATCCCTTTCTTTGCGCCCCGAAAATCCCCCCTGAATGGCAACGAGCAACGCGAACGACCTGGTGATCGTGGAGTCACCCGCCAAGGCCAAGACCATCGAGAAATACCTGGGTCCAGGCTTCACCGTGCTCAGCAGCTTCGGCCATGTGCGGGACCTGCCCGAGCGCGACCTTAGCGTGGACGTGGAGAACGGCTTCGAGCCGAACTACATCGTTCCGGATGAAAAGAAAGGCAAACTGGCCGAGCTCCGGAAACAGGCCAATAAGGCCGGCACCGTGTGGCTGGCCACTGATGAAGACCGCGAAGGGGAGGCCATCAGCTGGCACTTAAAGGAGGCGCTGGAACTGCCCGATAGCAAGGTGAAACGCATCACCTTCAATGAGATCACCCAAAAAGCAGTCACTGAGGCCATGACCGCCCCACGCGCCATCGACATCCACCTGGTGGACGCCCAGCAGGCCCGCCGTGTGCTGGACCGTTTGGTGGGCTATGAGCTGAGCCCGGTGCTCTGGCGCAAGGTGAAGCCCAGCCTCAGCGCAGGACGTGTGCAGAGCGTGGCCGTGCGCCTCATCGTAGACCGCGAGCGTGAGATCATCGGCTTTGACGCCAAGAGCGCCTTCCGCATCACGGCGCAGTTCCTCACCGCTGGCAAGGCCGCTGTAAAGGCCGATCTGCCGCAGCGGTTCGCCACCGGGGCCGAAGCGATGGAATTCCTGAAAAGCTGCATCGGCGCGGAATTTACCGTGAAGGCTGTGGAGAAAAAGCCCGCCAAGCGAACCCCCGCCGCACCCTTCACCACTTCCACGTTGCAGCAGGAAGCCAGCCGCAAGCTGGGCTACGGTGTGGACCGCACCATGCGCATCGCACAGGGTTTGTACGAGCAGGGGCACATCACCTATATGCGTACCGACAGCGTCAACCTCAGCGAGCTGGCCATCGGCGCCGCAGAGGAGGCCATTAGCGAACAGTACGGTGCACGCTACAGCAAGCCTCGCCGATTCGCCACCAAAAGCAAAGGCGCGCAAGAGGCGCACGAAGCCATCCGCCCCGCCGAAATGAGGGTGCGCAACGCCGGCAGTGATCGCGATGGGGAGAAGCTCTACGACCTCATCTGGAAACGCACCTTGGCCAGCCAAATGGCCGATGCCGAGCTGGAGAAGACCGTGGTGGACATCGCCATCAGCACACGTCCTGCGGACATGCTGCGGGCACAGGGTGAAGTGATCACATTCGACGGTTTCCTCAAAGTGTACCTCGAGGGCAAGGATGACGAGGATGATGCCGAACAGGAGGGCCTGTTGGCGGAAATGCGCCAAGGCGAGCAGCTCGCTATGCAGGAAATGGCCGCAACCCAGCGCTTCGACAGGCCCGCTCCGCGCTACACCGAGGCAAGTCTGGTGAAAAAGCTCGAAGAGCTCGGCATCGGACGCCCGTCCACGTATGCACCCACCATCAGCACCGTGCAAAAGCGCGGCTACGTGGTGAAGGAAAATCGCGACG
This sequence comes from Flavobacteriales bacterium, assembly GCA_016700415.1. NCBI lineage: Bacteria > Pseudomonadati > Bacteroidota > Flavobacteriia > Flavobacteriales > Flavobacteriales bacterium. The sequence continues at coordinate 3,093,939 of CP065018.1, forward strand.
GTATCCAGCGTCCGTACCGCATCCTCACCCTGGCGAACAGCGATATCAGCGACAAGACCGCCACAGAGAATACCGGTGCCGAGAAGCAAAAGCTCTTCCCCACCGACATCGGCATGGTGGTGAACGATTTTCTCGTTGAACACTTCCCCAACATCGTGGACTTCCACTTCACCGCCAAGGTGGAAGAGGAGTTCGACGTGATCGCCGAGGGCAAGGAGAACTGGCGCGAGATGATCGGCCGCTTCTACAAGCCGTTCCATGCCACCATCGGTACCGTGGTGGAGACCGCCGACCGGGCCTCCGGATCGCGCGTTCTGGGCCAAGACCCCAAGACCGGCAAGGACGTAGTGGCACGCATCGGCCGCTTCGGCCCCATGGTGCAGATCGGCAGTGTGGATGATGAGGATAAGCCCCGTTTCGCCTCCATCAGGAAAGATCAAAGCATTGCCACCCTCACCTTTGAGGAGGCGATGGACCTCTTCAAACTGCCGCGTACGCTGGGCAAAAGCGGGGAGGTGGAAGTGGTCGTGGGCATCGGCCGCTTCGGGCCCTACGTGAAGCTCGGGAGCACATTTGCCAGTCTCCCCAAGGAAGACGACCCCATCACCATCGAACTGCCGCGCGCCATCGAGCTGATCGACCTGAAGAAGGCGGCCAGCAAAACCCGCGAGCTGGGGGAATACGAAGGCGGCATGCTGGAAGTGGGCCGAGGACGTTTCGGTCCTTTCGTGCGCCAAGGGAAGGTGTACGCCAACATCCCGAAGGGTGAAGACCCGGAGGCGGTGACATTGGAGCGCGGCATCGAATTGATCAAGGCGAAACTGGAAGGCGCCCGTGCGATGGTCCTGAAGGAATTCGAGGGTTCGGAGATCCAGGTGCTGGCCGGCCGATACGGCCCATACATCACCGACGGCTCCAAGAACGCCAATGTGCCCAAGGAAAAGGAACCGGGCGAGGTGACATTGGAAGAGGCGATCAAGCTGTTGGCAGAGGCACCCGAGCGCAAAGGCAAAAAGAAGGCCGCACCAAAAAAGAAGGCAGCCGCGAAAAAAGCCGCGCCCAAAAAGAAGGCGGCCAAGAAGAAGGCGGCGAAGAAGAAGCCGTAGTTGCACTTCGCGTAAGCCGGAGGACACCGAGTGGCCACTGCGTTGACTCTCGCTGGGGGCCCTCTTCGTGAGACTCTGAGTGGAAGTGGACTAACAGACCACTGTGCGCATTTGACGCCTGCTGGCCCCGTACGGGACAAGACCCCCGGCGATCTTCGCCATGCCCAATAGCCGTGCCCGCCCATGGAATCCAGCATCTACTTCACGCCGTCCAAAGGTTTTGGTGAGAGCCGCCCGGAATGGGCCGCCAACACCTTGGGCGACCATGCAGTTTTCCACACCACCAAGGGAATGCCTTCGCTGGATGGCGTGAAGGTGGCGATCTTCGGGGTGCCGGATGACCCCGGGCATGCCAAGCCACGTGGTTGCGTGGATGCTCCCGACGCCGTGCGAGCCCAGCTCTACAAATTGTACGTTCCGGCGAACAGTTTTGGCATCGCCGACCTGGGCGACCTTCATCCGGGGAACACTGCCGAAGACACCCGGCATGCACTCGCCGAGACCATCGCCGAACTGGTCCGGTCGAACATCGTCCCGGTGATCATCGGTGGGGGCCAGGCGCACACGTTCACCCAATACTTGGCCTACGAAAAGCTGGAACGCACGGCCAATCTGGTCTGCATAGATGGCCGTTTCGACCTGGGCGAGCCCGGGCAGGGGCTGGCCGAGAGCAGCTACCTCAGCCATATCGTGCTGCGCCAGCCCAACTTTCTCTTCAATTACAGCAACCTTGGCTTCCAGACCTACTTGGTGGATCAGCCCGGCATCGAGCTGATGGACAAGCTGTTCTTCGATGCCCACCGGTTGGGTGAGCTGCGCGCCAACATCACCGAGGCGGAACCGGTGCTACGCAATGCGGACACGGTGAGCATCGACATGACCAGTATCCGCCGCGCGGACGCCCCCGGCACTACACGGCCCGGCCCCAATGGCTTCCATGGGGAGGAGGTGTGCCAGTTGATGCGCTATGCGGGCATCAGCGAGAAGGTCACTTCGATCGGGCTGTACGAGCTGGACCCATGGCGTGACCAGGACCAGGCTACCGCCCAGCTTGCGGCCCAGATGGTCTGGTGCTTCCTGGACGGCTTCGGTAGCCGCACTAATGACCTGCCCTGGCTGGACCGGAAACGGTTCACCCGCTTTCATGTGCCGATCAAAGGGCATGAACAGGAACTGGTGTTCTATAAGAGCACGGTGAGCGACCGGTGGTGGATGGACGTTCCCTACCGCGCGGAGCGGGAGGCCCGCTTTGAGAGGCATCACCTGGTGCCCTGTGCCTACAGCGATTACACGGCGGCTTGTCGGGAAGAGGTGCCGGACCGATGGTGGCGCACCTTCCAGAAACTGGCGTGATCCCAATTTTCGGAGAACGCTGGGGGGAACTGATTTCCGGGAAAAGTTCGGGCCGTATGCTTTTTTGCTATTTTGGCGGCTGGTAATACGGTCAGCCGAACCGGTAAAATGCTCCGGAGGCCGCGTCAAACAAGAAGAACTAGCATGAGGTGGATAGTTACGGCAGGGGTGTGCGCGTTGGTCGGGAGCGTTTCTTATGCGCAACAGGACCCTCAGTTCACCCAATACATGTTCGACCGTTTGTCGGTAAATTCGGCCGTAGCGGGAGGCACCGGCAATATCTGTGCCACGGCGCTTCTGCGTCAGCAATGGACGGGTTTCGATGGCGCGCCCAAGACCGGCCTCATCAACTTACAAGGACCCATAAACAAGATCAACAGCGGGGTGGGCCTTTCGGTCTACTACGACAAATTGGGCCAGGAACGGAGCACTATCGTACGGCTGCACTATGCCTATCACTTGAAGGTGGGGGCCCAAAGCACGTTGAGCGCAGGCTTCTATGTCGGGATGTCCGGACGGGCATTGGACAGCAAGTGGATCGCCATCGACCCGGTGGCCGATGACAACGCCATTCCATCCAGCGGCAGGAGCGCCAATGGTTTCGACATGGGCGCCGGGCTCTATTACCGGTCGCCCAAGCTGTGGCTCGGCCTTTCCAGTACGCAATTGCCCGAGACCGAGCTCAGCGACGTGAGCATCAAGAACAAGCGTCATTACTACGTGCAGGCAGGATATGATTGGGCGATCGGGGGCAACAAGAAGTACACCCTCCAGCCCAGCGTGTTACTAAAGAGCGACGCCAACTCCACCCAGTTGGATGTCGGTGCTCTGTTCCTCTATGACAATATGGTATGGCTCGGTGTTGGCTATCGCACCGAGGATGCCATCGCCCCGATGATCGGCTACCAGTATAAATTCCCGAAGGGGGACAGCATGTTGCGTATAGGATACAGCTATGACGTGACAACCTCCGAACTGAAAAACTACAGCAGTGGCAGCCATGAAATAATGCTGAGCTACTGCTTCAAGATCGTGAAACCCGTGGTGAACGAGATCTACCATCACCCGCGTTTCTTGTAGGCGAGCGTAACAAAAGGACCAGATCGCCGTTGCATGTATGTCCAAGGAAATCCCGGCTTTCGGGGTGGAACAAAGGGAACCCTGCAAGGAACCTGGACAACATAGGAGCGGTATAACAAGGAAGACCATGGAACGACGTCCCATTCTCTATCTCTGCGGCATAGCCGTGCTGGCCAGTTGCGGGCAAGGCGGCCAAGGCCAGCTCATCGGTGTCCAGAACCGACCTTCTTGGTACCAAGTCGACCCTTATGGAATGAATTACATTCCCTTGGGCAGCTACACCATGGGGCCCAGCGACCAGGACGCTCCTTACGCACAGGTCGCGAAGTCCAAGACCGTCTCCATTCAGGCGTTCTACATGGACCAGACGGAGATCAGCAACAACGAGTACCGTCAGTTCGTCGAGTATGTGATCGATTCGACGGCAAAGCGGATCTTGGGCGACGAGGACATCGGCGAACAGGTGATCACGGAGGACGAGTTCGGTGAGGAGATCGACCCGCCGGTCATCAATTGGCGGGAGCGCATCTTATGGGATGGTGAGGAAGAGCGCGAGGCACTGGCCGACATGTTCTATCCGGAAAGTGAGCGCTTCTACCGCCGCAAGCAGATCGACACGCGCAAGTTGATGTTCGAATACTACTGGATCGACCTTAAGGAGGCCGCCCGGAAGGCAGGCAAAGACCTGGACCTCAGCTATACGGACGTGAAAGGAGGCAACAACGCCATCCGTGGGCATAGCGACAGGAGCAAGTTCATCATCAAGGAGATCATCAACGTGTACCCGGACACATTGTCTTGGGTGCATGACTTTACCTATTCGTACAATGAGCCGATGACCGAAAACTATTTCTGGCACCCGGCATACGACGATTATCCGGTGGTGGGCGTCACGTGGAGCCAAGCCAAGGCGTTCAATGTTTGGCGTACCCAGAACATGATGAACGCATGGCTGCAAAGCGACGGAGAGCCGTTCATCAACCACTTCCGACTGCCCACCGAGGCTGAATGGGAATATGCCGCACGAGGTGGCTTGGACCTTTCGCCCTTCCCTTGGGGCGGCCCGTATGTGCGCAACCGTTCGGGTTGCTTCTTGGCGAACTTCAAGCCCCTCCACGGGAATTACACGGATGATGGTGGCTTTCACACCGTACCGGTGGACAGCTACTCGGCCAATGACTACGGCCTGTACAACATGAGCGGCAATGTGGCCGAATGGACGAGCACGGCGTTCGACGAGAGCGTGTACGATTTCGACCATGACATGAACCCCGAATATTCGTATGATGCTTTGGCTAACGATCCCCCTTCGATGAAGCGGAAGGTGGTCCGCGGTGGCTCGTTCAAGGACGTAGGTCTTTATATCCAGACCGGCACACGGGCCTATGAATACCAAGACACGGCCAAGTGCTATATCGGTTTCCGCAGTGCCTTGACCTACCTCGGGCGAGGCAAGGCAGTGAGCGCCGAAGACCTGTAGTGGATAAAAAAGGATCAGGGGTGCCGCATTGAACCTGTGCGGCCCCTACATTTCGCAAGGAACAACCCAGATCAACCTAAAAGCAAGGACCCTACGATGAAACCAGGCAGCAAGAGGTGGAAGAATTTTATGGCCAAGTTGTACGGATTGGGCGCTGCCGTAGTGCTCGTCGGTGCGCTCTTCAAGATCCAGCACTGGCCGATGGCCGACTTTTTCCTGATCATCGGCCTAAGCACCGAGGCGATCATCTTTGCGTTCTCCGCGTTCGAACCCCCACATGAGGAACCGGACTGGAGCTTGGTATACCCTGAACTGGCCTCTGCGGACCACGCCATGGGGGAGGATTTCAAGAGGGATGACCAGCGCTCGATCACCGAGCAATTGGACGACATGCTGGAAGGCGCGAAGATCGAGCCCGAGCTGATCGAGAGCCTTGGTGCGGGAATGCGCAGCCTCAGTGACCAGGCCCGGCAGATGGGCGAGATCACAGGTGCAGCGGCGGCCACGAGCGAATATGCGGACAGCCTGAAAGGGGCCTCCAGCCGGGTGAGCGCACTGAGCGACAGCTATGCCAAGGCAAGCGAAAGCCTCATTGGTCTCACCGAGAATGTGGACGCTGGCCGCAATGCCGGTGAAAGTTTGGGCCGGATGAGCAAGAATCTCAGCGACCTCAATGAGATGTACGAACTGCAGTTGCGCACCAGCCGTGAGAAGCTGGAGGCCGCCAACCAGATGTTCGCTGGGATGGGCGAGATGCTCACCCACCTCAGTGACAGCGTGAACGATACCAAGCGCTACAAGGAGAACATCTCTGAACTGAGCACGAACTTAGCCAAGCTCAACACCGTCTACGGCAACATGCTCAATGCCATGACCGTTCGCTGAACGGATACGGCGACAAGCAGCGTTTCATACTAACGACCAAAACCAAAGCCCAACATGGCAGGTGGTAATCTGTCCCCGAGACAGAAAATGATCAACTTGATGTACTTGGTGCTGACGGCGCTTCTTGCGTTGAACGTATCCAAGGAGATCCTCGATAGTTTCATCATCGTGAACGAGGGTCTGGAGAATACCAAGTCCACGTTCAAGGACAAGATGGACGCGACCTACAAGCAGTTCAGTAAATTGGCCGCCGAGAGTCCGGCCAAATACGGCGACGCTTGGAAGGATGCGCAACAAGTGCAGGGCTTGGCGTCCAAGCTTGTCTCCCACATCGACACCCTGAAGGGTATGTTGATCTCCAAGACCGACGGCGTTCCGTTAGATCAGGTGATGGGTATGGAGAACGGTGTTGACACGGTGTTGAATCTGGAGTTCGTTAACAGTAAGGACAACAACACCCATATCACCGAGATGATGGTGGGGTCCGAACCGGCCAAGCCTAAGGAGGGGCCGTACACGGCCAAGGAACTTCGGGGCATGCTGGAGAGTTTCCGTGATAAGGTGAAGGATGCTGCAAAGGGCGATCCAAAGCTGCAGGCCAGCGCGGACCGCATGTTCAACTTCGGGGATCGCAGGGATGCCAGTGGGACAATGAACAATTGGTCCTCCATGAACTTCTACCACGTGCCCGTCGTGGCCGGAATTACCACGCTTTCGAAGATCCAGACGGACATCCGCACTATGGAGAGCGAACTGGTAGGCCGGATGATGGGAGCCGTAGAACAGGAGAGCTTCAAGTTCAACACCCTCGCAGCGATCATTAAGCCACAGAGCAGCTATGTGACCACCGGCGGGACCTACCGGGCGAACATCTTCCTCGGTGCATATGACAACCAGAATGCGCCCGAAGTCTATATCTGCGGCCCGGGAGCTCGCGTCGATACCTCGGTCACTCCGCCGGTCATTGTTGGTGAGGCCATCAAGCTGCCCATGGAGGGTGCACAGGCGATATTGGAACAGACCGCCACCGGCGCGGGATTGAAGACCGTTACCGGCATCATCAAGTTCAAGCCCGTGGGTGGAGAGGAACAGATCCGTCGCTTTACCACTGAATATGAGGTGGCGGCGCCGAGCTTGGTGGTGAGCCCGACGAAAATGAACGTCTTCTATCGCGGGGTGGACAACCCGGTGAGCATCAGCGTGGCGGGATACAGTGCTACGAACATTTCGCCGAACATGACCAATGGAACGCTTTCCAAGGACAAGGATGGCTACATAGTGCGGCCCGGTGCAGGTCAGGATGCGGTCGTCGGCGTTACCGTGACCAATCCGGACGGCACCAAGAAGACCATGCCCGGTGTGGAGTTCCGGGTGAAGAACGTGCCTAATCCCACACCGTATTTCGCAGGGAAGGGCGTAAATGACAATACCGTGAAGAGCAATGAACTGAAGGCTGCCCAAGGGGTGATCGCCAAATTGGAGAACTTCCAGTTCGACTTGCGCTTTGAGGTGGTGAGCTACACGGTTTCGGCGACCATTGGAGGCAACTTGCTGGAAAAGGAGTGCCGGGGACCGGCGCTAAGCTCTGACGCCAAAACAGTTCTGGAAAAGTTGAGGACCAACCAGAAGGTCTACATCGAGAACATCAAGGCCAAAGGACCGGACGGGACTGTCCGTAACATCGGTGCCCTATCGTTCAAGGTGATCTGATCTTCGTAAGACCTGCTCCGATGAAGACCCTGAAGAACATTCTCTACGTCGCGCTGCTCGGCTTGGCCACCACTCCTTCGGGTTCGGTGCAGGCACAGACCGTGCTTGACGGTGCCTACATCAAGGAGCACACCAAGACCCAACGCGTGGTACCCTATCCGTACATCCGGGAGGCCGACGTGATGTGGTACCGGCGTGTGTGGCGCGAGATCGACCTGCGGGAGAAGATCAACCTGCCGTTGTACTATCCGATCGAGCCGATCAACGATCGGAAGAGCCTTTTCGATGTGATCAAGCAGGGTATTCTGGATGATGGCTCGATCACTGCCTATGATGTGGGCGCAACCGCTCAGGATGATGAGTTCAAGAAGCCGCTTCTACCTGCTGAGGTGAAGGCGTTGTTGAGCAAGGCCGATACCTCGTATACGGAGAATATTTACACCGGCGCCTTGGACACGGTGTACAGCTCCTCAGAAGTGACCAGCGATAAGATCAAGCGGTATGAGCTGAAGGAGGATTGGATCTTCGACCGGCAACGCTCGGTGATGGACATCCGGATCATAGGCCTTTGCCCCAAGAAGGAGGTTCTAGGGGACCAAGGTGAAGTAAAGGGCTATGTACCGTTGTTCTGGCTCTATTTCCCGGAACTCCGGTACGTGCTCGTGAACTGGGACGTGTTCAACCGGGAGAACGATGCGGAGCGTCGCTCGTTCGATCATGTGTTCTGGACCCGCCAGTTCAACAGCACCATCACCAAGGTAAGCAACGTCTACGACCGTAAGGTGAACCAATATGCGACCGGAATGGACGGCCTATTACAAGCGGAGGCGATCAAGGAGGACTTGTTCAACTTCGAGCACGACCTTTGGAACTTCTGAGCAAGCATCCCATTTTCAATTGAAGGCCCCGCAAGTTGCGGGGCCTTTCTCATGTGTACGGATCGTCGCGTCGTTCCACCGGTGGTCCCGATGCGGAGTGGATGCTGAATACGGAATGGGCGTTAAAAGTCGGCCACCTTCCCCCGTCTCAAACTAGCCCTACCTTTGCCGCCCGAAAAAATGATCAGCGTCAGCAACCTTCTTCTGCATTTTGGCGAACGCCCCATGTTCGACAACGTCTCCTTCTTCATCGGAACGGATGACCGCATCGGGCTCGTGGGTCGCAATGGAGCGGGCAAGAGCACACTGCTGAAGATCCTTGCCGGCCAACAGCCCTTCGACAAAGGGAATATCGGCAGACCTAAGGAGCTCACCATGGGCTATTTGCCCCAGCAAATGGACCATGACCTGGACCTCACCCCATGGCAGGTGGCGGAGAAGGCATTTGCCGAGGCGCAGGAGCTGAACGCCTCCATCGACCGGATCACTGCCGACTTGGAAAAGGCCACCACGGACGATGAGGCCATGGAACTGGCAACGATGCTCGCGCATGCCCATGAACGGCTGAATACTTTGGGCGTCACCGACCATGACATGCGGATCGAGCGCATGTTGAAGGGTATCGGCTTCGTGGAACAAGACATGCACCGCAGCATGAAGGAACTCAGCGGGGGCTGGCGCATGCGTGCGGAATTGGCGCGGATCCTCCTCATGCAGCCGGACCTCTTGCTGTTGGACGAACCGACCAATCACTTGGACTTGCCCGCGATCCAATGGCTGGAGGACCTGCTCAGGACCTATCCGGCTGCCTTGGTGTTGATCAGCCACGATAAGACCTTCTTGGACAAGCTCACGAAGCGCACGTTGGAGGTCACCGGCGGCGAGATCATCGACCGCAAAGTGCCTTGGAGCCAATATGTGGAGCTGCGCAAGGTGGAACGCGAACAGCAATCCGCCGCCGCGAAGGAACAGCAGCGCTACATCAAGGAGACCGAGGCGCTCATCAACAAATTCCGGGCAAAAGCCAGCAAGGCCGCGTTCGCGCAGAACCTCATCAACAGGCTGGACAAGCTGGACCGCATCGAGGTGGAGGACGAGGACCTGCGGAAGATGCTGGTGAAATTCCCGCCCGCACCCACCAGCGGGAAGCTGGTCTGCGAGGTGCTTGGGGTCTCCAAGGCCTACGGTCCGAAGCGGATCTTCAGCAATGCGGAGCTGACCATCGCCAAAGGTGAACACTTGGCCTTGGTGGGCGCGAACGGTACGGGCAAGAGCACGCTGGTGCGGATGATCATGCGGGAGGAGCCCTTCGAAGGCGAGATCAGGCTGGGCCACAACGTGATCACGGGTTATTACGCACAGGACATGCCTGAGCGAATGGCCCCGCAACGCACCGTGATCGAGACCGCGGAGGATGCCGCCAGCGAGGAGAACAGGGCGCGCGTCCGTGCCATGCTCGGAGCCTTCATGTTCAGTGGCGAGGACGTGGACAAGAAGGTAAAGGTGCTCAGTGGGGGAGAGCGTGCGCGTTTGGCCCTGTGCTGTATGCTGCTGAAGCCGCTCAATTTCCTTCTTCTGGACGAACCCACGCACCACTTGGACATCCAAAGCAAAGATGTGCTGAAGGAGGCCTTGAAGAATTACGATGGCACTTTCCTTTTGGTGAGCCACGACCGTGACTTCCTCACCGGCCTTACCGACCGGCTACTGGAACTCGACGACTACCGCATCCGCGACCAGCACATGGACATCCTGGAGCTGATCGAAAAGCGCAAGGCCTTACAAGGCGCTGACATTGGCAAGAGCTCCGAGCGCGCAAAAGAGGTGAAGAAACCCAAAACCGGGAAGAACCATCGCGGTGACAAAGACCGTGATAAAGAGCTCCGGAAAGCACGCAACGCCGTGGAGCGACTGGAAAAGCGCTTGGCCGAGCTGGAACAGGAGGAGAAAGACCTTCAGGCCAAGGTGATGAAGGGCAACCTTCCGGCGGACCAAGTGCAGGCTGGTTATGAGAAAATGGGCACGGTGGCCAAGCAGATCGCACAGGTGATGGGGGAATGGGAGGCAGCCTCGGCGCAGGTGGAGGAGCTGGCTGAAGAGGCCTGAGGTCCATTTGAATTCCACTGAACGTGATCTCGTCCTGTATTTGCGCTATATTTGCGCCCCTATTGCGGGGTGGAGCAGATGGTAGCTCGTCGGGCTCATAACCCGAAGGCCGTAGGTTCGAGTCCTACCCCCGCTACTAAAAAGGGGCTATCTCACATCGGGATGGCCCCTTTGGTTTTCCTGAGCTGAGTGTTCCAACTTGAAGCATCGAACGATCCCACCGCTTTCCAACGACCTTCGTAGTCTCAATAGCATGGAACACCGCGCGGGATACGTCAACATAATCGGGAGGCCCAATGTGGGGAAGAGCACCCTGCTGAACGCCTTGTTGGGCGAGAAGCTGGTGATCGTGAACCCGAAGGCGCAGACCACGCGGCACCGCATCCTCGGCATCCTCAATGGGGAAGATCACCAACTTATCCTCTCCGATACGCCCGGTATTCTGGAGCCGGTCTACAAGCTGCAGGAGAGCATGATGCACGCAGTGGACGAGGCGCTCCGCGATGCCGATGTGCTGATCGTAATGGTGGAGCTGGGCGAAACACCCGAGAAGTCCGAGGAGCTTTTGCGCAGGGCACGCCGATTTGATGGGAAAACCTTGGTGCTGATCAACAAGGTAGATCTGGGTGATGAGGAGAGACTGAACACGGCCTTTGAAGCTTGGCATCAGGCATTCCCGGATGCCACGGTGCTGCCGATCTCCGCCTTGCACGGGCTGTATGTGAAGGAACTGCGCTCCAAGTTGATCGATCTGCTGCCGGAGCATCCGCCGTATTTCCCGAAGGATGAGATGAGCGATCGCGACATGCGCTTCTTCATCAGCGAGATGATCCGCGAGAAGATCCTGAGCATCTACAAACAGGAGATCCCGTACAGCGCCCAGGTGGTGGTGAACAGCTACGAGGAAAGCCCGGAGATCGTGAAGATCCAGGCGGACGTGTTCGTGATGCGTGATAGCCAGAAGGGCATTATCATCGGAAAAGGCGGGGGAGCGCTGCGCCAGCTAGGCACCGAGGCGCGCAAGGCCATAGAAAAGTTCGTCAACAACAAGGTCTTCCTGGACCTGAAGGTGAAAGTGGACGAGGATTGGCGCGGGGATGAACGGAAACTACGTGGATACGGGTATTGAGAGCCGGCCAAGGCTATCGGATTTTCATCACAGAGGCACAGAGAACACAGAGAAAGATCAATACGGGCGGCGATGGAGGAACAAGGGAGCTGCTGCGCAACAGCCCGGTTCTGAAGCCCCGACCGGACAACAGGGATTTGAAAAGATGAACATCGTCGCAATCGTTGGTCGCCCGAACGTGGGCAAGAGCACGCTCTTCAACCGGCTCATCGAGAGCCGCATCGCCATCACCGACCCCACGGCGGGCACCACCCGGGACCGCCATTACGGCAAGGCCGAATGGAACGGGAAGCACTTCGACGTAGTGGATACCGGGGGCTACGTGCAGGGCAGCGATGATGTGTTCGAGAAGGAGATCCGCAAACAGGTGGCGCTTGCCATCGAGGAGGCGGACAGCATCCTCTTCCTCGTGGATACCCAGCAAGGGATCACAGGAATGGACCAAGCGGTCGCCCAAATGCTCCGCAAGGCTGAAAAGCCCGTATTCCTAGTGGCCAACAAGGTGGATTCGAACGACAAGGACGTGTATGCGGCGGAGTTCTACAAATTCGGCCTGGGAGAGGTGTACAGCATCAGCGCGCAAAGCGGAGCAGGCACCGGCGACCTGTTGGACGAAGTGGTGAAAGGCTTCGCGAAGCCTACGGAGGAGGTGCTGGACGAGCGTCCGAAGATCGCGATCGTGGGCAAGCCGAACGTCGGAAAATCCTCGCTGGTGAACACGCTGTTGGGCAATGAGCGCAACATCGTGACGCCCGTGGCGGGCACCACCCGGGACAATATCAACTCGCACTATACCGGCTTTGGTTTCGACGTGACGTTGCTCGACACCGCAGGGATCCGCCGCAAGAGCAAGGTGGACGAGGACATCGAGTTCTACAGCGTTCTGCGCAGCGTCCGCGCCATCGAGGAGAGTGACGTGTGCCTTCTGATGATCGATGCACAAGATGGCGTCAACCACCAGGACCTGCACATCTTCTCCATGATCGAGAAGGGAGGCAAAGGCATCGTGGTGGTGGTGAACAAGTGGGACCTTATCGAGAAGGACACCAAGACGACCTTGGTCTTCGAAGAGGAGATCCGCCGCAAACTTGCGCCTTTCACGGACCTGCCAATCGTGTTCACCTCGGTCACGGAAAAGCAACGGATCCACAAGGCCTTGGAATTGGCCATGGAAGTTTACGCGAACCGCGCCCAGCGGATCGCCACGCGCAAGCTCAACGACGTGATGCTGCCGGAGATCGAGCGGATGCCGCCACCGATGAACAAGGGGAAGTCGATCCGCATCAAGTATGTTACGCAGCTACCCGGTGTGGTACCGGCGTTCGCCTTCTTCTGCAACCTGCCGCAGTATGTGAAGGAGAGCTACACGCGCTACCTGGAGAATAAGCTGCGCGAGCACTTCACCTTCACGGGCGTGCCGATCCGGGTGTTCTTCCGGAAGAAGTGAGGGCGGGCAGGTGACTTTAGTATTTCACGAGTGTGCGATGCTTCTCGGTCGAGTGCGTTATGCCGTATCTTTCCTTTTAACTTTGCTGAACAACCGCATCAGACATGAAAGGCGTGATCATTCTTGAGGACCAAGCCAACAACAAGCGCTACTTGCAGATCGATGTTGCGGAGCTTGACAAGCACCGTGAACAGATCGAGGATATGATGGACGGCCTCATTGCCGAACAGCGCGGTGGCCAGCCCTCGATCACGCTTGAGGCGTTGGAAGAGAAATTGCTCAAGCAAGGGAAGCTTTGACCTATAAGGTCAGGATCGTGCGCGATGCGGAGCGGGATCTCGCTTCGGTGCATTCGGTCGTGGTACCAAGGTTGGTCAAGGCGATCAGAGCATTGGCTACGGAACCGCGTCCGCCAGGTTGCAAGAAGCTCAAGGGCGCGCATTCCGAATCGTGGCGGATCAGGGTTGGCGCTTACCGCATACCTATGTGATCGACGACGGGATCCGCGTGGTGGAGATCCGTGAGGTGGGGCATCGAAAGGATATCTATAGGTGAAGTGAGGATGGCTTAGTTCTCACCAATATCCATGGACCGTGCATCTTCATTTATGAGCAAATAGGTCTTCTCTGTGCCGACGGAAAACTTCAGCGATTTGCCTGTGACAACAAACCGGTTAACTCCGTCCAGTGTTTTAACGGCACACATACTGGCTCCGGCCTTGTTTTTTCCAGCATCGCGTGTGACATTGGTACACAGCATCCATTCTCGTTCACCGGGAACTTCAACAAGCATATAGTCATAGTAATCCTGTGCCTTATCCGTAACGTTCAGTCCAACTCCGAAAAGTCGAATCCTTGTGCCGCGCCAAAAGTCTTGTTCATCTGGCACATCTGCCAATGGGACTAGCTTATCCATGGTTCTACCCCTTGTAGTGCCGCGGCTTCACCTTCGCCAGCGCCTCCGCAGGCTCAGGCACCCAATGGTGCAAGCCGCCCGCCAGCGGGTCATCAAATGTCTTCGGAATGTTGCCCGCACGTGTGCGGTCACCCCAGGTGAGGTGCTCTTTGCCGTCATCGCGGCGTTCCATGGTGATGCACTCCTCCACGGGGCACACGATGGAGCAGAGGTTGCAGCCTACGCAGTTCTCCTCGATGATCGTCGGTTTGCGGTCCGCGGGGTCGTTGCTTAGCGAGATGGCCTGATGCGCACCGTCCTCACAGGCGGTGTAGCAGAGCTGACAGCCGATACACTTGTCCTTGTTGATGTCGGCCACCACCTTGTACTTCAGGTTGAGGTCTTCCCAATGCAAGATGTTGGGAAGTGCTTTTCCGCGGAAGTCCTCAATGGTCTTGAAACCCTTTTCATCCATGTAGCGCTCCAGTCCTGTTTTCAGGTCGCGGATGATGCCGAAGCCGAAGTGCATCACGGCGGTACATACTTGCACGGAAGTGGCACCAAGGAGAATGAACTCGGCAGCATCACGCCAATTCTCCACGCCGCCGATCCCACTGATCGGAATGCCGACCTGCTTGTCCTGCGCACAGTTCTTCAGCATATTCAACGCGATCGGCTTCACGGCCGGGCCGCAGTAGCCGCCATTGGTGCTCTTGCCGTCCACATTGGGGGAGGGCACGAAGGTGTCCAGGTCCACGCCTATTACGCTTTGGATCGTGTTGATCAACGAGATCGCATCGCTACCACCTGCTCTTGCAGCACGCGCCGGCCGCGTGATGTCCGAAATGTTCGGCGTGAGCTTCGTGATCACTGGGATCTTCGCCACTTCTTTCACCCATTCCACGATGGTCTGCAGCACCTTCGGCTCCTGGCCCACGGCGCTGCCCATGCCTCGTTCGCACATACCGTGCGGGCAGCCGAAGTTCAGTTCGATGCCATCGGCCCCTGCGTTCTCCACATCGCGAACGATGTTGTGCCATTCCTCGCGTGTCTCCACCATCAGCGAGGCGATCACGGCATGGTCTGGAAAGCGTTTCTTCACCTCTGAGATCTCGCGCAGGTTGTCCTTTAATGGCCGGTCGGTGATCAGCTCGATGTTGTTGAATCCCACCATGCGGTTGTCGCGGTAGTTCAAGCTGCCGTAGCGGCTGCTCACATTCACCACGGGCACGCCGAGGGTTTTCCACACGGCCCCGCCCCAGCCCGCATCGAAGGCTTTCATGATCTGATAGCCGGAGTTGGTCGGTGGAGCAGATGCCAGCCAGAATGGATTTGGACTCTTGATCCCTGCGAGGTTCGTTCTAAGATCTGCCATGGCTTATTTCTTCAAGTATTGATCAATTCCGTGTGCTGCCTTCTTTGCTTCCGCCGCGGCATTCACCACTTCCACACCGCCGTTCACGGCATCGCCCGCAGCGAAATACTTCGGGTTGTTGGTCTGAAAATGTTCGTTCACCACCAGCCTTCCACGGTCATCTAGGATGCGGCTCTTGTGTTCCAGCTTTACGCCGGAGATCTGCTCCAACAGTTCCACCTGCTTGCCTTGGCCGGTGCCGAGCAACACCATGTCGCAGGGTTCTACGAACTCGCTTCCGGGGATCGCTTCGATCCTTCCGTAGGCCGCTTTGTTGCGGATGAACTTCACGCCGTTGACCGCCTTGTCCCCCATCACTTCAACCGGTGTGACGTAGAATAACGCCTTCGCTCCGCTCTTCTTCGCGAGGTCGAACTCGAAGCTGTACGCGCCCATTTCCTCGGGCCCGCGACGATAAGCGATGATGACGCTTTCGGCACCCATGCGGCAGCTTTCGCTGGCGGCATCCATGGCCGTGTTGCCACCGCCGAGCACGATCACCTTTTGGCCGACAGGGGTCTTGTGCTGTTTCATCCGCAGTTCCTCCACGAACTCCAGCGCACCGATCACACCTTGCATGTCCTCTCCAGGAATGCCCAAGGCGGAAGTCGCTCCCAAGCCGATACCGATGAAGATCGCGTCATAGCCTTTTTCCAGTTTTTCAAAATCCGCACGACCGGCGATCGGCTTGTTGTAATGCACGTTAAAGCCGAACTGATCTTGCAGGTAGCTGATCTCATCAACCGCTTCCTCGTTCGTCAATTTATATGGCGCTACACCATAGACGCAGAGGCCGCTGGGCTTGGCCTTCGCCTCGAAGATGTCCACCGCATGGCCGAGCATGCGTAATTCGCAAGCAGCGGAAATGCCCGCAGGACCGGCACCCACAATGGCGACTTTCTTTCCTGTGTCTTTGCCGGTGCGGAAGAGTTTCTTCTTGGAACGGATCACCTTGTCCGTGGCATGTGATTGCAAGCGCCCGATCTCGATCGGTTTGACATCGCTGTAGTTGTACACGCAAGCGCCTTCGCAGAGCTCCTCGGTAGGGCAGACATTCCCGCAGGCATGGCCCATCCAGTTGCTATCATAGATCGTCTTGGCGGCACCGTCCTTGTTGTCGCTGTTGATCTGGCGGATAAAGAGCGGTATGTCGATCCCGGTAGGGCACGCGGTGATGCACGGCGCATCGTAGCAGTACAGGCAGCGGGAGCTTTCGTAGTAGGCTTCCGTGTCCGTCATCAACGGCTTCTTCGGGTGGAAGTTGGCCGCGAATTCGGCCGGGGTGGTGGGTTTTTTATATTCTGCCATGGGGATGTGAAATGCGTTACGGGTTGGCGGGTTGCGCGTGGCGGGTTACGTGTTGTGCATTGCGGTGGTATGAACTCGTAACCCGCAACACGTTAACCCGCAACGACCTAGGATTTAGAGTTCAACCAGCTTCCCGTAAGTTTCCGGCCTTCTATCCCTGAAGAACTGCCATGTACTCCGCACTTCTTCGATCAGATCAAGGTCGAATTCCGCGATCAACAGTTCATCGTCATCACGGGAGGCTTGTGCGAAGATCTGTCCGCGCGGATCCACGAAGTAGCTCTGGCCGTAGAACTTGCCGAGGTTCCACGGCTTCTCTTCGCCCACGCGGTTGATGCAGCCCATGAAGTAGCCGTTCGCCGCAGCGTGCGCCGGTTGCTCCAGCTTCCAGAGGTATTCGCTCAGGCCAGCCACCGTTGCGGAAGGATTGTAAACGATCTCCGCGCCGTTGAGTCCGAGGCATCTTGCACCGTCGGGGAAGTGGCGGTCGTAGCAGATGTACACACCCACTTTAGCATACTTCGTTTGGAACACGGGGTAGCCGAGGTTGCCGGGTTTGAAGAAGAATTTCTCCCAGAAGCCGGTGGTGTGCGGGATGTGGTTCTTGCGGTATTTGCCGAGGTAGGTGCCGTCGGCATCGATCACCGCCGCCGTGTTGTACAGCACGCCGGGTGACTCTTTCTCGTAGATCGGCACGATGATGACCATGTTGTATTTCTTGGCGTAGGTCTGCATCAGCTCCGTGGTGGGGCCGGGCACGCTCTCCGCGCTTTCGTACCACTTCTTGTCCTGGCCGGGGCAGAAGTAGGGCGTGTTGAAGATCTCCTGCAGGCAGAGGATCTGCACGCCTGCCTTTCCGGCTTTCTCGATGAAAGGGATGTGCTTCTGCACCATCGCATCGATGATCTCGGGGATGGTTCCTTCGCCTTCTGTTTTCGGGAGGCTCATCTGTATGAGGCCGCTCTTAATTGTCCTTGGCATTTCGTGGGTTTTGGAACGCAGATGACGCTGAAAGATGGATCTACGCTGATTTTGAGTTGTGGGTGTGGCGTGCTGATGTATGTGTAAAGGTGGGTCAACACATCCGGCGGTTGGAAAAGATCTTTCGTTTGACCTGTGGCTTGGTGCCGAAGTTGAGCAGAAGGCCCACCTCAATTTTTGTGGCCTTAAGGTAGTTGATGAGTTGGTACTCGTGCTCTTTGCAGATGGTCTCCGCTGCTTTCAACTCCAAGATCACAAGGTCGTCGACTAACAGGTCGGCATAGTACTGCCCCACTTCCTTTTCCTGATAGTATACAGTGACAGGACTCTGACGAACGACAGTTAGCCCCATGTTCAGAAGTTCCAAGTACAGTGCATTTTCGTAAACTTTTTCGAGAAAGCCATAGCCCAAGGAATTGTACACCGTATAGAACGCCTTGATGATCGCCTCGGTCAGTTCAGCATGCAGATATTCTTCTTCCACCTCCTGCATTTTATCTGCGTGTATCTGCTCTTTCAGCGTCATCTGCGTTCCATTGCTCAAAGCATCCCCGATACCTTCGCCCGCTTCACGAACTGTCCGTAGCCTTTCTTGATCTTCACCTCGCCGTTATGGATGGCCACTTGGCCGCGCAGGATCACGGTCTTCACCTTACCGGTGAGTTCCTTGCCCTCGTAGCCGCTGTAGTCCGTGTTCATGTGGTGCGTCTTCGCGCTGAGCACATGCTTCTCGTTCGGGTCGAAGAGGATGATGTCCGCGTCGCTGCCGATGCCGATGGTGCCTTTGCGGGGGAACATCCCGAAGATCTTCGCCGGGTTGGTGGCGGTGACCTCCACGAATTTGTTCAGCGTGATGCGCTTCTTGTTCACGCCTTCGCTGAAGAGCAGTTCCATGCGGTGCTCGATGGCGGGATGCCCGTTGGGGATCTTCGAGAAATCGTCCTTGCCCATGGCTTTCTGCTCCAAGGTGAAGGGGCAATGGTCCGTGGCCACCACCTGCACGGTGCCTTGGTCTATTGCGCCCCACAATGCGGCGATGTCCTTTTTCTCGCGCAGCGGCGGGCTCATCACCCACTTCGCGCCGTCCTCGCGTTCGTACAACGAGGCATCCAGCAGCAGGTATTGGATGCAGGTTTCCGCCAGCACGCGCTGGTTGCGTCGCGCTGCGTCGCGCACATGGTTCAGCGCGCCTTCGCAGGTCATGTGTACGATGTACGCGGGCACGCCGGTGTAGGAGGCCATGTCGGCAAAGCGACCGGTGGCCTCGGCCTCGGTGATCTCCGGCTGGCTGAGATAGTGGTACAGTGGCGCCATGTTCCCTTCCGCGCGGTTCTTCTGCACCAGGAAGTCGATCATGTCGCCGTTGGTGGCATGCACGGTAACGATGCCGCCGTTCGCCTTCACCTCGTTCATCAGGCCCACCATCTGGCGGTCGTCGATCATCAGCGCGCCCTTGTAAGCCATGAAGGTCTTGAAGCTGGTGATGCCCTCCTGCTCGATCATCTCCTTCACCTCCTTCTTCGTGTCGTCGTTGAAATCGGTGACGGCCATGTGCCAACCGAGGTCGCCGTAGAGGTTGCCCTTCATGCGGCCCTGCCAGGTTTCCAGCGCATGGTGCAGGCTCTTGCCTTGCGTTTGTAGAATGAAGTCGATCACCATGGTGGTGCCGCCGTGGAGCGCGGCGAGCGTTCCGGTGGAATAATCATCGCTGCTGAAGGTGCCCATGAAGGGCATGGCAAGGTGTACGTGCGGGTCGATGCCGCCGGGCATTACGAACAGGCCTTTCGCGTCGATCACTTCGGCGCCTTCCGCTTTCAGGTCGTGCCCGATGGCCTTTACGTGTTCACCTTCAATGAGAACATCCGCGCGGTGCAGGTCGGCGGCGGTGACAACGGTCCCGTTCTTGATCAATATGCTCATGGTGTGCCGAATGTACCAAGGCTGGGCATTCACCGCCCGGTGTTAGGGGAATTTTGGTGTTGTAGGATGGGCTTCAAGAGGATGTTCGGGCGGTGGCTCTTGTTGCATCCCATCGCTTCAGCACTGCATACACCACGAAGCTCACGATGAACCCCGTGAACCACGAAAGCTGGTAAAGCGCTTCCAGCGGCTTCACCCAATAGCCGATCAGAGCCACAAGCACTCCCGCGATCAAGGCGATCAATGCCGGCTTGCTCACCCCGGCGTGCGGCCCGTTCTCTCGGTACAGGTCCGCCAGTATGAGCGTGCGTTTCCGCACGAGGAAATAATCGCAGAGCAGAATGCCCAACACCGGACCGAGCAGACCGCTTACGAAGACGAGGATGCCGCTGATCTCGTCCATCAGCCACCAAGGGCAGATCACCACGCCGATCAGCCCGGCGATCACGCCGCCAACACGGAAGCTGATCTTTTTCGGAAAGAGGTTGCTGATGGCGTTGGCCGGTGCGATCACGTTCGCCGCGATGTTGGTGCTGAGCGTGGCGATCAGCATGGCGAACTGCGCGAAGATCACCACCCCCGGGTTCTGGAATTTGCTCACGAGCGTGACGGGGTCCCACGGTGCATCCTCGGCGATCAGGACGTCCTTGAAGGCCACCACGGCCGCACTGGTGACGAATATGCCGACGAACGAGTAGAACAGCATGGTGCCGGGCAGCCCGATGAACTGGCCCGCGAGCTGGTCTTTCTGCGTCTTTGCGAAGCGCGTGATGTCCGAAATGCTGATCGCCATCGTGGCCCAGAATCCGACCATGGCCGTGAACCAGAGCAGGTAGCTCCAGAAGCCGACACCTTCGTCGGGCGGGGCCTCGGCGTTCACGGTCACGATGCTCGACAGATTGCCTGCATCATCCTTGAACTGCACATTCGCGGTGGTCCGCAGGCCGATGGGCACTTCGGTCACGGGATTCGTGAGCGGGGTCCAGTGGGTTGCCTCCGGATCCTCGGTCGACTCCGGAACTAAGCGATAGTGCGTGGCCTTGAGCGAGCCGTCCGTGTATTGCAGTGGTGCGAGCACCAACGTTCGGCCGGGGGAGTCCGTGGCCTTCGCCATGGTCACCGTGCCGTGCTGCAACTGCTTGCCCTGCTCCAATGCGTTCATGAAACCACCGGCGTTCTTCGCCCCCCAACCGATCAGCAGCAGTCCGATCACGATCAGGATCGGCGCGGCCCAGGTCTCCATCCACTTGATGCTTTCCGTGCCGCGCCAGATGAACCAGATCTGGATCAGCCAGAACACCCCGAAGGCAACGAATTTGCCCATGCTAAGGCCGGGATCGCCCGGTATGCCGAGAGCCGTGTTCCAAATGGAATAGAGCGCCAGCCCGCCGATCCACGCGTTCACGCCGAACCAACCGCAGGCCACGATGGCGCGCACCATGCTGGGGATGTGGATGCCCTGCGTCCCGAAGGCCGAGCGGCCCAACACGGGGAAAGGGATCCCGTATTTCACGCCGGCGTGGCCGTTGAGCACCATGGGCACGGTGATCACCAGATTGGCGAGGCCGATAATGGTGATCGCCGCCTGCCAACTGAGGCCGGCCCGCATCATGTACGAGGCAAGCAGATAGGTGGGGATACACACCGCCATGCCCACCCAGAGCGCAGCCAAGTTCCATACGTTCCAGGTGCGTTTATTGGCCGGGATAGGCGCCAGATCGGCACTGTAGAGGGGGGAGCTGGTGAGGTCGGCGGGAAGTTGTTGCTCCATTAGCGAAAGTGAATATCGGAACAATGTAGGCTGCGCGGGCAGTGGATGTTTACCGGGAAGGTCCCCAAGCCGGGAATGGCGTGAAACGGGGCAGGTTGGATCTTATTAACGTGCAAGCGGCCCTGCCCCGGCCCTCCACTTGCCGATCCGGTTACATTTGTCGCCCTTTACAATGCACCATCCCATGATGAAGCGGATCTTGTTCGGAGCGGCCTTGAGCATACTGGCCTTCGGAGCACAAGCGCAGACCGACGCGAACGACCCCACCTTGATGACCGTGGCGAACCAGCCGGTCTCGCGCAGCGAGTTCGAGTCGATCTACAAGAAGAACAACAAGGACGCGCCGGTGACCAAGGAGGCTCTGGACGAATACTTGGACCTCTTCATCAACTACAAGCTGAAGGTGCGTGCGGCTGAAGACCTTGGCATGGACACGGTGTCGAAGTTCAAAAGCGAGCTGGCGGGCTATCGCACGCAATTGGCACGACCCTACCTGATCGATCGCGGCCTGAACGACCAGCTGATGCAGGAAGCGTTCAACCGCAAAAAAGAGGAGATCCGTGCGAGCCACATCTTGGTGCAGGTAGACCCGGACGCCTCACCGGAAGACACGTTGGCCGCTTGGAAACGGATCGAGGCGTTGCGCGCCCGTGTGGTCGGTGGGGAGGATTTCGCCACCGTGGCCAAAAGCAAGGGCGGTAGCGATGACCCAAGCGCGAAAACCAATGGTGGCGACCTTGGCTACTTCAGCGTGCTGCAGATGGTGTACCCCTTCGAGAATGCGGCCTACAACACACCCGTGGGGCAGGTGAGCCGACCGGTGCGCACCAAGTTCGGCTACCACATCATCAAGGCCACCGATAGGAGACCGGCACAAGGAGAGGTCAAGGTGGCCCACATCATGATCCGCACCACCGACGAGGACAGCCCCGAGAAGCAGCAGGAGGCGGAGAAGAAGATCGAAGAGGCCTATGGCCGCATCAAGAGCGGCGAGTTGAGCTTCTCGGACGCTGCAATGAAGTACAGCGACGATGCCGCCACCAACACCAAGGGTGGTGAACTTCCGCCGTTCACCACGGGCAAAATGATCCCTGAGTTCGAGGAGAAAGCGTTCGCTCTACAAAGTGACGGCGACTTGAGCACCCCGTTCAAGACCTCCTACGGCTGGCACATCGTGAAGCGCCTGAGCTACACCCCGCCTCCCAACTTCGAGGAAGTGAAGGGCGAGCTAAAGACCAAGATCGCCCATGACAGCCGTGCGGAGATCACCCGGAAGAAATTCCTGGCCGACCTGCGGAGCGAGTACCACTTCAAGGCATTCCCCAAGAACCAGGCGGCCGTAGAAAAGGCATTGGACACCACGGTCTTCAGGAAGGGCACAATGGCGATGGACACCTTGTTGCGCAAGGATGCCGAGGAGACCGTCGTGACGCACAACGGCCTGAAATATGACCGCACCATCACCGGCGCGTTGAAGAACGGGAAGATGATGAGCCCGCTCGCGAAGATGGAGGGCAAGATCCCGCCTATGCCGGATGATACCGTGGTGGTGCGCGACGTGGAGCAGGGATGGGTGAACGACAAGGGGCACAATGCCAAGCTCACCAAGCCGGTCTTCACCATCGACGGCAAGAGCTATAGCCAGATGGACCTGTTGGACTACATCCAGCAGAAGCAGCGCCGCGGTCCCGTGCAACCGATAGGCCCGTATGTGAAGGACCATTTCGACCAGTTCGTGGACGACCAGCTATTGGCCTTTGAGGACGGGAACCTGGAGAAGAAATATCCGGAGTTCCGGATGCTGATGAAGGAATACCGCGACGGTATCCTGCTGTTCGAGCTCACTGATGAGAAAGTCTGGAGCAAGGCGGTAAAGGACACGGCAGGACTGGAGAATTACTACGAGCAGCACAAGTTCGACTTCATGTACCCCGTGCGCTACGACCTGGACATCTACACCTGTGCCAATGCCGATGTAGCGAAGCAGGTGCGCGGCCTGGTGAAGAAGGGGAAAGCGGGCAAAGACCTGCTGGCTATCGTCAACAAGAAGGATCCGACCGCGCTTTCCATCGAAAGCGGGCTGTTCACCAAGGAGGAGAAACCGCTGATCAAGGATGTCACATTACCGGGGCTGACCACAGACGTGGCAGCGGACGGCAAGGTGCTCTTCGCTGACATGAAAAAGGTGGTGCAGCCCGAGCCCAAGCCGCTGATCGAGGCCCGGGGACTGGTGACCGCTGCTTATCAGGACCAACTGGAAAAGGACTGGATCAAGGAGCTGCGGGCCAAGTACCCGGTGAAGGTTGAACAGGACGTGCTGTACAGCATCAAGTGACCATGGCGGCATATTGCCCCGGAACGAGCATGGGAAGGGCGGCGGTCATCGCCGCCCTTCTCCTTGCATCCTGCGGGGCGGACCGCGATCCTTCTGACAGTATAGTGGCCGAGGCATACGGCGACAATCTGTATTGGAGCGACCTGCGCCCCGTGGTGCCCATGGACGCCTCCCCGGAGGATAGCGCGGCCATCGCGCGCCGGTTCCTTGACAACTGGGCCAGGGACCGCGTAATGCTGCACATGGCCGAGGAGAACCTGGACAAGGACCAGATGAACGTGGAGGCCCGGATCAAGGCCTATCGGGAATCGCTGCTCACATTTGCGTACGAGCAGGCACTGGTCCTGCAGAACCTGGATACCGTGGTCAGCGGTTCCCAGGTCCAGGACTATTACGACAAGAACATCGCCAATTTCCAGCTGAAGGACAATATCGTCCGCGTCCGCTGGTTCAAGCTGCGGGACAAGGACAAGAAACTGATCAAGCGGGTGGAGCAATTGTGGCGGAGTGAAAAGGAGGAAGATACCCATAGGCTTGAGGTGCTTCTCGCCCAGCGCGGCACCACGATCGTGGACAGCCATGACGATTGGGTGGAGTTTACCGCCTTACAGCAGCAGGTACCTTTGCGCCCGGACAATCCCACGGACTGGTTGCAGCGACAGCAGAAGGTGGTCGTGGAGGACGCCAACGGCACTTATTTCGTGGACTTTCTCGACCATCGATTGAAAGACAGCACCTCGCCGATCGACATGGTGGCCGGACAGGTCCGATCCATTCTCATCAATCAGCGCAAGCTCAAGCTCGTGGAGCGAATGCGCGAAGAACTCTACACCAATGCACTGGCCAAGAAGGATGTCCGTTTCCCATAAAGATGCCTTGGTGGTCCTGGGCCTGCTTGCCATCGGCAGTGGTGCAACACCGGCGCATGCGCAGGAGCAGCAGCCCGCACCTCCGGGCCGTTACATCGATGGGGTCATCGGTAACGTGGCCGGGCGCATTATCCTGTACAGCGAATTGGCGGGCAGGCTGGAACAGGCACGTCAAAGCGGGGAAAAGGTCACGGATTCTTTGGCCTGCAATGAGTTCGAGGATCTGCTATACCAACAGTTGCTGTTGGAGCAGGCACGCATTGACAGCGTGATCCCGGACGAGGTGCAGGTCGGGGCCGAGCTGGACCGTCGCATCCGGTACTTCGAGCAGCAGATCGGCGGGCGGGAGAAGCTGGAGAAATTCTACGGCAAGAGCGTCACTGAGATCAAGGCGGACTTTCACGACCAGGTCTCGGACCAGCTCATGAGCCAACAGATGCAGCAGAAGATCACTGGGGATGCACGGGTGACACCCAAGGAGGTGGAGCAGTTCTTCAAGAGCATCCCCCAGGACAGCCTGCCCTTCATCAACGCCGGGGTGGAGTTCGCGCGCATTTCCATCTATGCCAGACCCACGGAAAATGAAGACCGGCGCGTGAAATTGAAACTGGAGGAATACCGCGATGCCATCGTGAAAGGGGAGAAGGACTTCTGCACCGTGGCCATCCTCTACAGTGAGGACCCGGGTTCGGCGGCCCAATGCGGCGAGCTGGGCATGGTCCCGCAAGGCGTGATGGTGCCCGAGTTCGATGCCGTGGCGATGAGCCTGAAGGGCGGGGAGATATCCCCGGTGTTCAAGACCAAGTACGGATATCACATCATGGAGATGATCGACCGCAAGGGCGAACAGTACAATGCCCGCCACATCCTGTTGATCCCGAAAGCCTCCCCGGCTGACGTGCTCGGGGTAAAGGACCGATTGGACAGCCTGATGACCCAAGTGCGTGACGGAAAACTGGACTTCAGCAAAGCCGCAACGGACCACAATGACGACGAAGACACCAAGGGCACGAACGGTCTGGTGATCGAACCCAACAGCAATAGCCCGCACTGGGCCATCGGCGATCTGGACCAGAAGAACTTCCTCGTGCTGGACAAGCTCCAAGTGGGCCAGATCAGCGAGCCTCAGGCGTTTGAGGACCCGGACGGGAATAAAGGGTATCGGGTCCTTCGTCTAATAAAGCGCACCGATCCGCACCGCATGGACCTGGTGCAGGATTATCCCTTGGTCCAGCAGGCTGCGGAGGCGAAGCTGCGCCAACGGAGCGTGGATGTGTGGGTGAAGGAGAAGCTCACCGGCACCTATGTGAACATCATACCGGCCTATCAAGGCTGCAATTTCGAGCATCCCTGGATCGCTGCATCGGCGCAACAGCCCTAATTTGAACGATCAATACGAATCAGCATGAGCGGAGAGAACAGTGATGTGCGAGCAGTGGAGGAGTTCGGCGCGAAATACCGCCGGTTGAAAGCTGAGATCAACAAGGTCATCATCGGGCAGGACAAGGTGGTGGACGATGTGCTTATTGCTATCTTCAGCCGGGGCCACTGTTTGTTGGTGGGTGTTCCGGGATTGGCCAAGACCTTGTTGGTGAACACCGTGGGCGGTGCGCTGGGCCTCAGCTTCAACCGGATCCAGTTCACACCGGACCTGATGCCCAGTGACATCATCGGCTCCGAAGTGCTCGACCAAGACCGCCAGTTCCGCTTCGTGAAGGGGCCGCTCTTCGCCAACATTATTCTCGCTGACGAGATCAACCGGACCCCGCCCAAGACCCAGGCGGCGCTCCTGGAGGCCATGCAGGAAAAGTCCGTCACTGCGGCAGGTAACACCTTCAAACTGCCTGAGCCCTTCTTCGTGCTGGCCACGCAGAACCCTATTGAGCAGGAAGGAACCTATCCTTTGCCGGAGGCACAGTTGGACCGTTTTATGTTCAACATTTGGGTGGATTATCCTTCCTATCAGGACGAACTTGCGGTGGTGAAGGCCACTACCGGTGGGACCACGGCCACCGTGGAGCCTGTTATGAGCCTTGAAGAGATCCTCTTCTACCAAGGGCTGGTGCGGCGTATTCCGGTGCCGGACAATGTAATGGAGTATGCCGTGAAGTTGGCCACCAGCACGCGTCCCGGAATGCCGGGAACACCGGCGGTGATCCGGGACCATGTGAGTTGGGGAGCCGGGCCGCGGGCGAGCCAGTACTTGGTGATCGGGGCCAAATGCCACGCCTTGGTGCGGGGACGTTTCAGCCCGGACATCGAGGATGTGCAGGCCGTCGCGGAACCGATCCTGCGGCACCGTTTGGTACGTAACTACAAGGCCGAGGCCGAAGGGGTCACCGCGGAACGCATCATCCGCGAGCTGCTCTGACCAGCGATCCCCGGTAGTGAAGAGGGGCCGATCGCACGTTTTCGCGGTGTCCTAGAAGTGCCGTGTCCCTTTTTTCACCAATTTGCGGGTACGGAACCTATCGTATTGACGTGCCTTGGGACCAAGGACGCCCGAAAGCGATGAACCGATCCGCAATACAGCTCCCCAAAATGACCTTTCGAGACCTCGTGCTCCCATTGATCCTCGTTTCGTTCAACCAGAATATTTTGGCTCAAGGGAGCGCTCTTTGGCGATCCACCCCATTGACCTCCATGGCGCAGGAGAGGCGCATGATCAACCCGGACAAGGCGCTGGGTTTCCGGCTGGATACAATGGCCATGCGCGATCGCTTGGGTCATGTTGACCGCGGAACGGTCCTGGATCTGGCTTCTGCCACCGCCGTGATCACACTTCCTTTGCCGAACGGGGATCTCGGGCTGTTCCGTTATCTGGAAACCCCGTTGATGCAGGGCCGGATGGCGGAGCGGTATGCCTACATCCGGACGTATTCGGGTGTCGCTATTGATGATCCGCTGGTCCGCTTGAAGTTCGATCTCACTCCGGCCGGTTTTCATGGAATGATCACGGGCCTGCCCGGCGGGGATGCGTTCATCGACCCTGTCGCCATGGGGAACGGTGTGGACCATCAGGTCTATTGGAAGCGTGACCTGCGCCCCGGATCAGGGAGAAGCCCCATCACCTGCACCTACGACGAAGTGAACGATGTGCCGCACGCCATGGCGCAAACGGCCCAGTGGATCGCACAAGCCGGTGCGGCCCGAGCAGGGGATTGTCAGTTCCGCACCTATCGCTTGGCCTTGGCCTGCACTGGAGAGTATGCCAACTTCTTCGGGGCAACAGGGACGAACAAAGCACCGGCCATCGCGGCCATGGCCACCACGCTCAACCGGGTAAACGGGGTCTATGAACGTGAAGCGGCACTGACCATGGTACTGGTGGCGAACAATGACCAATTGGTGTTCACGAACACCACGACCGATGGTTACAGCAACAACAGTGGAGGGACCATGTTGGGTCAGAACCAGACCAAGTGCGACGCGGTGATCGGCTACTCGAACTATGACATCGGGCACGTTTTTAGCACTGGTGGTGGAGGCGTGGCCTATCTGAACTCACCGTGCACGGGCAATAAGGCGGGGGGCGTCACGGGGCAGTCCGCACCTGTCGGGGACCCCTTCGATATTGACTACGTAGCACACGAGATGGGTCATCAGTACGGGGGCAATCACACACAGAACAACAGTTGCAACCGGGCGGGCCAAGCCGCCGTGGAAGTAGGGAGCGGCATCACCATCATGGGTTATGCGGGGGTGTGCTCCCCGAATGTGGAGGCTCACAGTATCGACATGTTCGGCGGGTACAGCCTCGAGGAGATCCACGCCAACATCACCGGAGGCAATAGCAGTGGATGTCCACAGACGGTGCCATTGGTCAATATGTCGCCCACGGTAAGCGCCGGCGGTGACCGCACCATACCGCGGAACACGCCATTTGTGCTCACCGCCATAGGGGCGGACGTTGATACCGATAACAGCCTCACGTACAGTTGGGAGCAGATGGATTACCAGCCCTCCACCCAGCCTCCGGAGGCATCCAGCGATGATGGCCCGAATTTCCGCCCTTGGCTTCCCACCCCAAGTCCGCAACGATGGTTCCCCAATCTTGAGACCCTTGCTTCCGGAACGCCCCCGTCACCCAACTGGGAGGTGCTGGCCGACGTCCCGCGTACGTACAGCTTCCGCGTCACTGTCCGTGATAATGCCGCAGGTGGTGGCTGCAACGACCAGGACAACATGACCGTGACCGTCAGTGGAAGCTCCGGCCCATTTCTCGTGACCCAGCCCAACACGGCATTGACATGGCCTGCCATGAGCAGCCAAGCGGTCACGTGGAACCCGGCAGGCACTACCGGGTCACCGGTGAACTGCGCGAACGTGGACATTCTGTTGAGCGCGGATGGGGGTCTCACTTATCCGTACACATTGGCGAGCGCCACGCCGAACGACGGGACTGCCGCAGTGGATCTGCCGAACTTGGCCACTACGACGGCCCGGGTGATGGTCCGGGCCAACGGCAATATCTTCTTTGATATCAGCGATCAGGACTTCACGATCACCGCTCCGGAGCAGGTGCTTATCCAGGCGAAGGTGTGGCTGGAAGGCCCCTATGTGGCAGGAGGCATTATGAAGGATGACCTGAGGGCGGCCAGCTTGGTGCCCACGGCGGAACCCTATACCACGCTCGGATTTGCTCAAGCTGGGAACGGGGGAGGGGAGACGTGCGCCTCAGGAGTACTTCTGAACACCGGGGCGGATGCGATCGTTGATTGGGTGCGCCTGGAACTCCGTGCTGCCGGTTCACCTTCCGCACTGGTGGCCACGCGCCAAGCCTTGCTCCAACGGGATGGCGATGTCGTGGATGTCGACGGGACATCCCCGGTCTCATTCGCGGAGCAACCCGGCAATTATTTTGTCGCTGTTCGGCACAGGAACCACCTGGGTTGCATGACGGCGCAGGCGATCACCTTGAACGGAACGGCAACGACCGTGGACTTCACCTCCCTCGCGACCGCCACCTACGGGACCGATGCGCGAAAGCCTTCAGGCAGCGAGCGCTTGCTGTGGATGGGAAATGCCTGGACGGACAACAAGCTTAGCTATACGGGGACTCAAAATGACCGGGACCCGATCCTCGACAGGATCGCGGCGCCGGACCCGACGGCCAGTATTCAGGGATACTTCCCGGAGGATTGTTCCATGGACGGGTTCGTGCGGTATACGGGATCCGGGAACGACAGGGACCCCATCCTCTTGAATATCGAGGGAAACCTGCCCACGGATATCCGGATGGAGCAACTGCCATAGGTTGGTCCAGGGCAGATGAACATCGGTTCTTCGATCGACAAGATCGAATTTTTCGCAGATGAATTATTTGATTTGATCGGCAGGGTTTGACTTTGCAATTCGGTTGAACGTACTTTCGCTTCCAAACAGGTCAACCGAGCACGAATGAAGCTAAGTTTTTCCCTTTTCGCCCTTCTCGCCATGTCGCCTGCTTTCGTGGTGGGTCAAACGTTTACGTTGAGCACGAGTATCCTGTCCGACCAAAGCGCCCATTCCGGAGGTTGCGTGGGCATAGCGGACATGGACGGTGATGGCTTCGACGACCTGCTCTTGCTGGACGAAAGCAAATATGTCTACATCGACTATCAAGGAGCTGGCGGCACTTTCACCTCTTATAACATGGGCCAGGCTTCATCCTCCTCGCAGTGGGGCATGGCTGCCGGGGATGTGGACAATGATGGTCACAAGGACTTCTTCAGTGGCGGTTCGAACGATGGCGTCCATTTCCTCCGGATGAGCGGTAGGGGTTCCGGAACATGGAGCAGCTTGAACAATGGCACCATGTTCATGCAATGCGCGAACATGGCGGACATTAACAACGATGGTTGGTTGGACGCTTTCGGATGCCACGACAACGCCGCCCCGAAGATCTGGCTGAACAATGGCTCAGGGTCACTGTCCTACAATGACTATGTGGATTTCACCACTTCGCCTTCCTCTGACATGAGCGGCAACTACGGGAGCGTTTTCATCGATTTCGACAATGATGGCGATCTTGATTTCTTCATCGCCCACTGCAGGCAAGGGGTGAACGTTTCCTCCGATCCGCGCCGCTGGAACCGTCTCTTCGTCAATGATGGCACAAACCATTACACGGATGAGGCCCTGACCTACGGCGCGCAGAACAGGGAACAGTCCTGGACGACGGATTTCGGAGATGTTGACAATGACGGGGACCTGGACATGGTCGTTACCAACCACAGTCGCAGCATGGAGCTCTTCCTGAATGATGGTACCGGGCATTTCACCGATGCCACTTCGGGAAGCGGACTGGAGATCAGCGCGGCCTTCCTGCAATCCAAGTTCGAGGACCTCGACAATGATGGGTATCTGGACCTGATCACGAGCGGGAACCTGGGAGGCAGTGCCGAATTCTATTTCCATGGTAATGGTAACGGGACCTTCACGCAAATGCCGAACATGCTTCCCGAGCCTTCCTCATACAATCTGCACACCTTCGCCTTGGGCGATATGAACCACGATGGTTTCATTGATGTATATGCAGGCTATGGCTCGGGTTATGTCACATACAGCACCACCCGCCGCGACGAGCTGTACTTGAACAATGGCAACAGCAACCACTTCATCAACTTCAATTTGGAGGGGACCACGAGCAATCGGGACGGTATAGGCGCCCGGGTGACGCTCTATGGTGCCTGGGGCACACAGATCCGTGAGGTTCGTGCAGGAGAGAGTTATGGCATCGTCTGTTCCTTCACCTGTCATTTCGGGATGGGCGCGAACACGGTGGTGGACTCGGCGATCGTGCATTGGCCATCCGGGATCAACGACAAGTACTACGGGCTGGCCGCTGACCAATGGATCAAGACCACCGAAGGGGAGACCCGGACCTCCATGCTGGCGGCGAAAGTGATCTTGGACGGGCCGTACGTACAGGGCACTGGATTGATGAACGATGATCTGCGTACCCAAGGGCTGGTTCCCGCGGTCGACCCGTACCCGGCATTGGGCTTCGTCCCCATGGGCACGGATGTTCCACATCGCCTTTCACCCAGCGTCCTTGCGGTAGCCGGAAACAACGCCATCGTTGATTGGATCTGGTTGGAACTGCGTTCAGCGTCGAACACATCGGTCATAGTGGCCTCGCGGGCAGCCTTGTTGCAGCGGGACGGGGATGTGGTGGACCTGAACGGCAAGAGCGCGGTGAGCATGCACGTACCGAACGGATCATACAATTTGGCCGTCCGCCATCGGAACCACTTGGGCGTGATGACCGCGTCCAGCTACGCATTGAACGGATCCGCCACCACCATTGACCTTCGATCCTCCGGTGTGACCACTTGGGGTACGAACGCGCGGAAGACCGTCGGTTCTTCCAGGACCATGTGGTCCGGCGAGATCACGGGCGATGCCAAGGTCAAATTCACAGGCGGCGGCAACGACCGCGATGCGGTACTTATTGCCATAGGGGGGTCGGTACTGACCGGTGTAGCTACCGGATATCATACTGCGGACGTGACCATGGACGGTGTGGTGAAGTACACGGGGTCCTCGAATGACCGGGACCCCATCCTCCTGAACATCGGAGGTTCATCGCCAACGGCAGTGGTGGTCGAACAACTGCCTTGACGGGTATTGGTGGCAACCGCATCTTCTTCACACACTGAAAAAATTCAATAGCTGATGGGACGATTTAGATCCTTTTTGTCCGGATACTGCCTGCGAACGGGCTTGGTCGCTTTGCTGCTTGCGAGTCTTGCATTGCCTGCCGCGGCACAGACCGATATCTTACCAAGTTCAGTCGATGTTCGTCTGGTGCAGGGCAGTGCCTCGGACCAGTTGCTGGTGCAGGTGAAGTTGCATAGCGCAGGCACGTTCGGTGGGATCTTGAGTGCAATGACCGTCACGATCCGGTACGATGCCTCCGCCGGCGGGACATTGGGAGGGGGAGCGACTTTTTGCAACGCGTGGAGCTCATTTCCACCGTCATCGGTGGTGGTCAACAGTGGTACAGCTTATCGTACATACAACGGGTTTGGCCTTAACCGGCTTGAAGATCCGGCCTTTGACGGAGGATGTGCGATGAGCCTGCCGGTGGAGACCTGGTTCACGATCACCACCATTCCGGTCGGTGGTACCGGCTGCACGGCGTTCACCTTGGGCAATGATGCATTTACCGGATCCGACAACAGGGATTTCTACATCTCCATGAACGGGCAGGATGTCACCGGCCAAGTGGTAGGTGGTCCGGTGAGCGGGGGCAATTGTGCCGAGGACTGCTTAGGCATGATCGGAGGTACGGCCCTTCCCGGTACGGCTTGCGATGACGGCAATGCGGGAACGACCAATGACACGTGGAATGCATCCTGCGTTTGTATCGGTACGCCGACCTGCACCGGAGCTGCCATTAGCGGCACCACAAGCAACTCCCCGATATGCTCCAGTTCCACCTTGAACCTCGGCGTCACCGCAACGGGTACCGGGCCATTGAGCTATGCCTGGAGCGGTACGGGCACCTTCAGTCCCAATGCATCATCACAGAACGTATCGGTTACCGGAGCGGCCACAGGCAACTATCAGGTCGTGGTGACGAATGCCTGTGGAACGGCTTCGTCAAGTGTCCCTGTCGTTGTGAACACGGCCCCATCGGCCACGATCAGCTATTCGGGTTCACCTTATTGCACCTCGGGCGGCACGGCTACCGTGACGCGTACGGGCAGCACTGGCGGGACATACAGCGCGACGCCATCAGGTCTTTCGATCAGTTCGAGCACGGGCGCTATCACGTTGGGCACGAGCACTGCGGGCAGTTACACGGTGACGTACAGCATCGCTGCCGGCGGTGGCTGTTCGGCGTTCAGTACGACCGCTTCCGTTGTGATCAATACGGCCCCATCGGCCACGATCAGCTACGCTGGTTCGCCTTATTGCACCTCGGGCGGCACGGCTACCGTGACGCGTACGGGCAGCACTGGCGGCACATACAGCGCGACGCCATCAGGTCTTTCGATCAGTTCGAGCACGGGCGCTATCACGTTGGGCACGAGCACTGCGGGGACGTACACGGTGACTTACAGCATCGCTGCCGGCGGTGGCTGTTCGGCTCTTAGCACGACAGCTTCGGTGGTGATCGGTACGGCCCCATCGGCCACGATCAGCTACGCTGGTTCACCTTATTGCACCTCGGGCGGCACGGCTACCGTGACGCGTACGGGCAGCACTGGCGGCACAACAGCGCGACGCCATCAGGTCTTTCGATCAGTTCGAGCACGGGCGCTATCACGTTGGGCACGAGCACTGCGGGCAGTTACACGGTGACGTACAGCATCGCAGCTGGCGGTGGCTGTTCGGCTCTTAGCACGACTGCTTCGGTGGTGATCGGCACGGCCCCATCGGCCACGATCAGCTACGCGGGTTCGCCTTATTGCACCTCGGGCGGCACGGCTACCGTGACGCGTACGGGCAGCACTGGCGGGACATACAGCGCGACGCCATCAGGTCTTTCGATCAGTTCGAGCACGGGCGCACGCACGTTGGGCACGAGCACTGCGGGGACGTACACGGTGACTTACAGCATCGCTGCTTAGCGGTGGCTGTTCGGCTCTTAGCACGACAGCTTCGGTGGTGATCGGTACGGCCCCATCGGCCACGATCAGCTACGCGGGTTCGCCTTATTGCACCTCGGGCGGCACGGCTACCGTGACGCGTACGGGCAGCACTGGCGGGACATACAGCGCGACGCCATCAGGTCTTTCGATCAGTTCGAGCACGGGCGCTATCACGTTGGGCACGAGCACTGCGGGGACGTACACGGTGACATACAGCATCGCAGCTGGCGGTGGCTGTTCGGCTCTTAGCACGACTGCTTCGGTGGTGATCGGCACGGCCCCATCGGCCACGATCAGCTACGCGGGTTCGCCTTATTGCACCTCGGGCGGCACGGCTACCGTGACGCGTACGGGCAGCACTGGCGGGACATACAGCGCGACGCCATCAGGTCTTTCGATCAGTTCGAGCACGGGCGCTATCACGTTGGGCACGAGCACTGCGGGGACGTACACGGTGCCTTACAGCATCGCTGCTAGGCGGTGGCTGTTCGGCTCTTAGCACGACAGCTTCGGTGGTGATCGGTACGGCCCCATCGGCCACGATCGCTACGCGGGTTCGCCTTATTGCACCTCGGGCGGCACGGCTACCGTGACGCGTACGGGCAGCACTGGCGGGACATACAGCGCGACGCCATCAGGTCTTTCGATCAGTTCGAGCACGGGCGCTATCACGTTGGGCACGAGCACTGCGGGGACGTACACGGTGACTTACAGCATCGCTGCCGGCGGTGGCTGTTCGGCTCTTAGCACGACAGCTTCGGTGGTGATCGGTACGGCCCCATCGGCCACGATCAGCTACGCGGGTTCGCCTTATTGCACCTCGGGCGGCACGGCTACCGTGACGCGTACGGGCAGCACTGGCGGGACATACAGCGCGACGCCATCAGGTCTTTCGATCAGTTCGAGCACGGGCGCTATCACGTTGGGCACGAGCACTGCGGGGACGTACACGGTGACTTACAGCATCGCCGGCGGTGGCTGTTCGGCTCTTAGCACGACAGCTTCGGTGGTGATCGGTACGGCCCCATCGGCCACGATCGCTACGCGGGTTCGCCTTATTGCACCTCGGGCGGCACGGCTACCGTGACGCGTACGGGCAGCACTGGCGGGACATACGCGCGACGCCATCAGGTCTTTCGATGGTTCGAGCAGGGCGCTATACGTTGGGCGCTGGGGGACGACGGTGACTACAGCGGGCTGTTGGCCTGCTTCGGGGGTGGTGCCCCAGCGGGTTCCCTGACCTGGGGGCTACCGTGACGCGTACGGCACACTGGGGGACATACAGCGCGACGCCATCAGGTCTTTCGATCGGTTCGAGCACGGGCGCTATCACGTTGGGCACGAGCACTGCGGGGACGTACACGGTGACTTACAGCATCGCTGCCGGCGGTGGCTGTTCGGCTCTTAGCACGACAGCTTCGGTGGTGATCGGTACGGCCCCATCGGCCACGATCAGCTACGCGGGTTCGCCTTATTGCACCTCGGGCGGCACGGCTACCGTGACGCGTACGGGCAGCACTGGCGGGACATACAGCGCGACGCCATCAGGTCTTTCGATCAGTTCGAGCACGGGCGCTATCACGTTGGGCACGAGCACTGCGGGGACGTACACGGTGACTTACAGCATCGCTGTAAGCGGTGGCTGTTCGGCTCTTAGCACGACAGCTTCGGTGGTGATCGGTACGGCCCCATCGGCCACGATCAGCTACGCTGGTTCACCTTATTGCACCTCGGGCGGCACGGCTACCGTGACGCGTACGGGCAGCACTGGCGGGACATACAGCGCGACGCCATCAGGTCTTTCGATCAGTTCGAGCACGGGCGCTATCACGTTGGGCACGAGCACTGCGGGGACGTACACGGTGACTTACAGCATCGCTGCCAGCGGTGGCTGTTCGGCTCTTAGCACGACAGCTTCGGTGGTGATCGGCACGGCCCCATCGGCCACGATCAGCTACGCTGGTTCACCTTATTGCACCTCGGGCGGCACGGCTACCGTGACGCGTACGGGCAGCACTGGCGGGACATACAGCGCGACGCCATCAGGTCTTTCGATCAGTTCGAGCACGGGCGCTATCACGTTGGGCACGAGCACTGCGGGCAGTTACACGGTGACGTACAGCATCGCTTAGCGGTGGCTGTTCGGCGTTCAGTACGACCGCTTCCGTTGTGATCAATACGGCCCCATCGGCCACGATCAGCTACGCTGGTTCGCCTTATTGCACCTCGGGCGGCACGGCTACCGTGACGCGTACGGGCAGCACTGGCGGCACATACAGCGCGACGCCATCAGGTCTTTCGATCAGTTCGAGCACGGGCGCTATCACGTTGGGCACGAGCACTGCGGGCAGTTACACGGTGACGTACAGCATCGCTGCCGGCGGTGGCTGTTCGGCTCTTAGCACGACAGCTTCGGTGGTGATCGGTACGGCCCCATCGGCCACGATCAGCTACGCGGGTTCGCCTTATTGCACCTCGGGCGGCACGGCTACCGTGACGCGTACGGGCAGCACTGGCGGGACATACAGCGCGACGCCATCAGGTCTTTCGATCAGTTCGAGCACGGGCGCTATCACGTTGGGCACGAGCACTGCGGGCAGTTACACGATGACGTACAGCATCGCTGCCGGCGGTGGCTGTTCGGCGTTCAGTACGACCGCTTCCGTTGTGATCAATACGGCCCCATCGGCCACGATCAGCTACGCGGGTTCGCCTTATTGCACCTCGGGCGGCACGGCTACCGTGACGCGTACGGGCAGCACTGGCGGTACGTACAGCGCTGTTCCGTCAGGTCTGTCCATCAATCCAAACACAGGTGCGATCGGCTTGGCCGGGAGCACAGCGGCCACATACACGGTGACATACACGATCGGAGCTACCGGTGGTTGTTCCGCATTTGCAACCACGGCCACGATCCAGATCGGGCAGGCACCGACAGCTACCATCGACTATCCGGGTTCACCCTATTGTACTTCCGGCGGGCAGGCCGCAGTGTCGTTGGCGGGCGCAAGTGGTGGAGCTTTCACGGCATCTCCTGGTGGTCTGTCCATTGATGCGGGTACCGGAGCGGTGGACTTGAACGCGAGCACCACCGGCACGTACACGGTCACCTACACCATAGCACCAACAGGGGGCTGCGCTGAATTTTCAACCACCGCTGAAATTTCTGTGGGTGCCGCCCCTTCGGCCACGATCACCTATACCGGCTCACCGTTCTGTGCTTCCGCAGGCCAAGCTGATGTGACCCGCACCGGTTCTTCCGGAGGCGCGTTCAGTGCCACGCCATCGGGCTTGTCCATCGACGTCGGAACGGGTCATGTCGATCTGACGAGCAGCGCACCGGGCATGTATACGGTGACCTACGCGATCGCTGCGGCTGGCGGGTGCTCAGCATTCAGCACCACCACCGATATCTCCATCGGGGCCGCTCCTTCGGCCACGATCAATTATAGTGGTTCACCCTATTGCACATCAGGAGTTAGTGCGGCCGTGAGCCGTACCGGTACACCGGGCGGAACGTTCAGCTCGGCACCCGCAGGACTGTCCATCAATGCGGCCAACGGAGCCATCGATCTTGGGAACAGCTCTGCGGGCATTTACACAGTGACCTACGCCATAGCCGCAGGCGGTGGATGCACGGCCTTCAGCACCACCGCTCAGGTGGTCGTGAACGAAGCTCCGTCCTCGACCATTTCCTACACGGGGTCGCCCTATTGCACCGATGGTGGAACAGCAAGCGTGGTGCGGACCGGTACGACGGGCGGGACGTACTTGGCCGACCCGGCAGGTCTGTCGATCGATCTTGCCAGCGGGGCGATCGATCTGGGCAGCAGCAGCGCGGGGACCTACACGGTGACGTATGGCATTGCGGCGAATGGTGGTTGCGCAGCGTTCAACACGACCGCCTCTGTGATCGTCGGGGCCGCCCCGTCCGCTTCCATCAGTTATGACGGATCACCCTATTGCTCGGGTGGTGGCTCCGTGGACGTTACCCGCACGGGTACTGCCGGAGGCACATATGCAGCCGTCCCGGGCGGGCTTTCGATCAGTGCGAGCACAGGCCAGATCGATCTGGGGGCAAGCACCGCAGGTACGTACACAGTGACATACAGCATCGCGGCCTCCGGTGGTTGTGCGCTGTTCACTACCTCCGCGCCATTGGTCATCGGGACAGCACCTTCGGCCATGATCGAATACAATGGATCACCGTATTGTACCTCCGATGTGAGCGTTAACGTGACCCGGACCGGCAGTGGCGGCGGGGTCTATTCTTCGGTTCCTTCAGGCTTGTCGTTGAATGCGACCACGGGCAGCATCGATCCCGGAGCGAGCACCGCCGGGAATTTCACGGTGACGTACGACATCGCAGCTTCCGGTGGATGTGCTTCCTTCTCCACCACCGCGGATGTTGTGATCGATGAGGCTTCAACGTGGTATGCCGACGCCGACGCGGATGGTGCCGGGGACCCGGCGGTCACCACGCTGGCTTGTGATCAACCGACCGGCTATGTGGCCGTGGCGGGTGACCTCTGCCCTTCCGACCCGAACAAGGTCGACCCCGGCACATGTGGCTGTGGAGTTCCGGATACGGACACGGACCATGATGGAGTGCCGGATTGCATTGATAGTTGCCCGCTGCTTTCAGGCGGTGTCGGTGACGCCTGCGACGACGGCGATGTGAACACGACGAACGACCAGATCACTTCGGATTGCGAATGCGTAGGCACTGTTGTCTATGACTGCCCTGTTCTGATGGCGAACATCGGCGATGCCTGCGACGACGGCGATGTGAACACGACGAACGACCAGATCACTTCGGACTGCGAATGCGTAGGCACTGTTGTCTATGACTGCCCTGTTCTGATGGCGAACATCGGCGACGCCTGCGACGACGGCGATGTGAACACGACGAACGACCAGATCACTTCGGACTGCGAATGCGTAGGCACGTTGGTTTACGACTGCCCTGTTCTGATGGCGAACATCGGTGACGCCTGCGACGACGGCGACGTGAACACGACGAACGACCAGATCACTTCGGACTGCGAATGCGTGGGCACTGTTGTCTATGACTGCCCGGTGCTGATGGCGAACATCGGCGACGCCTGCGGCGACGGTGACGTGAACACGACGAACGACCAGATCACTGCGGACTGCGAATGTTTAGGCACGGTGGTTTACGACTGCCCTGTTCTGATGGCGAACATCGGTGACGCCTGCGACGACGGCGACGTGAACACGACGAACGACCAGATCACCGCGGATTGCGAATGCGTAGGCACTGTTGTCTATGACTGCCCTGTTCTGATGGCGAACATCGGTGACGCCTGCGACGACGGCGACGTGAACACGACGAACGACCAGATCACTTCGGACTGCGAATGTGTAGGCACTGTTGTCTATGACTGCCCGGTGCTGATGGCGAACATCGGTGACGCCTGCGACGACGGTGACGTGAACACGACGAACGATCAGGTCACTTCGGACTGCGAATGCGTAGGCACTGTTGTCTATGACTGCCCTGTTCTGATGGCGAACATCGGCGATGCCTGCGACGACGGCGACGTGAACACGACGAACGACCAGATCACTTCGGACTGCGAATGCGTAGGCACTGTTGTCTATGACTGCCCTGTTCTGATGGCGAACATCGGCGATGCCTGCGACGACGGCGACGTGAACACGACGAACGACCAGATCACTTCGGACTGCGAATGCGTAGGCACTGTTGTCTATGACTGCCCGGTGCTGATGGCGAACATCGGTGACGCCTGCGACGACGGCGATGTGAACACGACGAACGACCAGATCACCGCGGATTGCGAATGCGTAGGCACTGTTGTCTATGACTGCCCGGTGCTGATGGCGAACATCGGTGACGCCTGCGACGACGGCGATGTGAACACGACGAACGACCAGATCACTTCGGATTGCGAATGCGTAGGCACTGTTGTCTATGACTGCCCTGTTCTGATGGCGAACATCGGTGACGCCTGCGACGACGGCGATGTGAACACGACGAACGACCAGATCACTTCGGACTGCGAATGCGTAGGCACTGTTGTCTATGATTGCCCTGTTCTGATGGCGAACATCGGTGACGCCTGCGACGACGGCGACGTGAACACGACGAACGATCAGGTCACTTCGGACTGCGAATGTGTAGGCACTGTTGTCTATGACTGCCCGGTGCTGATGGCGAACATCGGTGACGCCTGCGACGACGGCGACGTGAACACGACGAACGATCAGGTCACTTCGGACTGCGAATGTGTAGGCACTGTTGTCTATGACTGCCCGGTGCTGATGGCGAACATCGGTGACGCCTGCGACGACGGCGATGTGAACACGACGAACGACCAGATCACTTCGGACTGCGAATGCGTAGGCACTGTTGTCTATGATTGCCCTGTTCTGATGGCGAACATCGGTGACGTCTGCGACGACGGCGACATGAACACGACGAACGACCAGATCACCGCGGATTGCGATTGCATCGGAACGGTGATCTGCGTTCCGCCCAGTATATCGGAGACCTCGAGTGATTCACCGATCTGCTCTGGGACAGTTCTCAACTTGGGCGTTACAGCAGGCGGAACAGGAACGCTGAGCTATGCATGGTCGGGTGCTGGTTTGTTCGACCCCGGACCACTTTCACAGT
The DNA here is from genome assembly GCA_016700415.1 of Flavobacteriales bacterium. Lineage (NCBI taxonomy): Bacteria > Pseudomonadati > Bacteroidota > Flavobacteriia > Flavobacteriales > Flavobacteriales bacterium. The sequence continues at coordinate 3,134,850 of CP065018.1, forward strand.
ATGTTGCCGTAACGGGAGCTGCCACGGGGGATTATCAGGTCACGGTCTCGAACAACTGTGGCAGTGCTTCTGCCACGGTTTCCGTGGTCGTTGACGCGGCTCCCTCAGCGACGATCAGTTTTGATGGATCCCCGTACTGCACGACCAGCGGCTTCGCTCAAGTGACGCGGCTGGGGACCCCGGACGGCAGCTACTCCGCGGCACCTGCCGGGCTGGCGATCGATCCGGGCACCGGTTCGGTCGACTTGGATGCGAGCACCGCCGGGACCTATGTGGTGACCTACAGCATTGATGCCAACGGTGGCTGTGGACCGTTCAGCACAACGACCGATATCTTGGTGCAGGATCCCACCGTGTGGTATGCCGATGTGGATGGTGACGGGGTAGGCTCCGATGCCGATGCCGTTCTCGCCTGTGAGCAGCCTTCGGGCTATGTGGCCATCAGTGGTGATGCTTGCCCGACGGACCCGGATAAACTGGATCCCGGGATCTGTGGCTGCGGCATCCCCGATACGGATACGGACAATGATGGCGCGGCGGATTGTATTGATGGATGCCCTACGGACCCTGATAAGATCGCGCCTGGAGCCTGTGGTTGCGGCGTGCCGGATACCGATTCGGACGGGGACGGCATCGCGGATTGCATTGATAGCTGCCCGACCTTATCAGGCCAGATCGGAGATGCCTGCGACGATAATGATCCGGGCACGGAGGACGATGTGATCACTTCCGATTGCGTTTGTGCAGGCACGATCGTCTACGACTGCCCCGATCTTCAAGCGAACGTGGGCGACGCCTGCGATGACGGGGACGCCACTACGACGAACGACATGGTCACGGCCGATTGTGCGTGCGTAGGCACGAGCATCTACGACTGTCCTGACCTTCAGGCGAACGTGGGTGATGCCTGCGATGACGGGGACGCCACTACGACGAACGACATGGTGACGGCCGATTGTGCGTGCGTAGGCACGAGCATCTACGACTGTCCTGACCTTCAGGCGAACGTGGGTGATGCCTGCGACGATGGCGACGCCACGACCGAGAACGACATGGTGACGGCTGATTGCGCCTGTGTTGGCACGAGCATCTATGACTGCCCGGACCTTCAGGCGAACATCGGTGATGTGTGTGACGACGGCAATGCCGGGACCGACGAGGACGTCATCACGGAGGATTGCATTTGCCTAGGCGATATCATCGACGGCATCGGGGATCCCATCGGAAGTTCGGACGATGCGATGTCCTTGTTCCCGAACCCGAACCGTACCGGAGTGGTCACGTTGCACATCGAAGGACTTGGGCAGGGGCAGCGCGCTGTACTGATCGAGATCCACGATGCTTCGGGAAGGCTGGTCTATCAGGAAACGGCCCAAGCCGTGGGTGGTGTAGTTCACCACGGCATGGATCTTTCCAAGCGGGTCTCCCAAGGGTTGTACATGGTGGAAGCCATCGCCGGAGGCCGGCATTACCTGCGGCGCTTGGTGATCCAATAGGTCAGTTGTCCATTTATCTGTGATGGTCCCCGCTCTTCCCGGAAGAAGCGGGGACTTTCATTCCGGTCCGGTCGCCGGGCCATGAAGGTGATGGGCACGTCCTGTGGTGGTGGCCACTTAGGCACGTAGGAACTACCTTTGTAACCTCGGAAAAAGAGGTCGATTCACGGGGACAAGAGTGCCCAGATCGACGCTTTTCCCCCGATCCAACGAAGCACCAGGCCAGGCTGATCAATTCGGATCAAATAGGTGGCCCGTGAAACTGAAACAGAAAAAATAGACCGGACTGAAATGAAGGATCTTGGCAAATGGTCTGCACGTGCTTTCCGATGGGGTTTGATCATCTTGCTCATCGCGACGTTCAACAACGTGCAAGCCCAAGATGTCATCCCTTCATCGGCCGATATCCGTCTGGTACAAGGCACTGCCGGAGATCAACTGCTGGTGCAGATGAAGATCCACAGTACTTCGGATTTCGGCGGGATCCTCAGCGCGCTTACCGTTACGATCCGTTATGATGCGTCTTCCGGCATGGCGATCGGAGGGGGCACAAGCTTTTGTAGCGCATGGAGTGCTTTTTCGCCGTCCCCGGTCGTCCTGAACGGAGGGCTGGCCTATCGGACGTACAACGGTTTCGGGATCAACCGGCTGGAGGATCCTGTCTTTGACGGAGGTTGCGGTATATCCCTGGTGCCGGAGGAATGGTTCACCATCACGACCATCCCGGTCGCCGGGGAGGGTTGCACGGAATTCATCTTAGGCAATGACGCCTTCACCCAGCTGTCCAACCGGAATTACTACGTGTCCATGGGCGGCCACAATGTTACCGGGCAGGTTCTGGACGGACCGGTCAATGGCGGGAATTGCGCACCGGATTGCTTAGGCATTCCCGGAGGTACTGCGCTTCCCGGAACGCCTTGCGACGATCTGGACCCCGGCACATTCGACGATACTTGGGGTGCGAACTGTGTTTGCACCGGAACCACGGGCTGCGTTCCTCCAACGATCACGGGCACGAGCACCAACTCGCCGATCTGTTCCAGCAACGGGCTGAACTTGGCCGTTACGGCCACCGGTTCCGGACCATTGAGCTATGCATGGACGGGCGCTGGCAGCTATTCCCCCAATCCGACATCCGCAAGCGTGACGGTGACAGGGGCTGCTACGGGTCCATATCAAGTGACGGTGTCCAACACCTGCGGTGATGCGTCGGCATCCATTCCAGTGATGGTACAACAGGCACCATCCGCGACGATCGCATACGGTGGTTCTCCATACTGCGCTACCACCGGCACAGCCACGGTCACACGTACGGGCACGTCCGGCGGTACATACACCGCGAGCCCGGGCGGTCTGTCCATCACTGGGAGCACCGGAACGATCAATTTGGGGAACAGCACGGCCGGGACGTACACGGTGACTTACACTATTGCGGCGGGCGGCGGCTGCGCGGCCTTCAGCACCACGGCCACGGTTGTGATCACAGCTGGTCCTTCGGCTACGATCAGCAGGGAACACCGTTTTGGGCCAGGGAAGTACCGGGGGGCGGCGGAACCTATATTGCAAGTCCGAGCGGCCTTTCCATCAATGGGAACAACGGAACGATCAATTTGGGGAACAGCACGGCCGGGACGTACACGGTGACTTACACTATTGCGGCGGGCGGCGGCTGCGCGGCCTTCAGCACCACGGCCACGGTTGTGATCACAGCTGGTCCTTCGGCTACGATCAGCTATGCGGGAACACCGTTTTGCGGTACCACCGGCACTGCAAGTGTTACGCGTACCGGGAGCGGCGGCGGAACCTATACGGCGAGCCCGAGCGGCCTTTCCATCAACGGGAACAACGGAACGATCAACTTGGGGAACAGCACGGCCGGGACGTACACGGTGACTTACACCATTGCGGCGGGCGGCGGCTGCGCGGCCTTCAGCACCACGGCCACGGTTGTGATCACAGCTGGCCCTTCGGCTACGATCAGCTATGCGGGAACACCGTTTTGCGGTACCACCGGCACGGCCACGGTCACGCGGACAGGCACTTCCGGCGGGACGTACACGGCGAGCCCGAACGGTCTTTCCCTCAATGGGAACAATGGAACGATCAATCTGGGGAGCAGCGCGTCCGGCACGTACACAGTGGCGTACACCATTGCGGCAGGCGGCGGTTGCTCAGCCTTCAGCACCACGGCCGCAGTGGTGATCAACGCTCCGGTCACCTGGTATGCGGACGTGGATAACGACGGCGTTGGGGATGATGCGAGCACCGTGCAGGCCTGTATCCCACCTGCCGGATACGTATCGGTAGGAGGGGACCTCTGCCCACAAGATCCGGACAAGCTTTCACCGGGGATCTGTGGCTGCGGGATCCCCGACACGGACACGGACAATGATGGGGCCGCGGATTGCGTGGATGGATGCCCCACGGACCCCGACAAGATCGCACCCGGGGTCTGCGGCTGCGGCATACCGGATATTGATTCCGACAAGGACGGGCTGGCTGATTGCATTGATAGCTGCCCGACATTGGTAGGTGAGATAGGCGGTCCTTGCGATGACGGTGATCCCACCACAGTCAATGACATCATCACACCGGAATGCATCTGTGCAGGGACGATCACCATCGGCATCACGGAAACGGAACAAGCACATGGGGTCACCGTGTCGCTCTACCCCAATCCGCATTTTTCAGGGATGGTCCATGTGGACATCGATGGTCTTACCGGCGGGAACGGGGACGTTTTGATCGAGGTACACGATGCATCTGGTCGGTTGGTCCATCAGGCTTCGGTCGCGCCGGTAGGAGGGAAGGCGCACTTTGCCATGGACCTGAAGGATGTGGGCCGTGGGCTTTACATGGTGGAAGTGATCACGGAGGGCCACCGGTATTTGAAGCGGCTGGTGATGCAGTAGTTGCGACCCATCCGGTCTTGATCGAACCGGGTCGCAACAAAAAAGGGCCATCCTGTGCAGGATGGCCCTTTTTCAGGGATGGATAGGAAGGCTCAGTAGTACACCAGGCGGCGCACTTTGGCGATGTGTTTCGCGAGACGGATCACTTGCTTGGTGTAGCCGAACTCGTTGTCATACCAGGTGTACAGCACCACGCTCCGCTTGTCGTTGCTCACGATGGTGGCGTTGCTGTCGAACACGCTGCAGCAGGTATCACCGATGATGTCGCTGCTCACCAGTTCGGGATCGACCTGGTAGTGGATCTGGTTCACCAGTTCGCCGTTCAACGCGGCGTTGCGGATCAACTCGTTCATCTGCTCCAAGGTCACGTCCTTCTTCACGGTGAGGCTCATGATGGCGAGCGAACCGTTCGGCGTGGGCACACGCACCGCGTTGGCCGTCAGCTTGTCCTTCAGGCTGGGGATCGCCTTGCTCACGGCAGTGCCGGCACCGGTGCTGGTGATCACCATGTTGATCGCGGCACTGCGGCCACGGCGAGGGCCCTTGTGGTAGTTGTCCAGCAGGTTCTGGTCGTTCGTATAGGCATGCACCGTTTCGATGTGGCCTTTCTCGATGCCCAGTTCGTCCTCCACCACTTTCAAAATGGGGGCGATGGCGTTAGTGGTGCAGCTGGCGGCGCTGAAGATGTTCTCGTTCTCGATGTCGAGATCCTTCTGGTTGATGCCGTATACGATGTTCGGGATCTCCTTGCCAGGGGCCGTCAGCAGCACCTTCTTAACGCCTTTGGACTTGAGGTGGCGCTCCAACGCTGCCCGGTTGGTGAAGGCTCCGGTGTTGTCGATCACTAAGGCGTCTTGGATGCCGTAAACGGTGTAGTCGATGTCCTCGGGGTTCGACGCGGCGATCAATTGGACCTGTTGGCCGTTGATGATGAGCGTTTGGTTCTCCAGGTCCTCCACCACAGTTCCCTTGAAGGCACCATGTACGCTGTCGTTGCGCAAGAGAGCGGCACGCTTCACGATCTGTTCGTCGTTGAGGGTGCGCATCACGATCGCACGGAGGCGCAATTGTTGGCCCTTGCCGGCCTGCTTGACAAGCTCGCGCGCCGCGATGCGGCCAATGCGGCCGAAACCGTACAGCACTACGTCCTGAGGCTTGAAGGTGTGCTTGTCCAGGCCGATGAAGCGGTCCAACTGCTTCTTGAGGAAGTCGGTGGCCGAAGTGTTCCCGGATTCCTTGAACTCGTGGGTCAAGCGGCCGATGTCGATCTTGCTGGGGGCCAGTCCGAGGGTCAAGAGGGTGCGGGCCAGCTCGGCGGTGGTCTTGATCTCGATGGGCTTGTGTACCACCGTGTCCGCATAATTGTAGAGCTTGATCACCTCCGAGGTGTTGATGTCCAAGAGGTGGTTCCGGAAGAAAACCAGTTCCACGCCGTGCTCGAACATCAGCTGACCTACCGAGTTCAGCAGGTCCACCGCGTATTTTTCACGGTCCACATAATCCTTTAGGCCGGCCTCATAGCCGACCTTCTTTGACAAAGTCTCCATGTTGGGGGTGTTGAGAAAAAGAGAACTGCTTCACGACAACTATGCTCAGCCCAAGTAGGCTTTGAGCAGCTTGCTGCGGCTGGTGTGGCGGAGGCGGCGGATGGCCTTCTCCTTGATCTGCCTTACGCGCTCACGGGTGAGGTCGAACTTGGCACCGATCTCCTCCAAGGTGAGCCCGTGGTTGATGTTGATGCCGAAGAACAGTTTCACCACGTCGCGCTCGCGCTCGGTGAGCGTGCTCAACGCACGGTCGATCTCCTTGGAAAGGCTTTCGTTGATCAGTACGCGGTCGGCCGGCATGCTGTCGTTGTTCGGCAGCACGTCCAGCAGGCTGTTGCTCTCGCCTTCCACGAAGGGGGCGTCCATGCTGATGTGACGTCCGCTCACCTTCATGGTGTCGGCGACCTTCTCCGGGGGGAGCTCCAGCAAGGTGGCGAGCTCGTCCGCACTGGGCGGGCGCTCATATTCCTGCTCCAGCTTGGCGAAGGCCTTGTTGATCTTGTTCAGCGACCCCACTTGGTTCAGCGGCAGGCGTACGATACGGCTCTGCTCGGCCAGTGCCTGAAGGATGCTCTGGCGGATCCACCACACCGCGTAGCTGATGAATTTGAAACCGCGGGTCTCGTCAAAGCGCTGCGCCGCCTTGATCAGTCCGAGGTTGCCCTCGTTGATCAGGTCGGGAAGGCTCAGGCCCTGGTTCTGGTATTGCTTGGCCACGGAGACCACGAAGCGCAGGTTGGCTTTCACCAATTTGTCCAGCGCGGCGCCATCGCCCTTCTTGATCTTGCGGGCAAGCTCGACCTCCATTTCGGCATTGATCAGACCTTCCTTCCCGATCTCCTGGAGATACTTGTCCAAAGACTGGCTCTCCCGATTGGTGATCGACTTGGTGATCTTGAGTTGGCGCATTCTGCTGGTCACGGGCGTCGGGGGTATTTAGTGGATGGAGGTGTGGAGATCGAAGGAACTTGTTCCGGTTGATAACACGCGTACCGGGCACTTCGTTCAGTCAGGCCGCGAAGGTACATCCGCCCCGTGCGATCAGGCAAGCCGCCGCAAGGGGGATCTTGTTCTTTTTTGAAAGTGCCTGATGGTTAACCGGTTACACGCCAAGGCCATAGTAGGCCCGCATGCCGTTCGGGTATACGCCCTCGATCAACACGCCGCCCTGCCTGCCGACAAGCGCCTTGTCAATGTCCGCCGGGCTGCGCATCGGCTTCTGGTCGATCTTGGTGATGATGAAGCCTTCGCGGATGCCGATGCTGCGCAATTTCCCACCGTTGATGCGCACCACCTTTACGCCGTTCCCGATCCTCAGGGCCTTCAGTTCCGCGTCTGTGGCGGCGGCCAGTTCGGCACCCAGCGTGGGCAGGCTTACATCCTTCGAAGCCGTTGGGGATTCCGCGCCTGCACGGCCGAGCAAGGTCATGTCCATCACTTCTTCCTTGCCGTCGCGCACCAAGGTGATCGCCACTTTGTCGCCAGGGCTGAATTTGCCCACCTGCTCCTGTAGTTCAGGCACGTTGTCCACGTTCATGGCACCCACCTTCACGATCACGTCGCCGCTCTTCACGCCTGCGGACTTCGCCGCGCCGTCGTCCATCACATCCTTTACATAGACGCCTTTCAAGCGCGTCAGGTCGAGGCTCTTCGCCATGTCCTGATCGATATCGCTGATGGTGACGCCCAGGTAGGCGCGGCGCACGCTGCCGAACTCCATCAGGTCGCCGGTGACCTTGCTGACGATGTTCGACGGCACCGCGAAGGAATAGCCGGTGTAAGCGCCGGTGGTACTTGCGATCGCGCTGTTGATCCCGATGAGGTCGCCGGTGGTATTGACCAGCGCTCCGCCGCTGTTGCCCGGATTCACCGCCGCATCGGTCTGGATGAAGCTTTCGATCGGGAAGATGTCCTTGGCCGGGTCATATTGCAGGATGTTGATGCTGCGGGCCTTGGCACTGACGATCCCGGCGGTCACCGTGCTCGTCAGGTTCATCGGGTTGCCCACGGCCAGTACCCATTGGCCCACCTTCACGTCATCGCTGTTGCCGAAGGTCAGCGTGGGCAGGTCCTTCTCATCGATCTTGATCAAGGCGATGTCGGTGCTCGGGTCGCGGCCGATCACCGTCGCGTCGTATTTCCGCTTGTCATTCAAGTGTACCTGGATCTTGTCGGCATTCTCCACCACGTGGTTGTTCGTCACGATATAGCCGTCGTTGCTGATGATGACACCACTGCCCGCGCCGCGTACCTGCTCCGGTGCCGGTTGCGCATAGCCCCAGAAGTAGCTCCCCACGGGTCCCCGTTGCACGGTGGCCTCGGTGGTCACATGGACCACGGCGTCGATGCTCTTGGTGGCGGCGGTGGTGAAGTCCGCGGCCTCTACCGCGGTGCCGCCGGCAGTGGGCATGCCCACGAAATGCGCAGGGACATTGGTGGTCGATGAAGTGACGGCGTCGGGCGAAGGGCTGATACGGTCATGTACGCCCAAGGCCAACAACCCGCCGGCCACGGCCATGCCGAAGTATCCCAATGCACGTTGGAAGGTTCCTGTTTGCTTGTTCATTTTTATGGTCTTGTGCCTTATTGCACAACAAAGCAACGCAGGTCTGAAAGCCTTGTTCGGCGCGGTGCTGTTAACAACTGTTGATCGCTTTTTGTGTGCATTCTGGCGTCAGGCCTACCGTGCGAGGAGCATGCCAAAGCGATATTTGCTGCCGATATGGCGATCATCCCCTTTTCCAAATGGCATGGCACCGGCAACGATTTCATCCTCGTGGATGACCGCGATGGCGCGCTGCCGACCGACGCTGTGGAACTCGCACGGAAGCTTTGCGATCGCCACTTCGGCATTGGCAGTGATGGCCTGATCCTTTTGCGCCGTCCGGAAGTAGAGGGAACGCTCTACCACATGGAATTCCTGAATCCCGATGGCAGCCGCAGCTTCTGTGGGAACGGGAGCCGCTGTGCGTTCGCCTTTCGGAGCATGCTTCTGGGTGATCGCGCAGCAGCGAAGTTCACCGCTATCGACGGCGTACATAAAGCGAAGTGGAGCGAAGATGAAGTAGAGATCACCATGCGTGATGTGGAGGGAATTGAACGCTTGGCCGGGAATATGGACCTGCTCCACACAGGCTCACCGCACTTGGTGATCTGGGTGGAAGATCCCGCCGCCGTGGACATCGTTCCCACAGCACATGAACACCGTTATGGTGCGCGCTTCGCGAAAGAGGGCGTGAACGTGAACTTCGTGCGCTGGCACGACGGTCGTGTGGAAATGCGCACCTACGAGCGCGGCGTGGAGGCCGAGACCCTGAGCTGCGGCACGGGCGTCACCGCAGCGGCATTGAGCGCGATGGCACGTGGTCATGGGCACGATGGTTGTGCCGTAACAACGCCGGGAGGTGCATTGCATGTGAGCGCACGCCGAAGTGGTGAAGGGTTTGCCGACATCTTGCTTCGCGGCCCGGTGAAGGAGGTTTTCAAAGGCGAGGTTGAACTTTCCGCATGAAGAAGGTCCTGCTCTTGCTCGTTCTCATCGTGTTGCTGGTCGGCGGGTTCTTCGCGTGGCGGAAGTGGAAGGAGATCTTCGGCCCCGGGGTAAGCTTCGCGGCAAAGGAGAAGGTGTTGCTGATCCCGACCGGCGCCGACCTCGACCAGGTCGTGGACAGCCTGATGGCCACGGGGATCGTGCAGGACCCGAAGACCTTCCATTGGGTGGCAGAACGCAAAAAGTACGCGGGCAAAGTGCGGGCAGGACGCTACGTGGTGCCCAGCGGCATGTCCATGAACGACCTCGTGAACAAGCTGCGGAACGGGGAGCAGGATCCCGTGCGGATCACTTTCACCAACATCAAGGACATCCCGCAGTTGGCCGGACAGGTGGCGAAGTACCTCGAGGCGGATTCATTAGCCATGATGGATGCCATCATGGCCCCCGCCACTGCGGAACGCTTGGGGTTCACGCGGCAGACCATCATCTCGCTGTTCCTCCCGAACACCTACGAGGTGTGGTGGACGGTGACGCCGGATCAGCTGATCGACCGCTTTGCCAAGGAGTACAAACGCTTTTGGGGCCCGGAACGCCAGACTGCTGCCAAGGCGTTGGGGCTTACGCAAAGTGAAGTGAGCACGCTGGCCAGCATCGTACAGGCGGAGACGGGCAAGGCTGCGGACGCGCCCATGATCGCCAGCGTCTACCTCAACCGCTTGCGCATCGGCATGCCGCTCCAAGCGGATCCCACGCTGAAATTCGCCCTCGGCATGGACACGCTGAACCGCCTCCTCACCGCCGACATGCGCATCGATTCGCCGTACAACACCTATACGCATGTGGGTTTGCCGCCGGGTCCGATCAACCTGCCCGAGCCGCGCTACATCGAAGCCGTCCTCCATCCCGCCAAAAGCAATTACCTCTACTTCTGCGCCCGTGAGGACCTGAGCGGTTACAGCAACTTCAGCGCCACCTACCAACAGCATATGGTCAACGCGCGCCGCTACCAACAGGCTCTGAACAAGCGTGGGATCTACCGTTGAGCAGTTGTCAGTTGTCCGTTCTCAGTTGTCAGGCGTGCGGACCCAGCTTACAGTGCCGCATGGCACATCTGCGCCCATCATCGTGGCCAAGGCATTATCTGCGTCATCTGTGTCATCTGCGGTTCTCCTTTCCGCGGGAGTAGTCATTCGTGCCGATAGGCACATCTGCGGTTTTCCTCCTCTTCAGCGGTGATCAGCTCTTTCCGCGTCATCAGCGTTCCATTCACCACACATCCAAGCCCTATTTTCGCGCCCCATCCAATACAAGCATGAGCAAGATCAAGTTCGGTACCGACGGCTGGAGGGCCATCATCGCGCAGGAATTCACCGTGGACAACGTCGCCCGTGTCACCGTGGGCGTGGCCCTGTGGTTAAAGAAGAATTTTCCGGAAGACCCCAGCGTGGTCGTCGGGCACGACTGCCGCTTTGCCGGTGAGCTCTTTGCGGAGACCACCGTCAAAGTGCTGGTGAGCCATGGCATCAAAGTACACTTGGCCAAGGATTTCGTGAGCACGCCGATGGTCTCGCTCGGCACCTTGAGGTCGAAGTCCAGCATGGGCGTTATCATCACCGCCAGCCACAACCCGCCCAGCTACAATGGATATAAACTGAAGGGTTCCCACGGCGGTCCGTTGATCCCCGAGCAGGTACAGGAGGTGGAGGACCTGATCCCCGATGAACATGGCATAGACCTCGCCAACGTCGACTTCAAAAAGGCCGTGGCCGATGGCCTGCTCAAGGGTGTCGACCTGGAAGCCATGTACGTGGACCATGTGGAGAAGAGCTTCGACCTGGAAGCCATCCGCAAGAGCGGCCTGAAGCTCGGCTACGACGCCATGTACGGCTCCGGCCAGAACGTGATCCCACGCATCCTGCCGGAAACAACCTTACTGCACTGCGACTACAACCCCTCTTTCATGGGGCAGGCGCCGGAGCCGATCCACAAGAACCTCATCCCGTTCTCCGAGCTGATCGAGAAGGACAAGTTGGACTGCGGCTTAGCCACCGACGGTGACGCGGACCGCATCGGCCTCTACAACGCCAAGGGTGAGTTCGTGGATTCGCACCACATCATCCTGCTGCTGATCCACTACCTGGTGAAGTACAAGAAAATGACCGGCAAAGTGGTGGTGGCCACCAGCACCACACCGAAAGTGGAGCGGCTCTGCGCACACTACGGATTGGAGTATCAGGTGACCAAGATCGGCTTCAAGTGGATCTGCGGCATCATGATCACCGACGACGTGCTGGTGGGCGGCGAAGAGAGCGGCGGCATCGCCATCAAGGGCCACATCCCTGAGCGCGACGGCATCTGGATGGGCCTCACCATCTGGGAATTCATGGCCAAGAGCGGCAAGAGCCTCGACGACCTCGTGCAAGAGGTTTACGCCATCACAGGACCTTTCGCCTATGAGCGCAACGACCTGCACATCACCGAGGCCATCAAGCAGAAAGTGCTGAAGGACTGCGATGCCGATGCCTACAAGAGCTTCGGGGCGTACACGCCCCTCAAGCGCGACACGCTGGACGGCTACAAGTACTTCTTCGAGAACGAGGAATGGCTGATGATCCGCGCCAGTGGAACGGAACCGGTACTGCGCCTCTATGCAGGTGGTGCCACCATGGACGACGCCCGGAAGATCCTCGCTGCCTGCCGCAAAACGATCGGCGCATAGCTGGCGCGGGCGCGAACGCACAAGCGCCATGGAAAGTGAAGGCCGGGTCGCAGCGAGCAAGTCCAACAAGGTCGGGCCATCAAGCATATTGCGTCGCGGTCAAGGCATTATCCGTGGCCATTCATCGGCGGCGCCTTCAGGCGCATCTGCGGAACATCGCGGCAAAGTCATTCATCTGGGTCATCTGCGTCATCTGCGGATAAAAGCATTGGCATTCGTCTTTCTTAGCGGAACGATCCTGCCTGCAACGGCGCAGGTCCCTGCGGAAACCGACAGCATCAACCCCCGACGCGCATGGCTTGTGGCCGGCGGCACTGCGGCCTTCGCCACAGGCTCCCTCATCGCCCTCAACGAAGCGTGGTACAAAGGCCACGACCGCACCACTTTCCACGGCTTCGACGACGGCGACGAATGGTACCAAGTGGACAAGCTGGGCCATGCACACAGTTCCTACCAGTTGGGCCGCGCAGGCCATGCCGCCTTCCGTTGGGCAGGGCTGAATGAAAAAGTGTCCACATGGGTCGGTGGCTCCGTGGGCCTGCTTTACCTCACCGGCATCGAATACCTTGATGGCCACTCTTCCGCATACGGCTTCAGCGGTTGGGACATGGCGGCGAACGGTGCCGGTGCCGCGCTCTTCATCGGGCAGCAGTTGGGTTGGCACGAGCAGCGCATCCTGTTGAAATGGTCCGCGCATCCCACCGACTTCGCGGCGCAGCGGCCGGACGTGCTGGGCTCCACTTTATCGGAACAGTTGCTCAAGGACTACAACGGCACCACCGTCTGGCTCAGCGCCAACCCGCATGCATTCGGCTGGAAGGCCATGCCCATCTGGCTGAATTTCTCGGCGGGCATGGGTGCGGAGGGCATGCTCAACGCACGGAGCAACCCCGGCTCCTACCGGCAGTACTACCTCGCGCCGGACATCGCCTTCTCCCGCATCCCGACGCGGAGCAAGGCCGTGCGCACCCTGTTCTTCATGCTGGATGCATTGAAGATGCCCACGCCCGCAATAGAGTTCCGCAGCAACGGCGACGTGCGAGGGCACTGGCTCTACTTCTGAAGTTTTCCCTCCAGCAGCATCAGCTGCACCTTCAGCACCGCGGCCACGGTCAGGCTGTCCCGCACCTCGCCGCGTTGCACCATTTCGTAAAGCTCGGAGAACGGCAGTTTGCGCTGCTTCAGCTCCTCGTCGTGGTCCGGCTGCGGGGCATGGAAGGTGAGACCCTGTGCCACGAAAATGATGGCCTGCTCATCGCTGGCGCTGTTGCTCAGGTCCATCTGCAGGATCTCCGTAAATCGTTCCGCCTCGAGGCCCACTTCCTCGCGCAACTCACGCTTGGCGCTTTCCACGGCGGGGATGTTCCGGTCGCCGCCCCCTTCGGGCATCTCCCAGCTGTAGGCCTCCATCGGGTAGCGGTACTGCCCCACGATCCACGTGTTCATCTCGTCGTCCAAGGGGATCACGCCCACCGCGAGGTTCTTGAAATGGATCACCCCGTACACGCCCTGCTTGCCACCGGGGTCGATCACCTCATGGTGTGCCACCGAGATCCACGGCGTCTCGTAGGCGGGAGTTTCGCTCAAGGTCGTCCAAGGGCCACGCTTCTTCATGCGGCAAAGATCGCAAAGGAGTATCGGGTGGAATGCGAACCGCAGATGGCGCAGATCTACGCAGATGAAATGCAGTGGATCTTCAGTGTATACCTGTCGGTGGCAGGCATTCGGCCGCTAGGCCGCATCTGCGATTCTCCCTTGTCGGCGAACGGAATTATCCGTGTCGATCCGTGTTCATCCGTGGTTCCCTTCCCGGCGGACGGCATTATCTGCGCGCATCTGCGCCATCTGCGGTTTTCCCTTTCTCGGCGGAAAGCGATCCTCTGGAGATCACCGCAGCGAAGGATTCAACCGGAAGAGAATATCCAATTTCATCACGCTTCGTACCCGTTCGCTATTCTTGATCGCCGGGCTCCAGCAGATCGTCCGCGCCAAGCGCATCGCCTCATCATCGCAGCCGCCGCCGAGGAAATTCAACGTGCGCAGATTGCTGATGCTGCCGCTGGTCTCCACCACGAACTCGATGGTCACCTTGCCCTGGATGTCCAAGCGGAAAGCCTCCGGCGGATACTTCAGGTTGTCCGCTAGGAATTGGGGCAAAGCGCGCAGGCCGCCCGTGATCCGCGGCATGGCCAAGGTGTCCACGGCGCGGTCTTCGTAGAGGGTGTCGCTCTTGTCCGAAGGCAGCGTGGATGAAAGAGGTGGGCACGGCTCCTTCTTCCCGTGCAGTTTCCCGTAGCGCTTCGCATTGAACGGGACCGCGATGGAATGGTCAGTGTCCATCGGTGTTCCGCTCACTGACGCCGACCTCCAGCGGATCAGCTTCACCAAGCGCAGGGCCTCGGTATCGCAGGCGGGCTCCAGCGGGATCTGCACGCGCAGGCTGCGGATGCTGCCGTCCCCGAGCACCTTGAAGGCCACCACCACATCCCCTTTCAGGCCCGCGGCCAGCGCTTCCGCCGGAAAATGCTGCTCCTGCTCCAGCATCCAGGCCACCGCCTGTTTGCCGCCGTAGGGTTCCGGAGCGGCGAAGGCCTGTGCACTGGCGCAAGCTGTTCCGAGGAAATAAGCGAGAAGTAAAAGCGGAAGGCGTCCCATGGTCCCGTAAATTTGCGACATGTCCGCTCAACAAAAACCGGTCCCGGGTGACGAGGTCTCTTTTCTCAACGATGTGGGAGGGGGGCTTGTATTGGAACTTCTTGGGCGCGACCAGGCGAAAGTGCGCACGAACGACGGTTTCGAACTGGTCTATCCGATCAAGGAACTGGTGCTGAACGCGCGGGACCTGAACCACACCGTGAGCGATCACCAAGCGCAGTTGCGTGCTTCGGACGACCGTATGGCCGAGCGCATCGAGCGCGACAAGGGCCGTGGCGCCACGGTGCAGAACGGAGGCAGAGCGCCCAAGCCGGTGGAAGACCCCGGCGTAATGGAAGTGGACCTGCACCTGCACAAATTGGTGGAGGACGAAGCCTCATTGAGCGACGGGGAGAAGCTCCGCTTCCAGCTGGAATTCTTCGAGCGCCGCCTGAACACGGCCATCCGCGAGCGCAAAAAGCGCGTCATCGTCATCCACGGCGTGGGTGAGGGCATCTTGCGGGAAGAAGTTCGCAAAGCCCTGCAGTTCTACGAAGGTGTGCGTTTCGACGATGCCGACCCACGTAAATACGGCTACGGTGCAACGGCCATCGAGATCCTGCACCATTGAGACCAAGCATGAATTAAACCAGCGGACCAGAGAAACGTCAGATGCCCCATCTGTGTCTATCCGTGTTCATCCGTGGTTAAAAACACATGGATCTGTGGTGAACCAGATCCAGTAACGTTCATTGACATCCCGCGCATCGCTCCGCCGTTCTTTCCGCCGCAAGGCGGGGAGGGAGGAAAGTCCGGGCAGCATAGGGCACCGTGCTTCCTAACGGGAAGGGGTACCACTGGTGACGGTGGTGCCATGGAAAGTGCCACAGAAAGGGAAACCGCCGACCCGTCGCAAGACGGAGGTAAGGATGAAAAGGTGGGGTAAGAGCCCACCAGTGCCTCGTGTGAGCGGGGCAGCTTGGTAAACCCCACGGGCTGAAAGACCAAATAAGCCGGGGCTCCCGTCCTCGGACGGGATAAGGGCGGCCCGCTTGATCCCGGCGGGTAGGTCGATAGAGGTCCCGCGTGAGCGGGATCCCAGATAGATGGCGGAGCCTTCACTGCCGCAAGGCAGCGGAGGACAGGATCCGGCTTACAGGTGCGCGGGTATTTTTTGAAAGGCCCCGGCGGGATGCTGGGGCCTTTCGTGTTTCATCACGGATGCCTGAGTTGGGAATAAGTGAACTAGTGCTGAGGAGTATGGGCACGAGCGTGGACGCACGCGCCAGTGCAGGCGCCTCCGTCATCCCGGGCCCCGACCCGGGTCGCACTAGAACGCGATCCGCGATTACTCCGGACGCCAGTGATCAAGAACTAGTAGGACATCCCCCGCTGCCGCTTTTCTTCACTCAGGTTCCTGCACAAGTACTTCTCGTGCGGGGCCAAGATGCCCGGGATATCAGCGGTGGTGCCTATGCTGGTTTTGATCATGGGGGTGGGCATTGGCTTGATAGGGTAGCACGAGCGTGGACGCACGCGCCAGAGTGGGGGTGGACGCTCGCACTATTTCGGGACGCCGCCGAGCAACAGATAAGTTCTACCTCCCGCAGGGTCTCTCGCAGAGGACCCTGCGGTTGAGTGGTTGTAACGCAGGTACTGTGTTAACATGCAAGTGTCCTGTCGATTTATTTTCAACTATCTTTAAACCTCCAAAGGAAGTTGCTGCAAAGCACTATCCTGTGTAGCCTGGGCATTGTTCCGGGCTACCTTTTTTTGGTGGTAGTCCTTCTCATAGACCAAGTCGTTTTTCCAGAGGGTGTACATCAGGATCAGTAGTTTACGCTGGACGGCCACCTGCGCCTTCATCGGTATCCCCGTTTTGGCCTTAATGCGCTCTTTCAACGCTTTGAACTCGGGAATGTGCTTGGATGCGCTCAAGGCGGGCATGTGCATGTGGTGGCGCATGTACCTGTTGCCCTTCTTGGAGATACGCGTCTTGCTTAGCACTGATGTGCCCGATTCATTGTGTACGATGTCGTAGCCAGCATAGCTGGTGAGCTGCTTGGCGCTTTTGAACTCTTTGAACCCGTTGGTCTCCGCCACTATGGCCGCCACTGTGGTGATGCCGCATCCCGGAATGGTGCGAAGTTTGTTCACCTTGGCTTCAATTTCCGGATCGCTCTTCACCACTTTCTCCATTTCCTTACTGAGTATCGCGATTTCCTTTTCCAGCACGGCAATGACCTTCTTGCTGCTCTTCTTGATATCCGCTGGTACACCATGCGCATAATCCTTGCTATGAAGGATGTTGGTGATGGCCGTCTTCTGTTCTTGTAGCTGTACCCGGTAGCGACTGAAATCGCGCATCCGCTTGATGACGAGTTCAGCCGGATTCCATGGCCGATGCTCTCGCTCCACACCGAAGCGGGCCAACAACTTGGCATCGATCGCATCGGTCTTCGACTTCGAATTCAGGCTTGCTGCGAAGTGCTTGAATTTGTTGGGCAGCACTACATGCACCTGCTTGCCGGCACGATGAAGGTGATGTGCCAGCTTTTCATGATACACTCCTGTGGCCTCCATCAGGAACACCAATGGTGCATTTTTGTCCATCTCACTGGTTGCCCATCTCACCAGTTGGTTGAAGCCTGTCTTCGCATTGTCGAACTTCTTCGCCGTGGTACAGGACAGCTTGTTATCTTCTCCTTTGGTGGCAAAGGCCACTTTGAAGTCATTTTTGGCGATGTCTACTCCTACGCATTGTACTTTCATCGTGTTGGGGGTTTGAACTGTGATCGAACGGATCCACGACATGTCACCCATCTCCCTATCGAAATTCCTTTTACTTTATTCGGGCTCGATCGCTCGGCCTTAAGTACTGTTCCTTCTCTTGAAGATGCCAAGCGTGCAGGCCATTCCTGCGTCACGGTGTAGCGGAGTGCTCACCTAGGGTCCCATGGCCTTACACGCCGAGGCGGCACATCATGTATGAACATCAATGTAACCACCCGGATCGGACTGAACGGAGAACTCCGTCGTCTTCACTTCGGCAAACATAAAAGGGTCCCGAAGCGGAGACCGCTGCGGGAGGTGATTGGGAATAGGGCGCACATCCCCCATTCTACTTCTCATACCGATAGTGCCCAATGATCCGATAGCTGAACAGGCAGTCCTCAAGCACTTGCCCCGTACCGATGTTGTGTACCATCAAATGCCGTTGGCGATCCCTTGATCTTTTGCTTGACACAATGCCAATGTGTGTGATGCCGCCGCCCAAGTTCCAGCAAACGATGTCCCCTGGCTGATAGGTTTTTGGATCTTGGAGAAGGTCCTTCACGGTCCCATGCCTTGCGAAGAAGGTCATGAGGTTCGGGACACGCCGATGGTCGATGTTCTTGTCCGGCTGGCTCAAGCCCCAATTCTGTGGGTACTTCTTAAAATTGGACAGCATGTCCACGTGGACTTCCTTTTGCAGGTCGATCCCCAGCTTTCTGTACGCTCGGATCACGATGTCGGTACATACGCCTTTGTCTGCCGGCACGTCACCGTTCGGATAGGCCAGTAGGAAATAAGTGGGGTCGTAGTGCACGACTTGTTTGGTCAGGACTTCGGCGGAGTCCGCGAGTTGGGCATAGAAGTCAGGTTGGCCTGAGGCTGAATTGAAGGCCAGTGCCCATAAGGATATGTGGAGCAGAGTTCTCAAGGTGCGGAGGTCAACCTTCTCTTGACGCAAAGGATAACGTGCAGAGGCCCCTGTAGTGTGTGTTCTTGCATGTTTTGTGCAAGGTAAACGAACGACCGATCCGAACGGGATGGTCGGAATGCCCGTTTTCCCAAGTCCTGTTGCCAAGTGCCCCGCCTCTTTTTCCACCGCTATTTTTGCCACGTGAAGTACAAGATCCTTTCCCTCTTTATCCTGCTCTTGGCCGGGCATAGCGCCTTCGCCCAGCAGGACATCATTGTAAAAGGCAAAGTCTCCGGCGGCGATGGCGAGCACGTCTTCTACGACCTGATGATCGTGAACCGGCGCATGCGCACGGGCACCTTCGCCAATACGGACGGGAGCTTCACCGCACGGGTGCAGCGCAACGACACCTTGCTCATCGGTGCGGGCGGCTACGTCACGCGCACCTTGCCCTTGGGGGAATTCCCGGACGAGGAGCTGGACAAGCTGCGGATCATCCTGCGGCCTTGGAGCATCGACCTGCAGCCCGTGGCCATTTTACCGGAGCGCACGCTGAGGCAGATCCAGGCGGACATCGCCAAGCTCGGCTACAGCGAGAAGGACTACCGCGAGACCGGCGTCAACGCCTTTGAAAGCCCGATCACCTTCCTCTACCAGGAATTCAGCAAGCGGGAACGCAGCAAGCGTGCCGTGGCGCAGCTGGAGAACGAGGACATGAAGCGGGAGCTCCTTCGGGAATTGCTACAGCAGTATGTGGACTACGGCATCATCAACCTCAGCAACGACAGCTTCGACGATTTCATCGATTTCTGCGCCGTGCCGGAAGAGGTGATCAAAGGGCTGTCGCAGTACGACTTCCTCGTCTACGTGAAGAAGAAGTACGAGCTCTACACCAGCCTAGGCCCCACGCGGCAGCACTGATGCGGTGGGGCGTAGCGCCCGTAGTGGCCTTGTGTTTGGCGCTGTTTCCACAGAAGCAGGCCCATGCACAGACGGACACCATCACGAACGTCTACCAGCTTGCCGACCTGGTGATCCACGGCCGCGCGGAAGGGCTGGACCTGGAGGGTTTCATGCGGCAGGTGAAGGAGGACACGAGCTTCCTGCACGCATTTCTGAACATGCGCTACTTCCCGCACGCCGTGAAGAGCGGGCTGCTGGTCCGCAACAAGGGCGAAAAGGAAACGGCGAACATGTACCGGCAGGGACGTTTGGTGCGCACCGGACCGAACGCCGAGCTGCGCGTGGACAGCACCAGCGAAACCGGCAAGCTGCGCTCCCGGAACGGCGACATGCGCTACATCACCGCCGAGCTTTATGACGACCTCTTCTGGCCCACGGGCCAATGGCGCGCGGACAACAGCATCGCGAGTTACGAGCAAGGGCAGCGCGGCGGCGGGCGCATCGAGAAGTACAAGGACCAGCTGAAGAAGTTCATGTTCAACCCCGGGCAGGAGATCGCCAACGTGCCCTTCATCGGTGACAAGCTGGCGCTCTTCGACCCGACGATGACGCCGTATTACGACTACACCATCGGTACCAGCTTCCGGAACGGGCACACCTGCTGGCAGTTCAGCGCCGTGGCGAAGGACAGCCTCAACGGCAAGCGCGCCGATGACGATGCCACGGTGATCAAGACCATGCACACCTGGTTCGACCAAAGCAGCATGCAGGTGATCGCTCGCGAATACCGCATCCTGAACGCCTCGATGATCCTGGATTTCGACATCAGCATCCTGGTGGACAACACGGTTGTCGCCGGGGAGCTGGTGCCCACCTTCATCCGCTACGACGGCGATTGGGACATTCCTTTCAAGAAGCGGGAGCTGGTGCGGTTCTGGTTGGCGATGAAGGACTGGAAGGTGGAGTGAAGCTGCGTCACTGGCCGTGCACCGGAGCGGCGATCGTCGGCTTCTCGAACGCGAAGAACTTCTTCAGCTTCAGGAACCGCTCCTCGATGAGGTGGTAGCTCAGCGCCGCTACGACATAGGTGAGGAGGAAGCGGATCCCGATGTTCAGCGGAATGGATCCGGTGTCGATGTAGCGGGAACAGATGAAGAAGATGATCGGGTGGTAGACGTAAAGGCCGTAGCTCACTTTTCCGGTGTAGCTGAAGAACCGGGTCTTGAGGACGGCATTGACCGGATGGCCGGAGCGAAGGGAGAGCACGGCGCCGATCAGCGCGAAGTAGATCAACGAAACGAAGAGGTATTTGAACACTTGGACGTAGAGGGCGCCCGCACCGGAGAAGCTGGTCCAGATGAGGGCCGTGGGAATGGCGACGGCGACGATCAGCAGGAAGAACCACTTGAAGTTGGCGGGCTGGAAGGCGTTCCTCAGTTCCAGTAGCGCCAACGCCGACCCGATGGCCAAGGCGTCGAAGCGGGTGAAGGTGAAGTAGAACACCTCATAGCCGTGGGAGAACATGTACGCCCGGAGCAGCAAGGCGAACAGCACGATGCCCAGGATCAGCTTGAGCAGGCCTTTCCGCGAAAGGAAGAGCACGGCAAGAGGCCAGAACAGGTAATAGTGCTCCTCCACGGCCAGCGACCAGAAGTGCCCCGGCCCCACCGTGTTCCAGTTGAAGGTGATCGCGAAGTCCTGCAGGTATGTCAGGTAGGGGAGCTGCTGGTGCAATGTCGCCGGCTGGACGGGGATGAAGTGGGGAAGTACGTAATAGGTGAGGATGAGAAAGAGGTAGTAGAGCGGGAAGATCCGCAGCGTCCGGCGCACGTAGAAATTCTTGAAGTAGCCTTCCTGCGCCTTGGTATGGATCAGGATCCGGGTGATCAAAAACCCCGACAGGACGAAGAAGAGGTCCACACCGGTCTGGCCGAAGTAGGACAGTTTGTTAATGATCGGTGCCGCCCCTTCCACCGGGTTGAAACCGTGGAAGAAGTGAAAGACCATGACCAACAACGCCGCGATGCCCCTGACGCCGTCCAGGTTTTTGTAGTAGGGCAGCTTCATGTACGGGGCGGTGGTGCAGGAGAATTCAAGGTCCGGGGCCGTGGAACGGGCGGTCCGTGGCGGGAAATGTATAAAGAAGTGGAGCGCTCCACTGTTATAGGCATGACAAGGGCCACGGCCCGAAGTAGTCGTTGCCCACGATCACGCGGTCAGGGCCGGATCGCGCTCAATGCACCCCTTCTGCGGCCAAGTAACGCTCGGCATCCAGTGCGGCCATGCAGCCCGTGCCGGCGCTGGTGACGGCCTGGCGGTAGACGCGGTCGGCGGCATCGCCGGAGACGAAGACGCCGGGGATCTTGGTACTGGTGCGGTCCGGGACGTGCTTGAGGTAGCCTTGCGGGTCCATGTCCAGCCAGTCCTTGAAGAGTTCCGTGGCGGGCGTGTGGCCGATGGCCATGAACAGGCCGGAGACATCCAGCTTGCGCTCCTCGCCGGTCTTGTTGTTCACGGCGATGATGCCCTCCACGACCTGGTCGCCGAGCACGTCCTTCACCTCGTGGTTGTACAGCACCTCGATCTGCGGGGTGTTCATCACGCGGTGTACCATGGCCTTGCTGGCGCGGAATTCGTCGCGGCGCACGAGCATGTAGACCTTGGGGCAGAGCTTGGCGAGGTAGGTGGCTTCCTCCGCGGCGGAATCGCCGGCGCCCACCAGTGCCACCGTCTGGCCTTTGTAGAAGAAGCCGTCGCACACGGCGCAGGCCGTCACGCCGCCACCGATGTCGCGGAGGCGGATCTCGTTGGGCAGCCCGAGCCACTTGGCACTGGCCCCTGTGGCGATGATCACCGTGCGGGCATGGATCTCGGTCTTCTCGTCCACCCAGACCTTGTGCATCGGTCCTGTGAAGTCCACCTTGGTCACCCATCCGCTGCGCACATCGGTCTTGAAGCGCTGGGCCTGTTTCTTCAGGTCCTCCATCATCTCGGGGCCGCTGCGGCCGTCCGGGTAGCCGGGGTAATTGTCCACATCGGTGGTCTGTGTGAGCTGGCCACCGGGCACAGGGCCTTCGATCACTACCGGCTTCAGGTCGGCACGTGCGGCGTAGATGGCGGCGGAGTATGCGGCGGGGCCGGATCCGATGATCAGGCAATCGAGGGTTTCAGGCGTATTGCTCATGTTTTTCAGGGAACGGCCAATTCGGTAGGCGGCGCGAATTTACTTCGCTGGGGTTAGTTGTCAGTTGTCCGTTGTCAGTTGTCCGGACCGACGGCACGGGCGCCAAGCCCAGCACCAGCTTTCGGCCTGCTCAAAAGGTACCGGTACATCGTCGCCCCCCATTGAGAACGCCTGGCAACCGACAACCGACAACTACGTCAAGGCAAACAAATAATAGTGTCCAAGTAAACACCCCTCCCCGCCCAGATCCCCAGCCCCCCGGTGATGTTGGTCTTCACGTTCGCCGGGGTGCTGAAGAGGTCGCCGAGCGAGCCCACGTTCGTATCGTAGGAGCTGTAGAAATCGTACTCCTTCCGGCCGATGCTCAGGGCCTTCACGGCGATAGTGTCACCGACCTTGAAGAAGCCCTTCTCCTCGTTGTTGTCATCGGTGTTCCCGGCGAAATACTGTTGCCCGCGGACCTCGGTGAAGTCGAAGGTGAGGCCGTTGATGTACTGGTCGTTGTAGGTGCTCCCCAAAGGCGAGATGTAGTTGGGGTCCTTCACCTCCCCGTTGGCGCGGTGGTTGATGCGCTGAGCCATCCAGCGGTAGCCATTGCCCATGGTGTCCGGGTCCGTAATGCGCGCCCAGGCATAGCCGAGGCTGTCGTCACCGGATGTCTGCAGAGCCAGCTGGAACCAGACGGAATCCAACGCCACCGGCTCCGGGATGGTGCTGACAGCTGAAAGCGTCTTCCCCTCCGCGTTGATGTCCAGCCGGTAGGTGCGGCCGATGATGCCGACGTATGCCGGGTTGGCAGAGGTATAAATGCAGATGTTGGCCGCAGCGAGCAGCACCGGGCTCAGGCCCGTAGCCTCCGCCGCAAGGGCGATCGAGGCGGAGTCCAAAATGCTGCTGCACACTTGGTCCAGTGCCCAGGTCTCACCGTTGCTGGTCACCGTGACCGTGGCCCCGCTGACGAACATGTTGGCAATGGAATTGAGGTCAGTGGGGGAGAAGAAGGATTGCGTGCGGGTAAGGATCACGAAGGGCGGCATGCCCGGCTCGATGGTGCCTTCCACCACGAGCTGCTCCGGCACCTGCGGCAGGTCCACGGTGATGTCCTTCTCGCAGGAAGTAAGGAAGAGGAGAAGTAGGGCGAGCGGCAGGAGCTTCATTTTCCGGAGGTTCGTGTTCGGTATTGGGTATTGGGTACCGAGTACCGGGTATAGAGTAAGGGAACTGGGCATTGCGTACCCTGTACGCTATACCCTGTACCCTGTACCGTTCCGATCAACTTTCGCATTTCTCCCTGTTCTCTGTGCCTCTGTGGTGAACCTTTCTCAAAACTCAAAATTCCATGTGATCGAAGGCAGGATGCTGAACAACGAGACCTGCTTGGCCGTCAACTGCAATCCCGACAGCCCTGATTCCCCTTCTGTGGCGAAGTAGATGAAGTATGGGTTTTTGCGGTTGTACACGTTGTAGACGGAGAACGTCCAGCTGCTGCGGTACTTGCGTTGCACGGTGGTGACCTCTCCGGTGGTCTTGTCCTTCACCTGTTTGACCGGTTTGTTCTTCAACGTCGCCGCGATGTCCAGCCGGTGGTAGGGCGCCATGCGGAAGCCGTTGCGCTGTGTGTACTGGCTGACCAAGCGGCCTTCGATGAAGTAGCGTTGCACGGGCAGGGTGGCCGCCTGGCCGGTGCTGTACACGAAGGTGCCGCCGAAGGTCCATCGGTCGTTCAGCTCATAGCCGGCCACCACGCTCATGTCGTGGCGGCGGTCCCAGCGGCTGGGGAAGGCTTCGCCGTTGTCGATGTCGGGGAACTTGCGTTCGGTCTTGCTCCAGGTGTAGCCCACCCAGCCGGTGAGCTTTCCCAAGCGGCGCTTCAGGAAGAACTCGGCACCGTAGCTCCAGCCTTTGCCGAACACGAGGGCCTTGTCGTAGTTGGCGTTGCCGCCGCTCTCCGGGCTGGCCCCTTCGGCGTACTCGATCTGGTTGGCCATGTCCTTGTAGTACAGTTCGATGCTGCCCTCGTACTTGCGCTCCTTCAGGTCGCGGAACCAGCCCAAGGCGTACTGTACGGCTTCCTGCGGCTTCACGTTCTTTCCGCTGGGGATCCAGGTGTCCGTGGGCAGGCCGATGGAGCTGAAACTGGCGAGGTGGACGTATTGCAGATTCCGGTTGAAGCTGGCTTTCACGCTGTTTTTCTTGTTAATGGTGTAGCGCATGGAAAGCCGTGGTTCCAGCCCGCTGTACTGTTTGATGATGTCGCCACTGCCGTAGTTCGTGGTGCCGATGTTCTCGCCCACGTCATTGGTGATATACTCGCGAAAGGGACCCACATGGGCGAACCAGCTGAAGCGCAGCCCGGCGTTGATGCGGAACCGGTCGGTGACATCGAAATCATCTTGGACGTACACCGCTGCCTCGTGCGCATTGAGCTTGGAAGGCGTGTCGATGTTGAAGTCCACATCCCCGCTGTTCACCGCCACGGTGCTGGGCGTGTAGATGTGGTAGGTGTACTGGAAGCCGTAGCGCACGTTGTGGCGGATGTTCGGATATTGGTTGAAGTCCACCTTCAGGCCGTAGTCGCGGATGCCGCTGCTGAGCTTGAAGCCGAACTGGTCCTGGTTCCCGCTGAAGGAGAACTTGTAATCGCTGAAGATGGCGGTGGTGTTGAGGAAGAGCTTGGGGCCGAAGACGTGGTTCCAGCGGCCGCTCACCGTGGCGTTTCCCCAGGGGATCTTGAAGTTCGGGCTGCCGGGCTGGTTGCCGCTGAGGTTGAACACGTCGCGCCCGAAGTAACCGCTGAGGAAGAAGCGGTCCTTGTCGCTGAGACGGTAGTTGGCCTTGGCGTTGAGGTCGTAGAAATAGTAGCCGCTGCCGGCGAACTTGCTTTCCTTGTTGATGAACGGCTTGGTCAAGACGTCAATATAAGTGCGGCGTGCGCTGACGATGAAGGAGCTTTTCTCCTTCACGATCGGCCCTTCCAGCGTAAGGCGGCTGCTGATGACGCCGATCCCGCCCTGCCCGTGGAATTCCTTGTCATTGCCGTCCTTCATGGTGATCGCCAGCACGCTGCTGGTCCTTCCGCCGTAGTAGGCGGGCATGCCGCCCTTGATCAGCTCGATGTCCTTTACCGCGTCCGCATTGAACACGCTGAAAAAGCCGAAGAGATGGCTGGCGTTGTACACCGTGGCCTCGTCCAGCAGGATCAGGTTCTGGTCCGGGCCGCCGCCGCGCACATAGAAGCCGCTGTTACCCTCCCCGTTGCTCTTCACGCCGGGCAGGTACTGGATCGCCTTCAGGATGTCCACCTCGCCCAGCAGCGCGGGCAGCGTCTGCAGCTTGGTGACGTCCACGTCCATGCGGCCCATGTCCGTGGTTTCCGTTTGGCTCTTGGACCTTTCGCCCTCCACCTCCACGGCTTTCATCACCTGCACCACGGTGCTGAGCTTCAGGTTCACCTTCCTGTCCGCGGTGAGGTCCACCCTCCTCTTCATGTCCGCATAGCCCATGTATTTCACCACCAGCGTATAGGTGCCCGCCTCCAACGTGGCGGAGTAGTAACCGTAGTTGTTGGAGGGCACGCCCTTGTTCAGCTCCTGAATGAAGACGGTGGCCCCGATCAACGCCTCGCCGGTGGCGGAATCGGTGACATAACCGCTCACTGAATGACGTTGGGCAATGGCGGAGAGGGCCACGGCGAAGAGGAGGGCACTGAGAAGGGTCCGGCGGAACAGCGGCATGGAAAAGGAAGGGGCGCAAAAGTAGCAGCGTCCGTTGAGACCCGTTCCCAAGATCGGCCGGTTTGGTGAACGGCTGCCGGTACAAGGCGGTCCCGACCCCTAAAATACCCAGAATTGGGTATTTTTACATAGGGTCCCGATATGGACCTTTGTTCAACGGAAATCCGGGTCAACACAATGACACTTCTTCTCGCCGATGACCAATCGATCATTCTGGACGGACTGGAGGCGCTACTTCAGCACGATCCCGATGTTCATGTGGTCGGGCGTGCGTCCAACGGTCTTGAGGCCGTGGAACGTGCGAAGGAGCTACAGCCGGACGTGGTGCTGATGGACATCAGCATGCCGAAGATGGACGGCATAGAGGCCACGCGTGAATTGATGAAGTGCTGCACCTCCACGCGGGTGCTGATGCTCACCATGTACGGCAACAAGGAGTTCGTGAATGAGATGCTGGAGGCCGGGGCCAGCGGCTTCCTGCTGAAGAACGTGGGAAAGGAGGAACTGCGTACGGCCTTGCGGACGGTGGCCGCCGGCCAGCAATACATCGCGAAGGAAGTACAGCGGATGCTGGAGGGATCCGACAACTTCAAGGACCGTAGAGGTGAGCAGGTCTATGTGTCCCTCACCAAGCGGGAGAAGGAAGTCGTGATGTTGGTCTGCAAGGAATACACCACGCAGGAGATCGCCACCGCGCTCTTCCTGAGCCCTCAGACCATTGATACACATCGCAAGAACATCCTGCACAAGCTGGATCTCCGCAACGTCGCCGGTCTGGTGAAGTATGCCATGGAGAGGGGGTGGTGCTGTGCATGAAGAATAGAGCAGGTAGGAATGATCCCGATCTGTGGATCCAAACGCATTTTCCGTGACATGGTGAGCAATGCATTGAATGGTCCCCGGCTAGTGCCGGCACTGGAGGAGCTACACAAGGATCTCGCTGAACAGGGCGGATTGGAGGTGGAGATGGTGCTCTTCGGCCTGGAACAGCGCATCGAACGTTCCGTTGGGATGGCCGTGTACAATTTCGCGCAGGAGCTGGTGGCCAATGCCCTCCAGCTCCGTCGGCCCACGGAGATCTCCATCGCCATTACCCGCAGGTCCGACGGGCTCAGCATCATCGTCTCAGATAATGGCGGGGGATCTGATCCCGCCGATCAAGGAGGTGGAACGGGCTTGGACCATGTGCGCTCCAGGGTGGTGGCGTTGGGGGGCGTGCTGCACATCGATTCCACGCCCGGCCACGGTACCACGATCAGCATTGAGCTGCCTTTGCCTGAAGGGTCGGATGAGCCGTGATGTCCGGGACAAGGTGCATGATAAAATACCCACATATGGGGATTGTGGAGACAAGGGCCGCCTTGGATCTTTGCAGTGTTCGCCAATGAACGCCCCGATGAAGACCCTCGCACGCCACCTGTTGGATTATCTGCTGATCCTTGCCCTGCTGGCATTGGTGCTGTTGGTCGCAGCCTCCTCGGCCTCCATGGGTTCATGGCTCGCGGTCTCCGGGAATTGAAAATTACTGGCCGGCCAGTTGCCGGAACCGTTCACGATCGGGGGCAGGTAAGAGGGTGCTCGACAGGGCTCTCCTACGTTCTTGTGGATACGGACAGTCCCTCAAACCGGAATATTGACCAGCAAAAAGGCCCGCAACTTGTGTCGCGGGCCTCACTCTTCGTCGGGGTGACTGGATTCGAACCAGCGACCACTTGCACCCCATGCAAGTGCGCTACCGGGCTGCGCTACACCCCGAAGAGGGCGCGAATGTAATATGCCCAAGCGGTCCGTGGTCCAATGAAATGTTTCCTTCGCTGCGATATCCCGTCTCCGCTTCTTCCCTCCTTTTGCACGACCTTCTACATTTGCCCCGCTCCACACCGTTCCAATGCAACTCTCCAGCCCCGTTCTCGCCGTCGCACTTTACAGTGCGGCCTTCGCCGCATGCACCTCTCCGGGCAATGCCTCCCAAGATGCCTCGGACAACAGTGCCAAAACCTCTTACGCCATGGACTCCCACAGCTTCTCACGCCCCGAAGAGGCCGTGACCACGCACTTGGAACTCGACATCCACGTGGACATGGTGGAGCACCGCATCAGCGGAACGGCCACTTACGACCTCAGGCGGAATGGCGGGGACAGCGTGATCTTCGATACCGACGGGCTCACCATCGAACGCGTCACCTTGGGTGACGGCTCCGAAGCCAAATTCACCTTGGGCGAGAGCACCTTCATGGGCCGTTCTTTGAACGTTGCCCTTCCGAAGGGTATGGACAAGGTGGCCATCACCTATTCCACCGCACCGGACGCAAAGGCGTTGCAGTGGCTTTCCCCGGCGCAGACCGCGGAGAAGAAGTTCCCCTTTCTGTTCACGCAAGGAGAAGCGATCCTCACACGCTCGTGGATCCCGATCCAGGACAGTCCCGGCATCCGGATCACCTACAACGCGCATGTCACCGTACCCTCCGACCTGATGGCCGTGATGAGCGCCACCAATCCGCAGGAGCACAGCCCGGATGGTTCGTACAGCTTCGGCATGGACAAGCCGATCCCGTCCTATTTGATAGCCTTGGCCGTGGGGGACCTCGGTTTCAAAGCCACAGGTAAGCGCACCGGCGTCTATGCCGAACGCAGCGTGGTGGACACTGCCGCCTGGGAACTGGCCGACATGGAGAAAATGGTGGAGGCCGCGGAAGCGTTGTACGGGCCGTACCGTTGGGGCCGCTACGATGTGATCATCCTCCCGCCGAGCTTCCCCTTCGGCGGTATGGAAAACCCGTGCCTCACCTTCGCCACGCCCACGATCCTCGCGGGCGACCGCTCGCTCACCTCGCTGGTGGCCCATGAGCTGGCACACAGCTGGAGCGGCAACCTGGTGACCAATGCCACTTGGAACGACTTCTGGCTGAACGAGGGATTCACCGTGTACTTCGAGCACCGCATCACGGAGGAGCTGTACGGGAAGGAATACAACGACATGACCAGCTTGCTCGGCTATCAGGACCTGCTGGAGAACATCGCGCAGATCGACACCAGCGCACATCCCGAGGACAGCGCGTTGCTCGTGGATCTCGCGGGGCGCAACCCGGACGACGGCATGACCGATGTGCCCTATGAAAAAGGATATGGTTTGTTGCGCCTGATCGAGAGCAAGGTGGGGCGGCCCAAGTTCGATGCGTTCCTGCGGGGCTACTTCGACCATTTCGCGTTCCAGAGCATCACGACCGACACTTTCAAGGACTACATCAGGAAGAACCTCTTGGAGCCTGAACAGGTGCAGGTGGACCTGGCCAATTGGATCGACAAACCCGGTATTCCCGCCGACTTCATCATCCCCGTATCGGACAAGTTCAACCTCGTGGATGCACAACTCGCGAATTGGAACAACGGAGCTGCCGCGAAAGAGCTCGCCACCAGTGATTGGGGCACCTTCCAGTGGATGCACTTCCTGCGCCATCTGCCAAAAGGCCAGACCGAAAAGCGGATGGACGATCTTGATGCCACCTTCCACTTCACGGCTTCGGGCAACTCGGAGATCCTTGCGGCCTGGCTTGAGCAGTGCGTGAAGAACGACCATGAAAAGGCTTACGGGAAGCTGGACGAATTCCTGACCACCGTGGGCCGGCGCAAGTTCCTTACTCCGCTATACCATGAGCTGATGGCCACGGACAAGGGCAAGGCCATCGCACGCAAGATCTACGGCCACGCGCGGCCCAACTACCACAGCGTGAGCGTCCGCACCATGGATGAGATGCTGCTCTGGGTACCTGAGAGGCCTGTGGCCTTTTGATCAAAGACCCGTGCCACCGACCGGGCCGTCCATTGGCCCCGGGAGTGGTCCCAAGATCCGTTTCAGGGTCAGCCGCTCCAGTTCATGCCCGCCTGTGAAGCGTATGGTCTGGTGATCGATACAGGCCTCGCGCAAGCGCGATACATTGCGCAGGAGCGCCTCCTCATTCACCAACCTGTCCTGCTCGCCGTGGACAAGTACGATCTTCGTTCCATTCAACTTTTCATGCAAGGCCGATGCATCAGGTTCAGGGGGTATCGTTCCGCCCCACAGGACCAAGCGGTCCATTGTGACCTTGGTTGACAACGCCCAACGGCAGGCCGTCGCCACCCCCTGCGAGAAGCCGAGCACGGAGAGCGGCGTGCCGGGCGGGCATTGCGGCAGGAGATGATCGGCCAAACGATCCAAATAGGCGGTCTGGTCCATGATCTCATGGTCGCGGTCCTCCCGCGTCATCCAAGTGGCGCCTACGCGTGTATGAGCGATGTCGGAGTAGAAGCGCGAAAGCCCTTCCGGAGCAGCGATCAACCGGCCTGATCCCAGACCTTCGAAAGGCCGCAGGAAAAAGCGGGCGAGCTGGCCGTATCCGTGCAGCACGATCCAGATGTCCTTCGCCAAGGCCGGGTCGCCCACGGTATGGTACCGGGCGGTGCGTGGCGTGCTGAGGTGATGCTCTTCCACGCGATCAGTATGCAAGTAGTTCACTGAGAACTTCGCCGACTTTTTCCGCGTTCGGGATCATCTCAGCCTCCAGCGTGCTGTTCAATGGGATGGCCGGCATGTCCGCTGAGCCGATGAAGCGCACCGGGGCATCTAACTGTTCGAAACATTCCGCCGTGATCTTCCCGGCCAACGCCTGCGCGAAGGAGTTGGTGATGGATTCCTCGGTCACTACGAGGCAGCGGCCATGGCTGCGCGCGGCTTCCATCACGGCCTCTTCGTCCAGTGGCACCAAGGTCCGCAGGTCGATGATGGTGACGCGCCCGGGAAATTCCTTGGCGGCGGTCTTCGACCAGTACACGCCCATGCCATATGTGATCACCGCCACGGCTTCCCCATTGGCGATACGTTCCGTTTCGGCCTCTTGCACCACGCGCGCTTTGCCGAAGGGGATGACGTAATCCGCAGAAGGCTCGATGGTCTTGGCCCCCTCGGTGCCGGGGAGCTTGCTCCAATAGAGGCCTTTGTGTTCGAGCATCACCACGGGGTTGGGGTCGTGATATGCGGCCTTTAACAACCCCTTCATGTCCGCGCCGTTGCTGGGATAAGCCACCTTGATGCCCTTGATGTTGCAGAGCACGCTCTCCACGCTGCTGCTGTGGTAAGGCCCTCCGCTGCCGTAGGCGCCGATGGGCACGCGGATCACGGCGGAGACCGGCCACTTGCCGTTGGAGAGGTAACAACTTCGGGCCACTTCGGTGAAAAGCTGGTTCAGCCCCGGCCAGATGTAGTCGGCGAACTGCACCTCCACGATCGGCTTCAGGCCGACGGCGCTCATGCCCACGGTGCTTCCGATGATGAAGGCTTCCTGGATCGGTGTGTTGAAGACGCGGTGCTCCCCGAAATCGCGGCCCAATGTGGCGGCTTCGCGGAACACGCCACCTAAGCGGGCGCCCACGTCCTGCCCGTAAAGCAGGCAATGCGGGTCCTCTTTCATCAGCTCCCGCACGGCGAAGAGCGCACAGTCCACCATCAGCGTGGGTTCCTTGTCCTTCGGTGCGCGCGTGCCCTGTTCCTCGGTCACCGGGGTGGGAGCGAACATGTGCGTGTAGAGGTCCTCCCGCCGGGGGTCTTCCGCCTGCTTGGCCAGTTCAAAGTCGGCGACCACCGTGGCGATGGCTTTTTTCTCCAGCTCCTTCAGGCCTTGTTGTTGTATGCCGAGGTCCAGCAATTGCTGAAATAAGCGTGGCTGTGGATCGCGTTTGCGGTGCTCGGCGAGGTCCTTCTCGCTGCGGTAGAACTCCATGCGCACCCCGCTGGTGTGGTGGTTCAGCAGCGGCACCTTGGCATGGACCAGGAACGGGCGGCGCTCCTTCCGCACCGTGGCGATCACTTCGTTCAGGACCTTGTAGGAGGCGACGAAGTCCGTGCCGTCCACCTTGCGCACTTCCAGGCCGGGAAAGCCTTTGGCGTACTGGCCGGCATCACCGGCGCGGATCTCCGCCGCAGTGGCACTGATGTCCCATTCGTTGTCCTGCACCAAGTAGATGATCGGCAACTTCTTCAGCACGGCCATCTGGAAGGCCTCGCTCACCTCGCCTTCCGTGATGGCCGCATCACCGATGGAACAGACCACCACCGGGTCTTCCCCGCCATGGTTCTCCGCGATGCCCAAGAGTTCCTTGTATTGCACACCCATGGCCACGCCGGTGGTCGGGATGGCCTGCATGCCGGTGGCGCTGCTCTGGTGCGGGATCTTCGGCATGTCGTCCCGCCGCAGGCTCGGGTGGCAGTAGTAGGAGCGGCCCCCGCTGAAGGGGTCGTCGCGCTTGGCCATCAACTGCAGCATCAGCTCGTAAGGGCGCAGGCCGATGGCCAGTAGGATGCTGTCGTCGCGGTAGTACGGGGCCACGAAGTCCTGCGGTTTCAATTGCAGGCCAAGGGCGAGTTGGATCGCTTCATGTCCGCGTGAAGTGGCATGGACGTACTTGCCTGTGAACTTGAAGTTCTCCTCGTAGATGTCCGTCATCGCCTTCGCGGTACACATCAGCTCCCAGGCCTTCAGCAGGGTCTGCTGGCCGAGGGTCTTTTCCTCGTGTTCCGTCCGGGTGGTGGTCGCTGGCATGGGCAATTCTACAGGGACGGCTAAATTACGGGTTGGGACAGTAGGGCGCCGGAGCGGCTTTTACTTTCACCCCTTGGAACAGTGAACTAATTCCACCAAACAGATCAGTACCATGGACCGTTCAGCACACGAGATCGATCACCGCATCATGGGTGATGACATCCAATGCGTGGAGATCACCTTAGACCCGCATGAGACGGTAGTGGCGGAGGCGGGCAGCCTGATGATGATGGACGACGGCATCGCCATGAGCACCATCTTCGGGGATGGGCGCGGACAGGCCCAAGGCCTGATGGACAAGATGCTCAGCGCGGGCAAGCGGGTGCTTACCGGGGAAAGTCTCTTCATGACCACCTACACCAACCAGACCACCGGCAGGCGCACGGTCTGGTTCGCCGCCGCCTTCCCCGGCAAGATCCTCGCCCTGGACCTGCGCGAGTTCAACAACCAGCTCATCCTCCAGAAGAACTCCTTCCTCTGCGCCGCGAAAGGGGTGAACATCGGCGTGGCCTTCAACAAGAAGATCGGCGTGGGGCTCTTCGGTGGTGAAGGCTTCATCATGCAGAAGTTGGAAGGCGACGGCATGGTGTACATCAACGCCGGCGGCATGCTCGTGCAGCGCGACCTGTTGCCGGGGGAAGTGATCAAAGTGGACACCGGCTGCTTGGTGGGCATGACCAAGGAGGTGGAATACGACATCGCTTACGTGGGCGGCATCCGCAACACATTGTTCGGCGGCGAGGGCCTTTTCTTGGCCACGTTGCGGGGTCCGGGGCACATCTGGACGCAGTCCCTTCCCTTCAGCAGGCTGGCGGACAACATCATCGCCTCCGCGCCGAAGCTCGGCGGAAAGCGGAAGGGCGAAGGAAGCATCCTGGGCGGCTTAGGTGACCTGTTGGACGGTGATAACCGATAGGGGCGGTCGGTCTCCCCTCCTTTTTTGGAAGGAGGGGATCGGGGGTGGTCCGCTCACTGAATGCACCACCCCTGCCCCTCCTTGAAGGAAGGAGGGGAGAACTTCAACCCTCTTTCAAAACATCATGACCGGAAGAGGCGATAGCCCTGGGACTCGATTTCCACTTTACTACAGGCTGGTTACCGGCGTTCTTCCCCGCCGTCCAGCTTCAGCAGTGCGCTTTGCACGGCCCACATCACCACGCTGAAGGCGAGCGCCCACCAGAATCCGTTCACAGTAAAGCCCGGAACGATGCGTGCGGCAAGCATCACCATGGCGGCATTGATCACCAGTACAAAAAGGCCCAAGGTCACCACCGTCACCGGCAGTGTGAGCAGCACGATGATCGGGCGTACCACGGCGTTCAGCACGCCCAGCACCACGGCCACGAGCAGGCTTGTCTTCAGGTCCACGGGATGCACGCCGGAAAGCAACAGGTCCGCTATCAGCACGGCGATGGTGGAGAGCAGGATGCGAATGATCAGCTTCATGGGCAGGGGGGTGGCGTCGAAATTACACAGGATGCAAGGGTAGTCGGGAGTCTGTTAGTCGGGAGTCGGGAGTCTGGGCGTCGCCAATCACCGATCACTGATCACCAGCCACCGATCACTATTCACCACCTCCGTAGCGTTCCATGTCCCGTCGATCCCGTTTGGTGGGTCGACCTGTGCCCGGGTCACGGCTGGCGACACGCACCTTCCGTGCGATCTCCTGTTTCTCCAGGTCCTCCCACGGTGTTTTGTCTTCGATCAGTTCAGGGAGCAGCTTCGCCCCGACCCGTGAGGTGGGGATGGCCTTCACGTGCAACACGCGCCAGATCGGTACTTGCCGCACGGAGACCACATCGTTCTCCTTCACCTCTGCGCTGGCTTTGGCCTCCTTGTCGTTGAGCCGGACATGGCCGCGCTTGCATTCCTCGGCCGCCAAGCTGCGCGTCTTGCACAGGCGCACGCACCAGAGGAATTTATCGATGCGCATTTGGGGCGGTTGTCAGTTGTTCGTTGTCAGGGCCGGTGTCAAATCCTGAGCGCCCTCACTGTTCCGAAGGTACATGCAGCACCGGTTAGGAGGCGTGTTCACAGGCTACCGTCGTCGGACGCCTGACAACTAACGAAGCGGGGTCCGATAACCATCGGACCCCGCTTCGTTCAGTGACCCCGGGAGGATTCGAACCTCCAACCAACAGAACCGGAATCTGTCATTCTATCCAATTGAACTACGGGGCCGGATATTCGCTCCAATTCCTTTTGGAGCGGGCGCGAAGGTAAGGGTGCCTCGAAGAACCTCGAACCGCGGGCACAAGCGCTTATCGTTCGTGTCGGCCAACCAGCCTGCGGCAGGCGGGGGCGCGACGAAAGGAGGTTACCCGTAGGTAACTGACTGAGGAGGCAACTGGCACATCCCGGCCTGACGGGAGCAGGAGGACCGAACGAGAACGCTTGCCCGAAGGGTCGGTCCGCCATGCTGCGGACCGATGACGCGGGAGTGAGGTTCATCGCGACACCTTGGTGTTATCGGACTTCCATTAGATGGGTGCGCATCAGGGCGTTCACATCCTTCACTTGCTCCGATGAACCCCACAAGGAGTTCAATTTCTGCTCGGTCATGCCCAACGTGTCCGGGGCGGAAGCCCGAAGTGCCTCGCGGGCGGCGGGGGTAGGGAAGAGGCTGTCCAAGGACATGTCCGGCCGAAGGCTTTCCGCGCGCAACGTATCGCCTTGGCCTGTGGCCACTGCGGCCAGCCACATGGCGGTGCGACCAAAGGTGCCTTCCATCCGGTCAGCGGGACCCATAAGCTTGTATGCCGGACCGGGAGCGCCATTGGGCAGATGGCTCCTAAGGCCACCTTTCTCCCAAGTGAAGTAGAACGTGGCGTGCCGCTTGGGAATTTCAAGGACCAGGTCCCGGTCGGCATCCAGCCCCCAGGTCCCGTCATCCTCGATCATTGGGGAGTCCGGAGCCGTTGTCGTCAACACCGCATCGCCGCCATGGAGGAGCATCACCTGTGTTGTGATGATCCCCATGCCACCGCCATTGAGCGAGACGTACTTCCCCTCCATCTGCTCGTTGGGTACCGGCGGGCAGTTCACCTCGCTGTCCATGTGCATGTAGCTCATGGCCTGCAGAACACTGTCCTTGGCAGCGACGGGCAAGGTCATGCGACCGCTCAACCAGGTCTTGACCCATTGGCCGGTGGCAGTATTGAGATAGGTATAGCGATGGGCGATGCTGTCCAAGCCCGGTCCGGTCAGCCGGACAGGAGTGGTGCTGCCGCACGGTGTAAATGCGGTATCGCCCGGTAGGATCCGGACCTCGCCCTCCCAATAGGTGTCGGCACCGGTTTTTTCGGTCGTGCCGACTTCACCGCAACCATAGGCCAAGGCCAAGATGCAGAGCAAGGAAACAGGGGCTGTTCGCATGGCGGCGAAAGTAATCCGGGCAGGAACGCTGTTCATCTGAACGATTGGATGATCGGTCCACTGCACCCGCCGTACGGCGGGCGCGGTTAATCTCGGTATTTGAACCACGGATCCACACGGATAAACACGGATGGTGGATCTCCCCGGGATGGCAGGTAATGTTCCTTGATCGCAATTATCCGTGTCGATCCGTGTGGATCCGTGGTTCCCTTCCATCCGTGGTTCCCTTCCATCCAACACTCACTTGGGTGCCAGCATCGCTTCGCGGATGTACTTCACCGGTGCGGTCCCATGGCTGAGGAACGCCTCATGGAAGGCCTTCAGGCTGTATGCTTCGCCCATCTTCTGCCGGTAGGCTTCGCGAAGCGCGAGGATCTCCGTGGAACCGGTGAAATAGGAGCAGAGCTGCACCTGAGAGAGCGTGGCCCTGCGGTATTTTTCCCGCACCTGCGCTTCCTCTTGGAACGCTTGGTCCACGAGCAGGTCGCGGATGTCCTTTTCGGTCCAGCCTAGGCGGTGAATGCCATAGTCCACCAGCACGTTGGTGCATTCGCGGAGGTTCCACTTGTAGTACATCAGCCACATTTCCGGCGCATCATTGTCCCAGCCGTTCTCCATCATCATGCGCTCGCTGTACACCGCCCAACCTTCCACCATGGCACCGTTCGCGAACACGGCCTTCACCATGTCCGGTGCTTCACGCTGGGTGTAGATCCCTTGCATGCAATGGCCGGGCACAGCTTCGTGAATGGTGAGCAGTTGCAACATCCACTGGTTGTATTCCCGCAGTGCGCTTTCCACCTCGGCAGGTGGCTTTTCGGTGAGGTCTGCCACGTTGTAGTACGCGGAGGAAGCTTTTTGGTAGGGCAGGGGGAAGTCTGCGGAAGCGATGGTGACACCGCTGGCGAAGGGCGGCATCAGGCGCACATTCACGGAGGCGGTGGTATCGAAGTTGAAGAGGTCCTTGGCGAGGATGAAGCGGTCGATGCGTTGCATCTGGGCATTGATCGTGTCGAAGAGTTGCGCGGGCTGCACGTGCTGGAGCGAGAGGCGGTCGATCATCGTCTTGATCAGGATCAGGCTGTCGGTCGGCTCCGGGGCGTTGGCGAGGTACTTCGGCCAGAGTTCCTTGGCAAGCCGGTACATCTCCCGGTGGCACTTGTCCTTTTGCGCATTGGCCAATTGGAAGATCTCGTCCGGCCCCATGTCCGAGACGATCTCATACTTGAACTTCCGATCGTACAAGGCCCTATCGAGCCGGAAGGCGCGGAACGTGTTACTGCTGTCCGCGAGGATGGCGGTCAACCCGTTGATGTAGCCGTTGATGGCGGCCTTCGCATCATCGATCCGCTGGTTGAGCGTTTGCCGATCGGCATCCGACAATGTCGACTTCGCGATCGAGTCCGCCATGTCCTGCCCGAAGACCGACAGTGCGCCCTTGTTCTGGCCGATGGCCAATTGGATGTGCTCCTTGGTGGGGTTCTTCAGCCCATGCAGGGCTGCGGCGTAGTAGTCCCCGGCGTGGGCGAGGTGCGCGGAGAGGTCGTGCAGTCGGGCATCGAGCGGTGCGTATCCCTGAGTGAGGATGGCGTAGGCGTCGCCGCCGATGTTGTAGCGGGAAGCATCCCAGCGTTGGTCCTGCAGGGTGTCGATCTGCCAGATGCTGCGCCGCAGTTCATTCTCGATCATGCGGTAGCTGATGCGCTCGTCCAGCGGCAGTTGCTCGCCACCGATGGCGTGGAGTGAATCGAGCCAACGGTCCGCGAAGGCGACGCTGCCCGTGTAGTATGCGCTGTCCGGGACGGGGAGTTCACCGTAGTACTTCCCATAGCCCACGGCGATCGCAGCGGACGGGTACTGCTTCCAGTAGGCATCTAAGAACCGCGTCTTGAAGCCGTCAAAGTCCACCGGTGCCGCTTGTTCCGGATCATCGGCCGAGGTGCATGCGGCAAGGAGCATGATGACGGGGAGGAGGAATGATCTCATGCGGATGGACGTTCTTGGGCCGGTGCGGTCATTTGGGTCGCCGAAAGTAGGCTTCGGCATGCAGGACCGCCCTGTAGAGGCAGGTGCTAAGGCGTTGGGGTCATCGGACCTCGGCACAGTATGTTCCCGTTCTGCTGAAGTCCCTTGAAAACCACTACCTTTGCGCGCTTTTTCAACGCCCCTGACCAACGTTTCCGCCGAGCTTCGGCGCCCCAAACACCTTCGCCGGGCTACGGCGCTTCAAGTATGAAGGACCTCCGCAACATCGCCATCATCGCACACGTCGACCACGGCAAGACCACATTGGTGGACAAGATCCTGCACCAGTGCCAGCTCTTCCGATCGAACGAGGAGGTGAAGGACCTGCTGCTGGACAACAACGACCTGGAGCGCGAACGCGGCATCACCATTCTCAGCAAGAACGTGAGCGTCCACTACAAGGACGTGAAGATCAACATCATCGACACCCCCGGCCACAGTGATTTCGGCGGTGAGGTGGAGCGCGTGCTCAACATGGCGGACGGCGTGATCCTGCTGGTGGACGCCTTCGAAGGGCCGATGCCGCAGACGCGCTTCGTGCTGGGCAAGGCCATCGAGCTGGGCCTGAAGCCCGTGGTGGTGGTCAACAAGGTGGACAAGCCCAACTGTACCCCGGATGAGGTACACGAGGCCGTCTTCGATCTGATGTTCGCGCTGGATGCCACGGAGGACCAGCTCAATTTCCCCACGGTGTACGGCAGCAGCAAGAACGGTTGGATGGGTCCGGACTGGAAGACCCCGACCGAGGACGTGAGCTACTTGCTGGACGTGATCCTGGAACACGTGCCCGCGCCGAAGCAGGTGCCCGGTACGTTGCAGATGCGCATCACCTCGCTGGACTACAGCACGTTCCAAGGCCGTATCGCCGTGGGCCGCGTGTCCCGGGGCACCATCAAGGCCGGTCAGCAGATCAGCTTGGTGAAGAATGAGGGCGGCACCACCAAAGGCCAGATCAAGGAACTTATGATCTTCGAAGGCCTTGGCAAGGAGAAGATCAAGACGGAAGTGGGCTGCGGCGAGATCGTGGCGCTGATGGGCCTGGAGAACTTCGACATCGGCGACACCGTGGCCGACGCCGAGAACCCCGAGGGTTTGGCCAAGTTCAAGGTGGATGAACCGACGATGAGCATGCTGTTCACCATCAACAACTCGCCCTTCTTCGGCAAGGAAGGCCAGTTCGTCACCAGCCGCCACGTGCGCGACCGCCTCTTCAAAGAGATCGAGAAGAACCTCGCCATGCGCCTGCAGGAGACCGAAAGCCCTGACCGGTTGCTGGTGTTCGGCCGCGGCATCCTGCACCTGAGCATCCTGGTGGAGACCATGCGCCGCGAAGGCTACGAGTTCCAACTGGGCCAGCCGCAGGTGTTGTACAAGGAGATCGAAGGACAGCGGCACGAACCGATGGAACTGCTTACCGTGCAGGTGCCGGAGCAGTTCAGCAGCCGCGTGATCGACAACGTGACGCGCCGCAAGGGCGACATCCTCAACATCGAGCAGAAGAGCGACCGCACCGTGCTGGAGTTCTCCATCCCTGCGCGCGGCATCATCGGCCTGCGCAACGCGTTGCTCACCGCCACCGAGGGCGAGGCCATCATCGCACACCGCTTCAAGGGCTACGAGCCGTACAAAGGCACCATCCAAACACCGCGTCCCGGCTGCATCGTCAGTGGCGAGAACGGCGCCGTGGTGGCCTACGCGCTGGACAAGCTGCAGGACCGCGGCAAGTTCTTCGTGGACCCCGGCGAGGAGATCTACATCGGCCAGGTGATCGGCGAAAGCCCGAAGCCCGGCGAGGAATTGGTGGTGAACGTGGTGCGCACCAAGAAGCTCACCAACATGCGCGCCAGTGGCACCGACGAGAAGCTGAACATCGCGCCCGCCGTGAAGTTCAGTCTCGAAGAGTGCATGGAATACATCGCCGACGACGAGTACCTGGAGGTGACGCCCAAGAGCCTGCGCATGCGCAAGATCCACCTGAGCGAGGTGGACCGCAAGCGCAACGCGAAGAAGCTGCAGGACGCTTAGTCCATTTCTTTTCGCCCGGCATAGAACGCACTGATCTGTGCGTTGGCCCCCGCGCGTTACTCGCGCTGGATAACCAGTGGCAGTTGATACCGGTCGCTTATCCGGACGGTGTAATAACCCGGTGCTATACCGCTCAGGTCGAGACTCATCTGTCGGTCGGTTCCTTGTCGCCTCAGTATCACCCGTCCGCAAGCATCCATCACGTGCAGTGGTACCCGTGTGATCGGGTCGAACATCCGTACCGTCACCGTGCTTGTTGCCGGGTTGGGGAAGAGGCTGGCCACCTGCGGGTCGGCGATCTCCGGCACTACAGCAGTGCCTTCCGTCAGCCATTGCAAGGCATCACGCAGGTGGGTGCGGAACAGCGCATCGGTCACGTAGTCGTCCTGTGCATGCCCCAAGGCGGTGTAGAACACCTTGCTTCCGCTGGGTAACAAGCGGCTCCAGCTCATGGGGCGTGCCGCATCGTAGCTATTGACCGTGCCGTTGGGCCCGACGGTCTCCTCCACCTGGAGCACCGCGAAATTATCCGGCCCGTAGTAGCCGCCTTCCCAGTAGTAGTATTCCTCATTCTTCACCCACGGGTCCGGCAGGCTGTTCGTGCTCGGGTGCGTGCCGATGTGCGAGAGGGAGTAGGACGGTGTGCCGGAAACGTGGTTGGGGTTCTCCTGCACGCTGCCGCCGATCAGTTCCGCGTAGAAGTCCCAGGTGCCGGTGTTGTTGCCGTTGGCCGTGCTGTGGCGGTAGGTGTCGCTTGCGGCATGGATCCCCAATACGCTGCCGCCAGCGGCGATCCACTGCTCGAAGTTGGCGCGTTGTCCGGCGTCAAGTATCGCGTTCCCGCTGGTGTTGCTGAAGATGATCACGTCATACTGGTCCAGCACGGCGGGATCGCTGAAGGGATCTCCGGAAGCATCATCATCCACGGTGATGCCGATCTCATTCGCGATGGAGGAGAACATGGCGTAAGAGGCCGTTCTGGTGTTGTGGTCGAAGCCGGAGGTACGGGTGAAGTGCAACGCCCGATCTTGGGCGGTCATCGCCAATGGGAGCGTAAGGCCAAGTATGGAATAGAGCATCCGGTGCATGTCCGAAGCTACGGTATTACGAACGGTGCCGCATGTTCGGAAAGGAAGCGGTACGAAGGTGGCGGTCGCTCGCCCTGGTCTTGCGTGCTCGCCGTTCGACATGCCGACAGAAATGCCGCGATCGCGGCCAAGGATCGGATGATCGGGAAGCAAACTGGTGCACAGAGGCTCCGATCGCCCGATCCCGGACCATGGATCGAACTTCCGGGAAGGAGGGGTGTACGGCAGCATGACACGACCCTGATAACCAACCCCCCATACCATGAAAAAGCCGATCATCATCACACTTGCCCTTGCTGCGGCGTTCACCGGTGCAACGCTGCTGTTCTCCTTCCGCACCGCGGCCACAACGCATGCTACGGACCTCCGGAACGGAACGCCTCCGAAGGGCTGCGTTTTCAAGACGATCTACGAAGGCGAGGGGCTGGACCCGTCCTTCGTGCTGAAGACACCCGCCGAGGTGCTCACCTCGGAGAACCGCGGATACGATTGGTTGACCGCTGCGCAGAACAACGATGGTGGATTCGCGGCGGGCAGCCACGCGCATCAGGAGGTGATGGACCCGCATGCAGCACCGAGCGACCCCGCCACCACGGCGATGGTGAGCATGGCGCTGTTGCGTGCCGGGAGCACCGTCACCGAAGGTCGTTTCGCCGCCGTGCTGACGCGAACTACGGAGTTCCTGTTGACGGCCATCGAAACCTCGCCAAAAGATGCGTTGAACATCACCCCGCTCACCGGCACCCAGATCCAGGTGAAGCTGGGGGGGAACATCGATGTGGCCCTCGCCGCGCAGTACCTCAGCAACCTCATGGGCCGCATGCCCTGCAATGATCCCAAGCACGACCGCTGGCTGAACGCATTGAACATCTGCACCGCCAAGATCCAGCGGTCGCAAACGGCCAACGGCAGCGTGCAAGGCAGCGGCTGGGCCGGCGTGCTGCAGTCCAGCTTCGCCGCCAACGCCTTGGAGAGCGCCGATCATGTGGGCGCGGACGTGGACGGGAAAGCATTGGAACAAGCGCGTGATTTTCAGAAGGGCAACTTCGATGCGAACACCGGCACGGTGGCCACGGACGCCGCCGCCGGGGTGACGCTCTACGCCGTCAGCGGCAGCACGCGCAGCAGCGCCAAGGAGGCCCGCCAAGCGGAAGAGGTGCTGGAACGCGCAAAGAAGGACGGCAAGGTGAAGGCTGATGCGCCGGTCTCGTCCGCTGCGTTGGAAGATGCGGGCCTCAGCCGTGATGAGGCCGAGAAGGTGAACACCGCTTACAATGTCTATCACGCCGCCAAGGTGCGGGCACAGTCCAGCGAGGTGCTCAATGGCTTCGGGAACAATGGCGGGGAGGAGTTCATGAGCTTCCTCCAGACGGGCGAGTCGCTGATCATCAACAAGGACAAGAGCTGGAGGAACTGGTATGATGCGACGACGGCGCGCTTGGTCGGGATCCAGAACAACGACGGCAGCTGGAACGGGCACCACTGCATCACCAGCCCGGTGTTCTGCACGGCCACCGCGCTACTGATCCTCAGCGTGAACAACGATATTGAAGCGCTGGTCGCTCAAGGGGCCACAGCGGGCAAGTGAGCCCGGCCAAAAACAAGGAAGGGCGCACACCAAGTGGTCTGCGCCCTTCCGCATGGGCCTGTGCTTACCGCGTGATCACCAAACGCTCCAGTGTGGTCGATCCCCCTTGCTCATCCTTCACCGCCACCATGTAGGTGCCGATCTCCAATGCGGAAACATCGAGCACATTATCGGGAGAGGAGGTCATTTCGAGGACCAAGCGCCCGTTCATGTCGAGCACCTGCACTTGCCGACCGGCCTTGATGCCGGACAGGGTCACCCGCTTGTTCGCCGGATTGGGAAAGATCTGCGGGATGGGACCGGCCGCCTGATCCGGCACACCGGTATTGGTGGCCACGATGAACTGCCCTTTCATGCCCATGTTGGCAACATGATTAATGCAGACGTAGTAGTAGGTCCCAGCCTGGTCCAACGCAAAGGTGTATTCTCCCCCCGGGTAGTCGAAGCCTCCGTTGGAGGTGATGCCGTTGGCGTTCCAGGTGGCTTGGTCCACTTCCGTGCAGGTATGCTGGGCCCCAAGTACCAAGTGGATGCTGTCCCCGGCCACCATGTTGATCACGGGCGGGTTGAAGGTGGTGCCCGAGTTGGTCAGCTCGTAGGTGGTCTGTGCAGTGGCGGCCACGGACAAGGCCAAAAGGAAAGCAGTGGTGTAGTTTCTCATCATCGATCGGTGGGTTTAGGTTGCGTACAAGGTAGTGACGCGCTGCCAAAGTGCATCGGATCACTGGCATCCTTACCTTGGTGGCTGTGGCGGCGGCACATCTTTTGTCGGCTACCGCATAAAAGGACACCACCATGAAACGGACCGCCATTTTTCTTTGTGCGTGCTTGATCAGCCTGTGGTCCACGCTAAGCGCCCAAGACACCACCGGGTCACCCGATGCTACCCCGCCCCATTGGGTCGCCATGAGCGACAGTACCGGGCAGGCGATCGGCCTCCGGGAAGACCAGAAACAGGTCTG
Source organism: Flavobacteriales bacterium (assembly GCA_016700415.1). NCBI lineage: Bacteria > Pseudomonadati > Bacteroidota > Flavobacteriia > Flavobacteriales > Flavobacteriales bacterium. The sequence continues at coordinate 3,178,795 of CP065018.1, forward strand.
GCAGGAAAAGGGTGCCCGATGGGACAGCAAGTACAGCACGCTGGGAAAGGACCCGGTACACCACCCGACCTACATCAGACTGCACGCCGCACGGGAGTTCGACCTGAAGGGCTTCCTCTCCGGTGGCCAATACGAAAAGTGGAAGGAGCTGAACAAGCGCTCGCCGCGCACCAACAGGCCTTCGGGTCGCTGACCGTGGCGTGGATTCCGCAGAACGGCCACCTGCTCCGAACGATCAGGGCCGATCGGGACCGGCGCCAAGCGAGACCAAGTAGTAGTTGGTCGTGATCAAGAAATTCCGCAGGTAGGGAATGGACGAGATCAACCGCCATTGTTTGCGGGGCTTCAGGCCGAACTTGGCCTCATAGTTCGGGTTCACCAAGTAGAATGTCCGTTTGTCCTTCACGTAGTTCGTCCTTTTCAAGATCCGCTCGAAGCGTTCGATCGTGATGCCGGTCTGCTTGATCTCCAACAGGTCGGTCACCTTGGTCTTCGTCTCACCGAAACCTTTCAGGATGGCGGCATAGATCGGTCTCGGAAGTATGTGGAAGAACGGAAGCTTGGAAAGTACCCGGCTTTCGCAGATCTGCTGGTGCCCCCCGAAAGGATTGTGCCAAGGGGGGAAGCCGAGGAAGAAGCGGCCCTTCGGCTTCAGCAGCCCGCGTGCGAACTCCATGAAGCGTTCCTGCCCATGGATGTGCTCCAGCACGTCCCGCATGATGATGATGTCGAACTGCCCGATGTCCTTCGTGTCGTAGATGTTCGACACGATCAGCTCCAAGTTGCCCTGGTTCGGATGCCCTGCGAAATAGGCCTTCGCGTTCGCGACCTTTCCCGGGGCCATGTCCACGCCCACCACGCGTTCGCACCCCAGGTCCATGAAGGGCTTCAGGTTGCCTCCCTCGCCACAGCCGATCTCCAGCACTGAGCTCTGGGCATTGATCTCCAGCACTTCGGAGATGAACGGTAGCACATGGTTGCGCACCGTGGTCTCTTGCTCCCGGAAATACTTCTCCCGGTCTATATGGCGCTCTTGCATGTAGTGGTCGGCCGCTTACAGCAGGTTCACTTTCTGCGCTTCTTTGCGGCGTGGCTCCTTCGGCATGGTGCCGAAAATGTAGTCCCAGAAGGGCGTGCTCACCCCGAAGGCACCGTCATCACCCACGTAATGGTGGAGGTTGTGGTGTTTCCAAATGATGCCGAGGAAGTTTTTGGGCTGCTTGTAGATGTGGATGGCGTAATGCGCGAGCAGGTACGTGCTGTAGCCGAAGAGGAAGCCGCCTCCGAAAGCATATCCGTTGGGACCGATCAACAGCCGGAAGAGGCTGATGAACAAGATCGAGAGCACGATGCTCACCAGTGGGGGCATGGCCAAGCGGGCCTTGTCGCGGGGATGTTCATGGTGTATCCCATGGATCACGTACTGGAAGCGCTTCCGCTTTTCGGACTGTGCGGGAATGTGGTAGAGGTAGCGGTGCATCACATATTCCACTAAGGTGAACAGCACAATGCCTCCGAGGAAGAAGACCAGGACCGTTTGCCAGGATATGGCCAGTTTGGCCATGGAATACCACAGGGTGATAATGCCCACCGACCAGAACAGGGCGAGCGGGATGGCGATGTGCGTTTTGGTGAACGCCTCAAGCACCGGGTTCTTAAAGATCCGACCGGCACCGGTTTGTGGTTTATTTACCATGATCGTCGTCCGCAAAATTAAGCATCAGGATATGCTCCGTGCCGATGATGCCGATATCCGCGGATCGAAGGTGAAGCTGAGCCCCCCGAAATAGCTGCGCCCCGGTGCCGGGTTGTAGTATCGTCCGCCGGGATCGTTCAGCTGGATGAATGAGGTGTACCGCGCATCGAGCACGTTCTCCACCAGCAGGAACGCCTCCAAGCGCATTCCTCTCCATTGCCATACGTGTTCGATCCGGAAATGCATCGTTCCATACCCGGGAACACGGTCGCCGTTCATACTGTTCGCTACCACGGAGGAATTGGTCCGGTACCCGAGCTCGGCGGCATCACGGCTCTTGGTGGACAGGCGTATCCGCGCACCCCCGGACCAGCGGGGCACGCCCGGGACATCCACATGGGCGGCGTTGTCCGGCGGATGCAGCCGGTGGTTTTGCCAGGCTCCGCCCAGTAGCGCAGTGAGCCGGCTTTCTCCCGGGAGTTCGCGCCGGGTTTGGGCGGTCAGTTCCACACCGTTCTGCCGGGCATCACCGGCGTTTGTGAACACCTCTTCGGTCCCGCCGTTCACCCGCTGCGGCAGGATCAGGCCTTGCGTGCGGCGTAGGTAGGCGTTCATGGTGAGCGAGATGCCTTTACGATCGAAGACCATTCCTGCCTCGGACTCCCGCACGCGCTCGGCGGCCAGATCGGTATTGGGCATGCCTGTTGAACCGAGCACCTCCCAGATCGTGGGGCGCGACGTACTTTCCGTGTAGCGCAGGTGGGCAGTGACATGATGCGAGAGCACACGTTCAACGCCGAGCATCGGATAGAACTGCGAGGCCGGCACGTCCTTGGTCTCCACCGCGCGCAACTTATCCTGATGGCGGAAGGCCGTTGCCTCGGAGCCGATATCCGCAAAGAAGGTGGTGTGATCGCCGAGAAGCAAACGGGTGGAAAGGAAGCCGTTGATGTTGCTGGTCCGTGTGTCAGCATCGGTCCGTACATCCGCAGGGACGGCGTTGACGAAGTTCCGTTCGTTCAGTTGGTCGCGTTCCAAGAGCGCCTCCAGACCCAGTTCCCAAGCGAACGAAACGGTATTGCGGTGGATCACCCTTCCTAAGGATAGACGCGTGCCGGCGGACCGCACTTGTTCGTCCTTGTAGCCGCTGAACCCCGGAGAGGTGCCGTACGGGTTGAGCTTGTCGATCGCATGCACGTGCAAGGATGAGCGCATCAGCAGCCCTTGCCACACCCGCTGTTCCACGGCGATCCCGGCGAAGACCTGGGATTTCTCCACCCGTGCATCGATCAGTTGCGAAAAAGGACGTGCAGCGCGCGGGTCATGCAGCGCGGTGAGGCTGTCGAGGCTTCCGGGCAGGCCCCACGCGGCTTTTTGCGCCGTGAGGTAGATGCTCGCGCTGCCGTTCTTAAGGGGGAAACGCTGGGTGAGGAAGGCCTGGTCCCGCCGTGCATATTCCTGTTCGCGGTAGCCGTCATTGCCCATGCGGAGCAGCCCTGCGCTCAGCGTTCCCCCGTTGTTCTGCCGTACGCGGGTGGTCGCAGAAAGCCTGAAGTATCCATCGCTACCGCCGATGGTGGACAACGTGGCATCGAAACCCGTGTCCGGACGCTCCGGGGCCGCAGCGAGGATGAGGCCCGACGGTGCGCTGCCGTACACAGGCCCGCCAATGCTCCGGACCGCATCGACAGAGCCGATCAGTGCGGGGTCCAGCAGTTCCAGCGGAGTTGATCCATCGGCCAGGGTAAGTGAGAAGGGGCCCCAGTACACCTTCACCCCGCGTACCCCGTACGGCGAGCGGAGCAGGCTGCCCCGGATGCTGAGCCGCGTGCTTCCGCCGTGGCCGCGTTCGTCCATCTGCACACCGGGCACCCAGAGCAATGCGCTTCGCATGGACGAGCCTTCATAAGCGGAAAGGTCCGTACTGTCCACGGTGCTGACGGCCGCCAATGCGCGCCGCTCATGCGGAGATGGCCAGGGCGTCACCGCCACGGACCGGAGCTCGATCTCCTTCCGCAGCGTACGCAGTTCGATCCGCCCGGTGCGGAGGGCATCATCCCAGGCGACCCGCAGCGCGTGCAGGTCCTTGCCGAAGAACACCACGGTGTCCGATCGGATATCCGGACAGAGCCTGCCGAAAGCGTCCACAGTGCCGATGGTAGCCCCGGTGCGGTCGCGGACCATCAGCCCGGCGGCGGAGCGGCCATCGTCCCGGGCCACCATCACACAGGACTGGCCGTGTGCGGAAAGCAGGAGGATGGTCCCGGTCAGGAAGGATCCAAGGCGCGCAAGCATATGGGCCGAAAGTACCTTCAGGTGGTCCGCTGAAAGAGCGGCGGAAGATGCCCGGTCGCCCTTTTGAAGCCGGATCTGCAGTAACGATTACATTTGCGCCCCATTATCCGGAGAATACTTGGTTCCGGGCGTTTAGCTCAGCTGGTTTAGAGCACTACCTCGACAAGGTAGGGGTCGCTGGTTCGAATCCGGCAACGCCCACTTCCACTTCCTGTCGCGACAGGAAAATGACCCGCCAGATCGGTACCGCGCAAGTGCTCTCCTCATCAAAAGATCGGTCAAGCCCAACGCGACTTCGCTCCTGCACACCGAACAACTGAGCCTTTCGGATCCTTTAACGTCATAATTCCGGTGCAGAAGGCGCCACTACAACCCCGTAACATGAAGAAGACCTCGATCTCATTGACCTTTCTTTTGATCTTCGCGATCACGGCGAACGCGCAGGAGGACAAGGCACAACGCGATGCCGCAGCCGCCGAAATGCAGGCGAAGACCGCTGCGGACACCACCGGCAAGATCTGGACAAAAGGCGGTACCATCCAGCTGAACATGAGCCAAGTGAGCCTCACCAACTGGTCCGCAGGCGGTTTCAGTTCGGTCAGCGGCATCGCCCAGTTCAATGCTTTTGCCAACCGCAAGAAAGGCCGTTTCGCATGGGACAACAGCGTGGCCTTGGCATACGGTCTGCTCGCGCAGGACGGCCAGGACGCGGTGAAGACGGACGACCGCATCGAGTTGAACACCAAGTACGGTTATGAGCTGAAAAAGTCCTGGTATCTCGCGATGCTGGCCCAATTCAAGACCCAGTTCACCGAGGGCAAGGACGCTGCCACCGGAGCCCGCATCTCGGACTTCATGGCGCCCGGCTACTTGATCCTGGGCCTCGGTGTCGATTACAAGCCGAACGATCACTTTTCCGCGTTCATCTCACCGGCCACGGCGAAGATCACCTTCGTGAACGATCAGGACCTGGCCGACGCCGGTGCTTTCGGTGTAGATCCCGCCACCTATGATACCCTCGGCGCCAGACTCACCATGGGCAAGAACAGCGAGTTCGAGTTCGGCGGCTATGTGAAACTGATGTATACGCACGACCTGGCAAAGAACATCAACTTCCTCACCCGTGCCGACTTCTTCAGCAACTATCTGAAGAACCCGCAGAACATCGATGTGAACTGGGAGACCCTCTTCACTTTCAAGGTGAACTCCTGGTTCTCGGCCACGCTCAGCACCTTGCTGATCTATGATCACGACACGCAGATCATGAAACCTTGGGAGGACACGCCTCAGCAGTATGTGGGCAAGGGTACCCAGTTCAAGGAGGCCATCGGTCTGGGTATCATGCTGAAGCTCTGATACCCGGTTCTTTGAGAAAAGCCCGTCCCGAATGCTTCGGGGCGGGCTTTTTTGCCATCTCTTTCATTGGGTTCTCATTTGCATGGCCATGCAAATGAGAACGGCTTTGCGCGCACGACCTTGATCATGTTGGAGTGTCTGCTTTTCAATGTCAGAGCAGGATCTCCGTGTGTTTTGATGTGGATCAGGACAGTCTGAGTCTTTTGCGGAGGTGTGAGGCCAATTGTTAAATCGACGTTTGCATGGCCATGCAAATGGGTAGGCGGTCCATTGCGGTAACCGGTTCCGAAAAATGGAACACTGCATCCTGAATGTCAGGTCTATCACTTCGTCCGTAGGATCCCGTCAGCAAGTGCAGCGTGTTCGGCAAGCGACCTGGCCTCCCCTTCGCCGAGTAAAAGCGAATATGCGATACGCAGCTTCTCCCATGCACTTGTCGCTTCAGCAGCCTTGCGCGTGCCTTCCATGGTGAGGAACACCTCGACAATACGGTCTTGACCGTTGCGGACGATCAGGCTTTCCGATGCCAGTTTATCCAGTGTTCGCGAGATCGTGGAGGCGTCCAGCTGATGGACGTAGGCCAAGTCGGTGATGTTGATGCCGGGGGCTGTCTTGGCGGACATCAGTACAAAGCCCATGGTCGGCGTGATCTCGATGTGTCGAAAATGCGCTTCCGCCATGCGGGTAAGGGATCGCCCCAAGGCGGCTCCGGCATGATATAGGCACGAGTTGTAGTGACTTCGGAGGTCGGACATGGTTGATGCAAGATAGCATTTGCATGGCCATGCAAATGAGCCATCGTCATGTGCCCCGGCAGCCTTCGGCTTGATACGAAACCCTCAAGGAAACCGTAGCGGCCCCTTCAATGGCTGGAACAGGCCGTACAGCCAAGGGTTGCCTTCCCGTACATGCACCGCGATGGAGGACACCTGCGCCGCCTTTCCGCCAGGGTTCCAGAGGTAGACCCTAAGCCGTGCTCCATGACCGTGCTCCGGCAGGTCTGACAACGGGATGGCCGTGAAGAGCGAGGACCGGCCGAGTTCGGGGCCATCACCGCTGGTGCGGTAAAAGGTCGAGCGGTCCCCCTCCTTCAACTCCATCACCAGCTTCAGCTCGCTGCCGGGTGCGGCGCTCATTACGTCCATCCGGGCCTCCAGGATGTCGTTGTCAGCCGAAGAGAGCTCGAAGACAGCGCGTTCGAATACGGCACCGAACTCCCGGCCGGCCACGTCCCAGCCCTTGGGGGCCGAGCCATAGGCTCCCGATGTATCGCGTGATAAAGGCAGGTCCGCGTCCACGTTCCACCCTTCGCCTTTCAGCGCTTCCGGGGTCACTACGCTGACATGCGAGCGGTCGTCCAAGTGTGTTCCGTTCGGCATGCCGGAGAACAGAAAGGTCTGGCCTTCCTCCATGTCATGCCGTTCCACCATGAAAGGGAAAGCCTGCTGGATGCGGACGAGGTTTTCGGGATCGGCACCGGCGGAAGCGCCATAGAATATCTCGGCCGCGGAGGTGGCGCTCAGCAGGCTGTCCACGAATTGCGATGTTCGTTCGTGCAAGTTGATGTAGGGTGCCGAAGCACTGTCCACGTGCCATTGCTTGAAATAGAAGCCGGGGATCTCTTCCGGCAGGTCCACCAGTGCCATCCGGTCCGGTCTTTTGGAAGCCGCTATGATACCACGGACGGAAGCCTCATACTTCGAGCGATAGAAGATCTCATAGTGCTTGCGCTGCTCCACCAGACCGAAAACGGAGGTGGCCGCGATCAACGCGACCAGCGGGAGCAAGAGGGCAGTGCTTGGGGATCGCCAGCCTGCGAACAATGGAAAGACAAGGAAGGGGAATGAAAAGAGGACCACGGAATATTGGAGCACCGGCGCGTGCAACACCGAATAACCGTATCCAACAACCAAAGGGACCAGCCCGAGCACCAGGCAGAGCGGGATGAAAGGTGAGGCTCCTTCGGTTTTGGAGCGGAAGGCCTGCGCCCATCCCAGAAGCGCAATGCCGGTAACCACCACTGCGAGCGGGATGCTGTACTGGAAGATCCAAGCGGCATGACCCGGCAGCCAGGAGGGCGTGGGCGGGGATAACCATTGGCCCACGCCGCCATAGCCCAATTGGCGCCAGGTGATGGGCAGTTCGGGCAAGTACAGCAACAGCGCCAAGCCACCGGCCAATAACACACGTTTGCGTTGCAGCGGTGCGGCGAGGAACAAAAGACAAAGTCCGGCCAGCAAGGCGAACAGCAGCGCGAAATGATGGACGTAGCCGCAAAGCGCGGCGGACAGTGCCACGCCGGCCCACGCCCATTTCCGGCCGCCCAAGGCGCGGGTGATCTGGTCCATCAAAAGGGCACAAGTGAAGAAGCCCGCCGCATAGGGACGTGCGATCTGTGCATACATCACCGTGTATTGCACCGTGCCGATAAAGGCCATCGAAAGCAGTGCCGCAGCGGGTGAGGTCCACGCTGCCGCAAAGCGGTACAGAAAAAAAAGTGCCGCGACGCCCATCACGATGAAGGGCAACTTCACCACCGATCCGCTTGTGCCGAAGAGGCCGGTCCAGATCCACTCGAACACCTGTACGCCCGAGGGGTGAGCATCGATGGCCACGCCCTTCGCTATCAGCTCGCTGAACGAGCTGAAGCGCACGCGCAACAACGCGCTGATCTCGTCGTGGGTGAACGGGATGTGCGGCAAGTCCCACAGACGCAGCGCACTGGCAAGCAACAACAGGGACAGTAGCGCCCAACGATGCACCGGGCCGCCGGGGATGCGGAGGGCGGCCGCTTCTTCCAGCCGCTTGCGCCAATGCGGTTGTTCAGTTGCCACGTTCCAGGTCGCGTTTAAGGTCCTTTTCCTTCAAGCTTTCCCGTTTGTCGTAAGTCTTCTTGCCCTTGGCCAGCGCGATCTCCACCTTCACCATGCCGTTCTTGGCGAAGAAGGAGCGTACCGGAACGATCGTCATTCCTTGGTCCTTCAGTTTGCGTTGCAGCTTCTTCAATTCCGTCCGGTGCAACAACAATTTGCGGTCGCGGATCGGTTCATGCGCGAAGCTCTTCGCCTTCTCGAACGGCTGTATGCGCATGTTCCGCAGGTACAGCTCATCGCCGATGAAGGTGCAGAAGGCCTCGGTGATGCTGGCGTCCCCGAGGCGCAGGCTCTTCACCTCACTGCCCACCAGCATGATGCCGCACTCGTGCGTTTCGAGAAAGAAATACTCGAACGCCGCACGGCGGTTCTTGATCTCGGGCATCACTAGGGCGGCCATGGCGCGAAGATGGGACGGATCCCCGGACTAACCGGAAATCACCGTGCAGTGCGATCGTGCATTCATGGATACCGGGGACGATCCTTTGTGGAGGGTGTGCGTAGGTTTGTTCTACGGTCCTTCGCGCGGCCTATCCTCCCTTCTTGTCGCCGAAGTATCCCTTCTCCTTGCCCATCCGGAAGAAGCCGATGAAGAGCAGGATATAGCTCAGGTAGAATAACGACTGGAGCGATGCCAGCGCCTTGCCGGCCGCCGTCACCGGATACAGGTCGCCGTAGCCGATGGTGCTGGTGGTCATGAAGCTGTAGTAGACCGGGTCGAACCAGTGGCTGAAGGGGACGTTGAGAAGGTCACCGGCCGAATAGATCGCCGCAAAGGCGAAGACGACCTCTAAGTAGTTGAGGAAGATCAAGATCTTGGAACGGCGGAAGGAGCGGGGCGTCGGAAAGGTGTCAGAGGCGAAGATCAACGTGGGGATGTAGGTCACTGTTTCCAGCATGAACCAGACCACCAACGCCACTATCCAAGGTTGATGGGTCCAGCCGAAATAGATCCCCACCAAGGGAAGGAAGGTTTTTGCCAGCACGAACACCTCAATGGCGAAGTCCTGCATCAACGGGCCCTTTCGCCAGAATAAATGCCGGATGTAGGTGCCGGGGAACAGGAACTGCACAGCGGCCAGGAACAACCTCACGGCCTTCTCCAATCCGGCGTCCTCCTGATAGGCGTTGTTCCAAATGGCCACCAGGTTGTCCCGACGTTTGCGCAGGGTGGGATGCAGGCCCGTATTCCTCGGCAAGCCTTTTCCGAAGATCAATTGGGACAGGGCTTTGCGGACCATGATCGTGTTTTAGTCGCGGAAAAGTACTGTGCACGGCTTTCGTGAAGATGATGTGGCCCAAGTCCGATCCCCGGAATCAGGCCTGGTGGCGAGGTACGACTATGTGCGCTCCACTTCACCCACCCACACGATGCCCTGCTCCTCGATCCGCACCTTGCGCTCCTTATACAGCGCCCCTAATGCTTTCTTGAAGGCCTTCTTGCTGATGCCGAACACCCGGTAGATCTCCTCCGGCGAACTCTTGTCCGTCAACGGAAGGAAGCCCTCGTGCTGCTTCAGTCGTCTGGCCAGTAGCACGACGTTGGCATCGTTATAGTGATCGTAACCGATCGGCTGCAGCGTGATGTCCAGCTTGTTGTCGGTGCGCACTGTTTTTACGAAGCCGCTGATGCGATCGCCCATGGAGATCGGCTTGAAAACGTCGTTGGCGTGTACCAGACCTTGGTGCTTGTCATTCACGATCACCGACCAGCCCATCTCGCTGCGACCGAAGACCAGGAGCTCCACTGCATCACCTTCTGCCACGGACAGTTCCGAATTGTCAAGGTGCTTATCGATGCGCGTGCTGCCGTAGAGCCGGTCGGTCTGCTCATCCAAGGCCATGTAGGTAACGTACCATCGACCTTCCTCCAATTTCTTCTGTTGTTCTTTGAACGGCACCAACAAATGCTTCTCCATGCCCCAGTCCATGAAGGCGCCAAGGCGGTCCACTGCAAATGTGCGCAGGCTGGCGAAGCCGTTCAATTGGATCCTCGGCTCCAGCGTGGTGGCCACCTGCCGGTCCTCGGAATCGCGGTAGACGAACACGCTGAGCGTGCTGCCTTGGTCGTGTTCGGCCGGGACGTATTTATTCGGTAGCAACACCTCGTTCCCTTCGCCATCACCAAGGAAAAGACCTACGCTGGTGTTGCGCAGAATGACGAGGTCCTGGGTCTGGCCGGTGTGGATCATCCGGCGAAAGGTAGGCCGTGCGTTGCCGTGCTTATTGTACGAAGTGGAACACCAGCAGCAGGATGATCGCCGCGATGCCGAGCAGGGAGACGATGAAAAAGTAGTCGGCTACCTTCTCCATCCGCATTTCCCGCTCCGGGTGGACCGTCCGGATGGAAGTGTAGGAAAAGAACGTGGAGATCGTGAGCAGCAACGCGATCACCGAAGTGAATTCGTCTATCAGGGTCGATTCGGCTGAATCGGAAACATGCAACGAAGTGATCACGAACAGGCAAAATCCCAGCAGGTTCGCCGAGGTGCCCAAGATGTGCTGCGAGGTGCTCTTCGCCATGTTTCGGTGGCGAATTTAGCGCGGTGCAGAGCGGGCGGAAGGAATATGGACGCCCGCCCGCGTTAAAACTGCGCAATAATCTGCTGACAGGCTCACCGACCAGTTCCGGCACCGCCTATTCCCGCGCCAGCACCACCTGCCGCACAATGCTGTTCCCGCCGTTGCTGAAGTGGATGAAGTAGCTGCCGCCATACAGACGCTGCGTGTCCAGGTGCCAGATGGTGCTGCCCTTCGCCAGCTTGGAGGTGTCCACCAGTTTGCCGTCGGCGCTGTACACCTGCACTTGGAGATCTTCTTTCAGCAAACCACCGACCTGCACCACGATGAGGTCCGTGGCCGGGTTCGGAAAGATCGAAAGGTGCAGTGCGTTCAGGTCGTTCCCTGAGACGTCGGTCGTGACATCGTACACGGTGGTCCCCTCACCTATGGAAGTGACGATGCGGTTCGCGAACGTGCCATGGAACGTGGGGCCCACCACGTATGGATAGGCCGAGTTCCAATTCGCCTTCACCGTGGCGAAGTAGGCGTAGGTGCCTTCGGGATATTCCGGGGTCACACAGAAGCGCCCGTTGTGGACATCCAAGTACTCTTCCTCTCCGGGGTGCGTGAGGAATTCGTAGTCCTCCCGGAAGTAGCCTAATGGATAGGTGCTGCTCACAGCGGGGCCGTCCGCGACATCGGTGCCGTCGGCCCAAACTGTCCGGGTAGTGATGTTGCGCATTTGGTACCCGGACTCGATCCTCGTGATGCCACCGCTGCCGTCCGCATTCATGAAGCCGTATGCCCCGTAGATCGGAAAGCCGTCGAAGGCGAAGCCGATAAGCGGCGAATGTTGCGTGCTGTCAATGCTGTATAGCCCGTCGGCATCGTAGAGGTCGCAGATGGTGGAGATCACGTTCAGGTCCAGCTTGAAGGCTGAAGGGTTCTGGTGGTGGTGGTAGTTGCCCATCGCCGGGTGCGCCTTTGAGCAATCAAAGCCGCCCTTCTCGGCCAGCACCGCGTCACGGTTCCAAGAGGAAGTGGCTCCCGGTCCGCCGGGGCAGGGTGGGTTACCGGGACCGCCACAAAGCGCGTTTGTGTTCGAGTTCCATCCGGTGCCGTCGCGGTAGTCGAAGAGCGCTACGCCGTTGATGAACACGCCGCAGTCTCCGCCGACGGTCGTGCTGGCTGTGCCGGTATTCTCCACCGGGTGCCGGGGCAGTTTCACGATCTTGCTTTGGTTTGTGGCGATGGACGGATTGCCGTCGAGGAACGGGCCGGTGGGGTAGGCCGGGATCCCGGTGGCGGTGACGTACACGAAGTTGTCCGAATATTCCACCTGCTGACAGTTCACCAGGATGCCGTTGGGGATCGCCGTGGAATTGCCGGACATGTAATAGGTGCCGGTCTGGCTGGTGTTCTGCAACCACGATGTGATCTCCGGGCCGGTCTGTGCATGGCTAGTGATCGCGACGCAGGCCAACAGGGCCATTAGGGAAGTTCGGTCCATCATCATCGTGTTTCGTCCGGGTTAGTGGTGTTGGACGACATCGTTGCATCATTCCTTCGAACGGCCGTTTCTTTTCGGGGGAAAGCATGTTCCGGCGCGAAGAGGAACGGTTCGTCGGTGAGCGTGAGCAAAAAAGCCACGAGATCCACCTTGTCCTCCGAGCCAAGGTCGATCTTTTGCTCAAGTACCGGCGCGAGCGTGGGCCCGTGCTGGATGCCGTCGCTATAGTGCGCCACTACTTGCGCAAGCTTCTTGAAACGACCGTCGTGCATATAGGGTCCGGAGAATTCCACGTTGCGCAGCGAAGGGACCTTGAACTTCAACGAATCCTGCGGATCACCGGTGATGTGCATCCGGCCGGTATCCTTCAGGAGCGTGTCGATCGGCAGTCCGTTGTTGGCAAAGGCGCCGCTGGTGAACAGAGGCTCGCGATGGCAGCTGTTGCAATGGGCTTGGAACAAGGCGTAACCGTGTTGCTCCTGCACATTGAACACCGCGCCCTCTTCATGGCGCATCATTTGGTCGTATTTGGAACCGGAGGAGATCAACGTCAGTTCGAATTGCGCCATGGCCTTCAGCACGGTCTCGCCGCTCACCTTTTTCCCGAACACCGCTTGAAATCGCTCCCGGTATTCAGGCGACCGTTCCAGCTTCTTCACCACGCCCGCCATGCTTTCGCCCAATTCCGCACGGTTCGAGATCGGCGCCAGCGCTTGCATGTCAAGGTGGTTCACCGCGCCGTCCCACATGAAGGACTTGGACCATGCGAGGTTCACCAACGTCATGGAATTGCGCGTGCCGATGCTGTCGTGGATGCCGTGGCTCAACGCGTGGTCAACATGAGTGAAGGCGGTGTAGGAGAGGTGGCAGTTCGCGCAGGATTTGGTGCTGTCCGCAGAGAGTATCGGATCGTAGAAGAGCTGTCGACCAAGCGCGATACCTTCCTCGGAAAGCGGGTTCCGGGTGAAGTCATACGTCGGCTTGGGCCAACCCTCCGGGACCTGCAGTTTCACGAAATGCGGCCCCGTGCCGGAAGCGGTGATCGCGATGTAGGTCGCGGCGATCAGGATGAATGGGACCACTTTATTTCGCATTGTCGCAACGAAAGATCGTGGCAGCGGTCCCGCCCAGTTCATGCGCTGCTTCACCGGGCGACATCACGTTGTAGCGTGTCCGCAGGTCGATGGCGCTGAGGAAGGCATCCAGGTCGATCGTGATGTTCTGCTCCCCGGCGCTGAACATCGCCAGGTCGATCGTCCGGAAGAATGCGAACGGCGGGAGATAGCCGCCCAAGTGGAAGAGGAAGCCCCCGTTCGGCCCCGCCGAACTTGGGCTGTGGCCTTCCAGCTTCATGCAGATATAACCGCTGTTCCATTCCCAATACATGCCTTTCGTTGGATCGAGATCACCGCCCAACGCACCGGATACCGAAGTCAGGCTGTCGATGCCTAACAAGAATTCCACATGGTCCCACGCCATCCTCAGCGGGACGGTGAGATGCACTTCCAAGGTCTTCGGATCTGAGGCATCGAGGAGGTGATAGCTGTCCGTCTCCTCCCAGACCACCTTCCCGTCGGCGATCAGCTTGAACGCACTGAGGTAGCACTTGAACGTCTCTATGTACGAGGATGATGTTGGCTCACCATCCTCGTACGGGACCAGTGCTTTGCCTTGGTACAACGGTGTGAAGTGCAAGTGCACCGGCTCCGACTTCTGTGCAGCCAAGGTGAGGCTCATGCAAAGCGCAGGGACGAAAAAAAGCGGCCGTGTCATGGCCTTTCTTGTCGTGGTGGCGGCCCACGGAACAGCTGCGTCAATTCTTGGCTCAGTGCGATGAAGTCCGCACGTTGTTCCGGTCGGCAGATGGCTTCGATCGCTTCGAAGTGCTTGAAGTGTATCAACTCGATCTGCGCCTGCACCACACCGATGGCCGTGGCGATCGAATCCGCGCCTTCACGGCCGGGTTTCTGCAACAAGGCGTACAGCTCTTCCCGTAAGCGCTTCTGCTGAGCCGTCTTTCCGTCCACCCATCCCTGATGTTCTCCGATGGTCTGCTCGTAGGCACTGATCTGCTTGGCATCGAAATGGAGCCGCTCGATGATGCTCCGTTTCGGACCCTCCTGCTGGGGCGGAGGTCCATGGCTGAGGAGGAACGCGACCAAGGCGACATTCAATAGGACCAAGGCCACCACGGCGAGGATCAATATGCGGACCTTGGTCATCGGTAGAGTTGTTCGGAGGGTGAAAGGGAAAGGTCCGTGGCTAACTGTTGGACATCACTGGTGGTATGATCGCCGGCACCGGCCTGATGATGGTACGCCACAGCGTTCGCAGTCACCAGTAGAAGCAACGTCAGGGCCATGCCCACGGCCCACGTCAGGGGCATTTTCTCCGCACGGACAGCGGCGATGCGCGCCTCGATGCGCGTCAGCAGGAACGGCGGCGGATCCACCATCCCGACGCGTCCTAAGGATCCAAATTCGTTCGTTCCCATCAGCTGCTTGGTTGCTTGGACGACGTTCCGGGGGGTCTTCCTTCGCTGTCCATCATTTTCTGTTTCAAATTGGCCTTGGCGCGCGAGAGCAGCGATTCCACCGCCTTCACGGAAAGCCCCAGGATCGCTGCGATCTCCTGCTGCTCCAGCCCGTCCACGGCCTTCAGGATCAAGATGCTCCGTTGGCGGGGTGGCAGCGTATCGATCAAGGTGAACAAGGAATGCACCGCCTCCCGGTCCTCCAGCAGCACGCCGGGGTGATCGTAGTCGGGAAGTGCAGCGGCGGGATCGCGTTCTTCTTCGCCGAAGAACCGCAGATGGAAGCCCGCGCGTTTCTGCCGTTTCCGGGCCTTCAGCCGATCGAGGCATTGGTTCACCGTGATCCGGAAGATCCACGTCCGGATGCTTGACCGCCCGGAGAAGCCCGCCAATTTCGCATGCACTTTCACGAAAACGTCCTGGGTCACCTCCTCCGCTTCCTCCCACTGCTGCAAATGGTTCAGCGCGATGTTGAAGACCATCTTGCCATGGTCGGCATACAGTTGTGCTATGGTGTCGGAGGCTTTCAAGGATCAGGCGGGGCGTAGGGTAATGATAGCGCCCGTTCGTTGAAGCGGATCAAAACATGCCGTTCCCCTTCGCGGGCACCATCGGCACCCGCTGGATCGGATCCCAATGTAGGCGGCATGCTCCCTGGTAAAGTCCGAATGGCCCGTTATTCTCCAGTGATCGTTTCCTCCTGTTCCGCGTCGTGCGGACCGGCTTCGGCCCTTTTCCTCCGCATGTCCATCTTCCGCTTGATCCAGTCGGGATGATCGCTCGCATCCTCCGCCTCGTAAATGTGTACGGTTGTAGGACCATCGGTCTTCAGCAGCTCCTCCGGGCGGCATCCGAGGATGACCGCCGCGGTCTGCACGCCGGAATACCCGGCATCCGCGACACCATGGGACTGGATGCTGGCGCCGTAGAGGTAGAGGTCGGCGATCTCGGCCTTTGGCCGGAAGGCGAAGGGCCCGATCTGCTTGAGCACCTTCTCCGTGCCGTAGACCGAACCGTTGGTGGAATTGATGTAGAACTCGTTCGTCAACGGCGTTCCGAGCTCCTTCTGCACCACGTGTTCGCTGATGCCCGGGACCACCCTTTCCAGGGTCTTCATCATCTTCCTCATCAGCAGGTCCTTGAGGGCTTGGTAGGCCGGGGAGCGGTCCGGTCCTTCTTCCGCGAAGTCCTTGAAGGCCCGGTGGTCCACGTAGGTGATGGCCTCGATGCAATGGTGCCTGCCGTCGAAGCTGGAGGGGTCCTTCAACGTGGTGCAACTGATGAACATACCGGGGAACTCCGCCCCGATCGTAAGGTCCGGCCCCATGAGCTGGGCATAGAGCTCGTCAGCATCGAGGTTTTCCGGGGCGATCCAGATGTTGCCGGAATCCAGGCCCGCCTTGCGCAGGTCCATGTCCACCGTGAGGAAGAGCATCAGCGAGGTGCAGGAGTAGGTCGTCCGGTCCAGCTTCTTCACCAATTTGGGGCTCAGGTGCTGCTCGCCCACCAAGTGCCGATAGGTGGTGGTGGGGTCCGCATTGCTGATCACCCGTTTGGCCCGGATCTGCTCGCCGTTTTCCAGCTCAACCCCGACGGCATGCTTCTTCTTCGTCCCTTCCACCAGAATGCGCCGCACCCGCTGCGAGGTGCGCACTTCGCCACCTTGGCGTTTGATCGCATTGGTCATGGCTTTTACCATGGCACCACCGCCGCCCATCGGATAGTAGGCGCCCTCGAAGTAGTGTGCCATCACCGCGCAGTGCAGGGGAAAACTGGCCCGTCCCGGCGGTAATCCATGGTCGCCGCACTGGATGTTCAGGATGTTCTTCAGCAAGGGGTCTTTGATGTACCAGCCGATCACCCGCTTCAGGCTGAACAAGGCATACTTGCCCATGTACCGGGTGCGCCAAGGGATGGTGACATTGTCCCAGAATCCGCTCATCTTGGGGATCAGCATCAGCTGCGCGGCCACGGTGCGCACCATGTTCAGGTATTCGGTCAAGTTCTTGCGCTCCTTCGGAAAGCGGGCCGACAAGTGCTCGATCAGTTCATCGTGTCCCGCAGGCAGGTGGAAGCGCTCATCGCCGATCCAGCAGTGCTCATAGCCTGCCGGGTTCATACGGAAGAACACGAGGTCGTCCGCGATCCCAAGGCCTTCGTACAACTCACTGGTAGACTCCCCTTTGCCCAGAAGCCCGACGTAATGCACACCCGGTGTGAAACGATGCCCGTTCAGGTAGAAGCTGTGGCACCAGCCGCCGGGCACATCGTGCTGCTCCAGCACCACCACGCGTTGGCCCGCGCGGGAGAGGCAAATGGCCGCGGCCAGGCTGCCTGCGCCCGAACCGATGATGATGGTATCGATCTCTGCGTTGTTGTGCATGTGCTGTTCAGCTCTTTCCCGGCCATGGTCCATAGCGAAGCAACAACAGTTGCGGCGCTGGGTTTGCTTACCCGGCAAAGATGCTCCCTATTCCGTGGCGGCTCCAGTGAAGCGCAGGCAGAAATGTCAGCGCCCAATGATCGATCATACCCGCAACACCCCCCGAAAGCCCCGCACCCCATAGTACGACTGTGCCCCGTTGTGGTAGGTGAACACCTGGTCGTAGCGGCGATCGCAGAAGAGCGCGCCGCCAAGCTTGCGTACTGCAGGTGACGTCAGCACCCAGCTTGATGTCTTCAGGTCGAACTCACCGAGTTTTTGCAACTCCAGGTATTGCTCTTCGGTCAAGATCTCGATGCTCATCTCAGCGGCCATGTCCATCGCGCTATTCGCCGGCCGGTGTTCCTTTCGGCTCTCCAAGCTTTCGCGGTCGTAGCAAACACTGCGGCGGCCTTTCGGGCTTTCCGCGGAGCAATCCATGAAGATGAACGCACCGCTCTTCTTGTCCCGGCCCACCACGTCCGGCTCGCCTCCGGTCTCTTCCATGGCATCCAGCGCACGCAGCTTTTCCGGATGCGCCTTCAGCCGGGCTACCACGTCAGCCCATTTCAGGTCCTTGTGCCGGGGCATGTTCTTGTCAAAACGGGCTTGCAATGCGCTGAGCAATGCATCCCGCTGATCCACTGAAAGTTGTTTGTCCATTCGATCCGTTGATCCGCTCTTCGTGAGGACTTACTACCATCCGCCGCCACCGCCGCCACCGCCGCCGCCGCCGGAGAACCCACCACCGCCGGAACCCCCGCTGCTGCTGGAAGGCGGTGTGCTCGAGGACCGGACACTGCTGGAAAGTGAGGAGTTCATATGCTGGGAGAACATGCCGTAATTCATAATGGAACCACTGTACCAGCCGGGATGGTAGCTCTTGTCGATAAGGGCCTTGCCGATCATGTCTTGGAACCGGTCGCCCCAGATCTTTTCCACCTTGAACGCAATGGCATAGGGGAGGTATTTCTCAAAGACCTCGGGCGTCATCGTGGGCGGGTTGAAGTGCTGGATCTGCTTTTCCTCCGCCGCGCCCAAGTACATCTTGAACCCCAGCAGCCTCGACCGCAAGGCCTGCTTTTCAAGGCTGGGCTTCTTGATGAGAATAATGTAGATCAGGAACAGGATGAAATTCACCGCCACGAAAGCGATCATGTACACTGCGTCATATCCGTCCCAACGTTCGCTGTGCAGGAAAAAAATGGCCACTACACAAGCGATGACGGTGAGGATCGGGATCAGCCAGAATTTCAAATTGTTGCCCTTATTGAGGAATGCGTTCCACTGCGATGTGAGCGAGGATTTGAACTCGGCGGCCATGCTTTGCACACGCGGGTCATACGTGCCGTCGAAAACAAAGCCTTCCGGGCCTGAGTTGAACAACCGGCCATAGAGCTCCTGCTCCTCCTTGGGCAGGCCCGTGCCTCCCTTCAACCTCACGATAGTATAGATCTCCTTGGTGATCAGGCCCAGTAGCTGTTCCTCTTTTCGCTCATCGATCCGGATCAGTCCCTTCACGGCAAGGTCGATCATGGCAGGGGTGATCAAGTAGTTCTGGAACTTTCCTTCCATCACCATGCCTACCGAGGCCGGTGACATGGCATCAGGTGGCTCGAAGAGCGGGATCACGGTCGGCAGGTCCGGGTCCCGGCCGAACCGGATCCACGTCACGATGTAGTAAAGCAGGAGCAGTAGTGTGATGATACCGCCGATGATCGGCACGGCATACTGCTCGAAAAAAGTCGGTGGCGGCGGTTCGGCCACCACGCCTTTCTGGAAGCCCACGGCTACGGTCAATCCTTCGTAGTTCTGCAAGGCGCGCCCTTGGAAGTTGACCGTGTGTCCATTGATGATGGAATCCGTGCAAGCGCTTTCCGTGGAGCCGTATTCCCCCGTGTAGCATGCGGTCTGTTTCACTTGGGCCGCAGGGGGCAAATGAATGCTCGCCGAAACGCTGTCTATCCGGAAGTCCCAGCCATTGCCATTGACGTTCCAGTAGATCTCATCGTAGCTGGGGAAGAAACCGACCTGGCCCTTTGTGGAATAGGTGATCCGGTAGCGGTAGTCCCCGGGTTCCAGCAAGGTGTTCTTTTCGCCTATGTAAATGACGAACTGCCCGGCTTCCTTTTCGGTGTGGTAAGTCGCAGCCTCACCGTTCACTTGGATATCGCTGATGTCATACCGCACATGGATCTCCTTGCCGCTGTGGTCCACGAAGGAAAGCGGCAACGTCCGGACGATACCGCGTTTGAAGTCGATGCCCTCCACATGCGCATTGATGTCCTCCGTCACCGTTAACCGGCCATCGGGTGCGACCGTCAGGTCCGTGTGGAACGAATTGATCTTCTCGGTCTGTCCGAAGGCGGACAACACGCCCAGCACCGATGCCAGCAGGAGCCAGCGCCGCATCACGAGAACTTTACCGAAGGAGCCTTCTTCTCTGCTTGGTCGTCCAGCTCGAAGAACGCGGACTTGGCGAAGCCGAACGAATTGGCGATCACGTTGCTCGGGAATGTCTCGATCAGCGTGTTCTGGTCGCGCACATTGCCGTTATAGTAACGCCGCGCCTTCTCGATATCGCTTTCCACTTCGGTCAATTTGTTCTGCAGGTCCAGGAAGTTAGCGTTCGCCTTCAAGTCCGGATAGCGTTCCGCCACCGCCATGAGGTTCACCAGCGAGCCTTTTAGCGCGTTCTCCGCAGCCTGCTGCCCTTCCACCGTGGTGGCCTGCTGCGCTGCGGCCCGGGCGCGGGTCACGTTCTCGAAGGTCTCCTTCTCGTGCGTGGCATAGCCCTTAACCGTTTCCACCAAATTGGGGATCAGGTCATAGCGCTTCTTCAGTTGCACATCGATGCCGCTCCACGCCTCGGCCACCAGGTTCTTCAACTTTACCAACTGGTTGTAGATCCCGATGGCATAGAATGCTACGATCACTACAAGGGCAACGAGAATGGCTGCGACGATCATGTGGTGGGATTTTGGGTGGAAGGAAGGTCGAATATAGCGCGATGCGGACTTGCCCGAGCGCTTTGGCAATGATCCCCTCAAGCGAAAACCGCATACAGCCCCCAGTAGGCGAACAAGGCGACCAACGCCACATAGATCGTACTGTTGAGGGTGAACAGCCATCTGGATGTGCCTCGCCAGGCCTTCTCCTTCACCACCTTCCGGTTGATCAGGAGCAAGGGGATGATCGCAAGCAGGATCACGAAGGGGAGGTAACCCGCAAGGGTCAATAGCATGGATCCGGGATCCCGGTAAGGGGCAGGGAAATAGAAGATGCCCATCTCCGTAGCTAATTTGAAAACGTAATACATCAAGACCAAGCTCACCGCCGCTAGCATCCATTTGTACCCGGCATAGGGCGCCGTTCTGTTGCGGAAATAGCTCAAGGGAAAGTAGATCGCTGAAAGCAGGAACAGGATGAAGCAGAAGCGTAAAAACCCGTCCAGGGCGGAACTGTTCAACGGTGTTTTGAAACGCAGCAGTTGCTGGTACTCCTTGTTCGGGGGGAACAAGGACGATATTTCATAGGAGTGGTCACCTCGTGCAAGTTCCGCGGCCAGATCGAATTGAACAGGATGCGCGTAGTCATGATAGAAGAACAGGTCTACGTTCCCCTTCTGCAAGTCCCAGATCGACGTCAGCAGGGTGCCGTCCCCGTGCTTCGCGCGGCAGACGTGCATGGTGTCCGAAAGCGCGGTGCAGAAGGCAAGTGAAGTATCGATCTTGTATTGCAGGAAAGCGGTCCCGTTGATGTAGCGTTGTTGCGTGATGCTATGGAAGTCACTGACGGTGGAAGGACAGAAATTCGCGATCACATAGGAGGCATCATCGCCGAGTGTCAGCGTGTAGGGTTCCACCACGAGGTACCTTCCTGAGCGGTCGGTGTAGAGGAACACATCGTTGCTGAGCACACTATGATCGTATTGCTCGATGTAGGCTTTTACCTCCTCCACCGTCCTGCACGCGTGCAGGATGTCCTTCAGGTATTGCACTCGTCCGGGGATCGGCTTTTTGCCCACGGCGGGTGCGCCGTTGTCAGGCGTTCGCGTGGCAAGGGTTCCGAATGAAAGGCCGTACACGTTCATGCCGGCCTGCGGGGAGAAGCCTGCCGCACCCATGTCGTTCGCGCCCGTGAAAGCCGCCCCGAATCCGGTTGTTTCGAACCAGATGCGCGGGTGTTCGAACCACGTATCGTAATTCATGCCATAACGGGTGGCTCCCCCGACGGTGACTTTGTATGCGCTGCACGCAGGAACCCGGTCAACGGAGAAAAACAACACGATCGCCAGCAGCGATACCTTGATGATCTTGGATCTGTTCATGGAGCGATCGGGAACGATGTTCCAACGGGATCATGAAGGAAAGATTATCAAAGGCCTGTCGATCTACTCACTGTCGCTCGGTTCCCACAGCTCCACCTTGTTGCCTTCAGCATCCAGGATGTGTACGAACTTGCCGTAGTCGGATGCCTCGATCTTGTCCACGATCGTCACGCCTTCCTTTTTCAGTTGCTCCACCAATCCTTCCAGGTCTTCCACCCGGTAGTTGATCATAAAGTCTTTGGTGGAAGGTTCAAAGTAGGTCGTGTTTTCGGCGAACGTGCTCCATTGCGTCACCCCTTTTTTGCTCGGGTCGGCTTCCTCTCTCCACTCAAAGCTCGCCCCGTACTGGCCCGCGTCCAATCCCAGGTGCGTGTTGTACCACTCATTCATCTTCTTGGGGTCTTTGCACTTGAAGAAGACGCCGCCGATGCCCGTTACTTTTTTCATGGTTGCCTGTTGGTTGGGTGGTTCAGTCGTGACGGTTTTGGATGCGAAGCCAAGTCCGAAAGTAACGGCACATGCCAGCGTTATCAAGAGCGGCTTTTTCATGTCTAGAAGATGGACTTGTTCTGTGTTGCATTCCTCCTCGCTGCCAGATAGAAGGACACGTCGAATATAGACGTCACTTGTCTTCGCAGATAAGAGATGTACCCGAAATGGTCTGAGGACATGGGAAGCCTTTGCTCCGTTGATCACCGGCCCACGGCCAATGTCGTACCTTGGATGTGTCATTAGCAAACCGTTCAATCCTGCAACTGAAATGAAAGCCATGATCTGGATCGCCGCACTGCTATTCCTCACCGTGGATGCCACTGCCCAAACGCCTGCGGGCGCCCCTTCCAGCGCGGTGCTGCAGAGCTGCTTCATGGGCACGCCCGCGGCCACTTGGACCAAGTTGAAGCTCACCAGCGATCAGATGGAGCGCTTAGGCCGGGTGCAGGAGGCCTGCAAAACGGAATGCGACCTGCCGAACGTGAAGAAGGAGGAGGACCCGATCTCCCATTCGGGTGGCGACATGATCATGACCGAGGTGAAGAACATCTTGACGATGGACCAGTATGCGGCTTGGTTGGCCTATTGCGAAGGGGGCGGCGGGGCGGCCCCGAAGTGAAGGACGCAGTGCAACAGTCTGAAGAGTGCCGGAAGCGTTTTCGTTTTGAGCGATCGCTCAGCATGCCCCCACAAGTCCTACCGGCCTGTTTCTGTCAGGAGCGCCCTTTAGTATAGGGGTCCGAAGGACTTGCGGGAGCGGGGTCTATCTTCGGCGGACCAATGGGTACTACGCACAAGATCATTACCGGGGACAGCCGGACGATGGGCCACCTTCCGGACGCTTCTGTCCAATTAGTCGTCACCTCACCGCCGTACTGGCAATTAAAGGACTATGGCTCAGTCGACCAGATCGGTTATCATGGCAGTTATGAGGAGTACATTAACGACCTAAACTTGGTTTGGCAGGAATCCGATCGTGTGCTCTCTCCGGGCTGCCGTCTGTGCGTCAACATCGGCGACCAGTTCGCACGCACGGTTTACTATGGACGTTACAAGGTGATCCCGATCCGCACGGAGATCATCCGATTTTGCGAAGCGTTGGGCTTGGATTACATGGGCGCGGTGATCTGGCAGAAGGTCACCACCACCAACACCACCGGCGGAGCGGCCATAATGGGCAGCTTCCCGAATCCACGGAACGGAATTTTGAAAATCGACTACGAGTTCATCCTGATCTTCAAAAAGCCCGGTACCGCGCCCAAGCCGACGCCGGAGCAGAAGCAGCTTTCCGCAATGACCACCGAACAGTGGAACCAATACTTCGCCGGCCATTGGAGTTTTGCAGGGGCCAAGCAGGATGGGCACTTGGCGATGTTCCCAGAAGAGCTGCCGGCTCGGTTGATCCGCATGTTTTCCTTCCACGGCGAAACGGTGATGGACCCTTTCCTAGGCAGTGGCACCACGGCCATGGCTGCAAGAAACCTCGGCCGTTCCTCGGTTGGGTATGAGATCAATCCGGACTTCATCCCGGTGATCAAGAACAAGTTGAACGTGGCTCAAGGCGACTTGGCGGGAAGCCGCTATGAATTTCTTCACGAAGAACGCGCCGCAGTTTCCGAAGAACGGACGGCCCGCTTGCCATACGTCTTCACCGATCCGCATAGGATGGACAAAAAGATAGATGCGCGGAAATTGACCTTCGGGTCGAAGATCGCCGAAGGCAACGCTGCCCGGGAGGAGTTCTTCACAGTGAAGGAAGTGCTTTCGCCCGAAATGGTGCGCCTGAGCAACGATTTGGTTATCCGCTTGATAGGCGTGAAGCAACGTCCTGAAGATGCATCCGCTGCGAAAGTTTGGTTGGAAGAAAGCACTAAAGGCCAGCGAGTGTACTTGCGGTACGACAAGGACAAGCACGACGAACAGGACCGTTTGCTTGGCTACCTCTACTTGAAAAATAAGACCTTTCTCAACGCCCACCTGATTAAGAAAGGTTTCGTGGACGTTGATCCCATTCGTGATTTCAAATACAAGGAACGATTTGAACGCTATGCCGAAGAAGTTGAAGCATAATTCCAAACATTACTCGTTGGAGTTCGGCAAGAAGGAAAAGGTGCTCAACTATACGAGCCAGACCTACCAGCTTACACGTCCGGCGAAAGTGGGTGCAGTGATGTCACTAATTCGCGAATGTCAACCAGCGACCATCGAAGAATGGAAGGACTGGTTCTTCGAGCACGCGAGCACAGCGGCTAAACAACCTACGCGAGTAACGGAGGATAGCCTGAGAGAGCTTGGAGAACGCCTGTACGAGAAAATCGTGGAAGTGGTAATCCCGGACTGGACCATGGCCTTCCAACAGGTGACCAAGCAGGATTGCATCGACTACGTGTACAACCTCACTATCAATCGCACCTATGACGGCTACCTGCGGGAGAAATCCGTCGTGTTTGATGAATTGGCGGATCGCTTTCCATTTGTTAGGTTCGAGGAATCTGACGCGGAACTGGACCACGCTGGGGACATCGACTTCCTCGGTCATGTGGGTGAGCGTGCGTTCGGCCTGCAGATCAAACCCGTAACCGCAAAGGCCAACTTCGGCAACTATTCTCCGAGCGATCGCATGCGGGCCAGCTTCAGCGAATTCACGCAGCACTTCGGCGGCAAGGTGTTCATCATTTACAGCTTGGGCGGTGAAGTGGCGAACGAGGATGTTGTCGAGTTGATCGAGGCGGAGGTGGGGCGGTTAAGCGCATGACGACTCGTTTGTTGGACCGTGCCATTTGTTGAGGATAGTCCCGAACACGAGCATTATCACCGGAAGGAAATAATGGTCAAAACGCACACTTTTGAGTGTCCCCAACAGCTCGCCAATTGTATCGTGGCAGCTGATCACTTCACCACCAGCACTGGCACCTTCACCCTATGCCTTACCGCATCCACGGTAGCGCCGAAGAGCAGGTCCTTCAGGCCGCGGTGGCCGTGCGAGCCCATTACCAGGAGTTCGGCCTCGCTCTTGTTCACCAATGTGGCGATCGCTTCCACCGGGCTGCCTTGCCCCACCACGGCCTTAGCGGTATAGCCGGCTTCGCGGAGCTTTATGGCATAGTGCTCCAGGTTGGTGGCATCGTCCACGGCCTCGCGGTCGCTGGTGAGTTCGCCTAGGTAGCGCGCGGCAGCGCTCTCGGTGATGTGGATCAGGATGTACTCGGCCACCTTTCCGCCTTGGGCGATGGCCGCGTTCAGCACGCGCTCGTCCAACGGCTTGAACTCCACGGTGATGGCGATGCGTTGCGGTGGGCGCTGCTCCTGCACCTTCAGCTCGGGCAAAGTGCCGTCGATATGTCGCTTGGCGGGTCTCAGTTTCACAAAGAACGGCTTCACGGTGATGTAAAGCAGCAGGATCCCGGACAGTACGATGATCGGGATCACGAGGAACTTCACCCAGATCACATGTGAGCCACCTTCTTTCAGCCAGCCTTGCACCTTCTGTACCACTAACTGGGCGTTCAGTACCACGATGATGAGCGCGGTGCTCCACGCCAGCAGTTGCACCCAGGGCTTGATGGCGAAGGTGCCCATGCGCTTTTTGTCCGAGGTGAAGTGGATCAGCGGGATCACGGCGAAGCCTAATTGCAGGCTGAGCACCACTTGGCTGAATACCAGAAGTTCGCCCAAGGATCCCGGACCGAAATAGATGATGCTGACGATGGCGGGAATGATGGCAAGCAAGCGGGTGATGAGCCGTCGCAGCCACGGGCGGATGCGCAGATCGAGGTAGCCTTCCATCACGATCTGCCCGGCGAGCGTGCCGGTGATGGTGCTGCTCTGCCCCGCGCCGATGAGGGCGATGGCGAAGAGGGCCGGCGCCATGGTGCCGAAGAGCTCGCCCAGCAGTTCGTGCGCCTGGTCGATCTCGGCGACATCGAAATGGCCTGCGGTGTGGAAGGCGGCGGCGGCGAGGATGAGGATGGCGGCGTTGACGAAGAAGGCGAGGTTGAGCGCGATGGTGGTGTCGAAGAAGTTGAAGCGAATGGCTTCGCGCATGCCCTTGTCGGTGCGCTCGAAGCGGCGCGTCTGCACCAGCGAGCTGTGGAGGTAGAGGTTGTGCGGCATCACGGTGGCGCCGATGATGCCGATGGCGATGTAGAGCGCCTTGTCGGAGAGTGTGGAAGGGATCAGGCCTTGGAGCACATCGCCCACGACGGGTTCCACGATGAACATTTCAGCAAGGAAGGAGAAGCCGATGAGCGCGACGAGCGAGAGGATGAAGACCTCCATTAAGCGCATGCCCTTGTTCATCAGGAAGAGGATGAGCAACGTGTCGAGGCCGGAGATCAGCACGCCCCAGAGCACGGGGAGGCCGAAGAGGAGGTTGAGGCCGATGGCCATGCCGATCACCTCGGCGAGGTCGCAGGCGGCGATGGCGATCTCGGCGAGCACGTATAGCGGGATGTTCACCAGTGGCGGATAGGTGTGCCTGCTGGCCTGTGCGAGGTCGAGGCCGCGCACGATGCCGAGCCGGGCACTGAGGCTTTGCAGCAGCAGCGCCATGAGGTTGCTCATCAGCAGCACCCAGATGAGCTGGTATCCGAAGGCGGATCCGCCGGCGATGTCAGTGGCCCAATTACCGGGGTCCATGTAGCCCACGCTCACCAAGTAGGCCGGTCCGAGAAAGGCGAGAAGCCGGCGCCAGCCCTTCGCCACGGGAATGGCCACGCTGGAATGCACGTTGCCTAAGGAGCGCCGGTCGTGCGTCATGGCTTCCGGTTTTTCCCCGTGGGAAGGATCTCCACCAGCAGGTGCGCGGCCACTAGCGCCGAGAGGGTGAGGTGAAGCGCTTTTCCGCCTTGCAGTTCCACGCTGTCATCGAAGGCATGGCGGGCGACCACCTCGAAGCGCATACCGATGCCGACGCCTTTTTGGTCAAGCAGGTGCAGCAGGGTGTCGCTGCCGTCCTTCACGGCGGCGATGCGGACGTGCGTACCTGAGGCGCACTCCATGAGCGAGGTGGTGTCGCGCGTATGCATGCGCCCATTACGATCAGGGATGGGGTCGCCGTGCGGGTCGAAGGCCGGGTCGCCGAGGTAGCCGGCCAGTTTATCGGTGAGCTTTTCGCTGTGGACGTGCTCCAACTGTTCGGCCACTTCATGCACTTCGTTCCACTTGAATCCGAGCCGTTCAACTAAGAAGGTCTCCCAAAGGCGGTGCTTGCGGACGAGCTTCAACGCGGCGACCTTGCCTTTGGCGGTGAGCTTCACACCGTAGTAGGGCTCATGCTTCAAGAGGCCCTTCTCGGCGAGCTTCTTCAGCATCACAGTGACGCTGCTGGCCTTGATGTTCAAGCGTTCCGCGAGGTCCTTGGTGCCTGCGGTGGCACCATCCTGCAGAAGGGTATGCACGGCCTTGATGTGGTCCTCCTCGCTGCGGGTGAGCATGGCGACAAATGTATGGTGAAATAAAATAATTAGATAAAGCTAAATTGATGATCAGTGATCGGGGCTCCGTAGGTCACAGGGATAGCCGCCATTTTCCATTCAGTAGCGTACTGCTCCGCGCACAGTGCGAGATCCTGTCAATCCTGAAATCCTGTCATTCTCTTGTCGGCAGGCCCGGTCGGCAGTAGGCAGCAGCAGGTGGCAGTGAGCGTTGGCAGTACCCGGTACCCTGTACCCTGTACCAAAACTCCGATCATCCTTCTCCAATAGCATTCTCTGCGCCTCCGCGCCTCTGCGGCCCCTCAACATCCACTGATCACCACAAGCAGAAACTCCGTCAACCTCCCCACCCGCACCACCGGCTACTTTTGCGGGCCGATGTACAAACTGCTCCGCCCATTCCTCTTCCGCCTGTCGCCGGAGCGTGCGCACCACCTCACGTTCGCAGCATTGGAAATGGCGAAGCACATCCCCGGTGCGCTGGCACTGGTGGGTGGTGAACGTCCTTCGGCGGAAGCCGCCGTGGAAGTGATGGGATTGAAATTTCCCGGTCCCGTGGGCCTTGCCGCCGGCATGGACAAGGATGCCACGCACGTGGACGCGTTTTCGCGGATCGGCTTTGGATCCGTGGAGATCGGCACGTTGACGCCCGTGGCACAGCCCGGCAATGAGCGACCGCGGCTCTTCCGGCTGAAGGCCGATCACGCATTGATCAACCGCATGGGCTTCAACAACGGCGGCGTGCAGGCGGCAGTGGAGCGCTTGAAAAAGCGCAGCCCCGGCATCATCGTGGGCGGCAACATCGGCAAGAACAAGGTGACACCGAACGAGCAGGCCATCGACGACTACGTGAAATGCTTCGAGGCATTGCATGCCGTGGTGGATTACTTCGTGGTGAATGTGAGCAGCCCGAACACGCCTGGTCTGCGCGCGCTCCAGGAGAAAGGTCCGTTGTTGGCCATTTTGAACGAATTGAAAAGGCGCGATGCCGCAAAGCCCGTGCATCGTCCGATCTTGTTGAAGATCGCGCCGGACCTCACGGACGAACAGTTGGACGACATTGTTTCCGTAGTGAAGAAAAGTGGAATCGCGGGCGTGATCGCCACCAACACCACCATCTCGCGTGAAGGCTTGCAAATGCCGAAAAGTGAGGTGGACGCCATAGGTGCGGGCGGTGTGAGCGGCAGGCCCGTTCGGCAGCGCAGCACGAAGGTGGTGAAGTATTTGCGGCAGCGCTTGCCGAAGCCGCTCGTCATCATCGGCGTGGGCGGCATCGACAGCGCCGAGGCCGCGATGGAAAAGCTGGACGCCGGTGCGGACCTTGTGCAGGTCTACACGGGCCTGATCTATGAAGGTCCCGGGCTGCTGAAGCGCATCAATGCAGCCTTCGCTTTGCGAAAGCTGAATTCTTAAACCACGGATGGACACGGATACACACGGATCAGCCTAGGGATAAAGATGCTGCTGAACACGGATGGCAATGCTGAAAATGTGAGATGGAAAGCTTCGTTTTGCGAAAGCTGAATGCTTGAACCACGGATAAACACGGATCGGCCTAAGGATAAAGATGCTGATGAACACGGATGGCAATGCTGAAATGGGAGATGGAAAGCTCCTCTTTGCTGCGGATACCGAAGCGATCATTGGTGCGGCCATGGAGGTCTTGAATGTGCTTGGTCATGGTCTGCTGGAGAAGCCTTATGAAAATGCCTTGGCCGTGGAATTCCGTCTTCGGGGCATCGGGTTCGAGCAGCAACCGCAATTCGATGTGATGTACAAGGAGGTGCGGGTGGGACTCTATGTTCCTGACCTCATCGTTCGTGGTAATATTGTCGTGGATACCAAGACGATCGACAAGATCGGTGACCACGAGAAAGGCCAGATGCTGAACTACCTTGGCCTTACCGGTTTGAGGGTGGGTCTCATTCTGAATTTCAAACGTGCCAAACTTGAATGGAAAAGAGTTGTTCTATGAGTTTATCCGTGTCGATCCGTGTCCATCCGTGGTTCAAAACGACCCGAGGTTGAAATGACCGAAGTGAAACTGATCGAATGCCCGCGTGATGCCATGCAGGGCATCCACGAATTCATCCCCACGGAAGTGAAGGTGAACTACCTCAACGGGCTGCTGCGCGTGGGCTATGATACCATTGACATCGGCAGCTTCGTAAGCCCGAAAGCCATTCCGCAGATGGCCGACACCGCCGTGGTGCTTCAGCGCATCGACCTCAGCGCCACAAAGAGCAAGCTGCTGGTGATCGTGGCGAACGAGCGCGGCGCGGAGGATGCGGTGAAACAGGAAAGCGTGCACTACTTGGGCTATCCCTTCAGCATCAGCGAGACTTTCCAGCAGCGCAACACGAACACCAGCATCGAAGGCAGTTGGGCACGCACGGCGCACATAGCGGAACTGGCGCGGAAGGCGGGGAAGGAGCTGGTGGTCTACATCAGCATGGCCTTCGGGAACCCGTACGGCGACCCGTGGAACGCGGAGGTCGCGCAGCACTGGACGGACAGGCTGGTGAACGAGCTCGGCGTGCGCATCATCGCGCTCAGCGACACCGTGGGCGTGGCCAAGCCCGAGGACATCGCAAGCATGTTCAGCGCTTTGGTGCCGGCCATGCCGGAAGTGGAGTTCGGTGCGCACCTCCATGCCCGCCCGGACAATTGGAAACCGAAGACCGATGCCGCGTGGGACGCAGGATGCCGCCGCTTCGACGGTGCGCTGAAAGGCTACGGCGGCTGCCCCATGGCTGAGGATGACCTCGTTGGCAACTTGGCGATGGAGCAGTTCGTGCGGGACCTGGAAAAGCGCGGGATCCGGACGGGACTGGATCTGGCGCAGCTGGAGCGCAGCGTGGTGGAAGCGGGAACGGTGTTCCCCTAAAGCACTCGTTCCTCAGGGTCCGCTGCGCGGGACCGCTGAGGGAACTAGTCCCATCAAGGTCTCACGGAGTGGGCCTTGATGCCGCAATGACGAGAACTCCGTCATTTGGAATCCGGATATATCGTCAATATATTTGGCGCACCAATTCATTGCGCCATGAGCCCACATCCCCATTTCGGAAGCAACCTGAAGCTGCTGCGCGCCCGCCGCGGCCGCTCACAGGAAGAGGTCGCCGTTGGCCTCGACGTGAAACGCTCCAGCTGGAGCGGGTATGAGAATGGTAGCGCGGAACCGCCCTTGGACCTACTGGTACGCATCAGCGGCTACTTCAGGGTGAGCTTGGACAAGCTGCTGAAGGATGACCTCACGCTGTTGAGCGAAAGCCAGCTCGGCATTCTGGAGCGCGGCGGCGACGTGGACCTCAGCGGGCGCCGGTTGCGCGTGCTGGCCACCACCGTGGACGCCAAAGACCGGGAGAACATCGAGCTGGTGCATGAAAAGGCCAAGGCCGGCTATGCGCTGGGCTACGCCGACCCGGAATACATCAGCGTGCTGCCGGCTTTCCAGATGCCCTTCCTCAGCCGCGACCGCAAGTACCGCACCTTCCAGATCAGCGGCGACAGCATGCCGCCCGTGAGCGAAGGCTCGTGGGTAACGGGCGAGTACGTGCAGAACTGGCAGACCATCCGCGACGGCCAGCCCTACATCATCATCACCAAGGAGGACGGCATCGTGTTCAAAGTGGTGTACAACCAACTGAAGACCACCGGCGGCCTGTTGCTCTGCAGCACCAATCCCGTCTACCAACCCTACGAGGTGCCCATCTCGGAAGTCTTCGAGGTATGGAAGTTCGTCCACTTCATCAGCCATGAGCTGCCCGAGCCGAACCTGAGCCGGGACGAGCTCGCCAGCAGCGTGATGGACCTGCGCAAGGAAGTGGGCCAACTGCGGATGACCATGGAGAAGCAGGGGAGGCTGGCGTTGTAACGAACGCTCGTAATTCCTCTTTTAGCCGCAAGCCATAAGCTACAAGCCCCAAGCTTGTGGCTTGTAGCTTATGGCTCGTAGTTCATAGCTGACGCGCTGCGGATACCTTTGGCGAAAGTCATCCAGACCAAAGATGAGATCCCTGATCCATTCCCTGCACCCCGTTCGAAGTTGGGCGCTTCTCGCCGTGATCCTCTTCGCCACCGGCTGCATCACCATCGAGGAGCACTATACCTTCAAGAAGAACGGCTCCGGCACCATGGAATACGTGATGGACATGAGCGCGATGCAGGGCATGATGGACGCTTTGGACTCCGGCGGCGGGAAAGCCAAGAAGGAGAAGGCCGACGGCCCGATCACTGGAACGGAGGAGCGTATCAAACAGCTCAAGGAACTGGAAGGGGTCAAGCGGGTGAAGCTGAAGGAAGAGGAGGATGGCTATGTGCAGCGGATCTCCTTCGCCTTCAAGGACCTGGACGCATTGAACAAGGCGCTGAACGTGCTGATGGCCGACAGCAGTGGCGTACAACAGACCTTCTTCCGCTGGGAGGGGAACACGTTGGTGCGGACGAACAACCAATACGCCGAGAAGATGGGTAGTGACATGACCGGCGGGACGGACTCCACCGACCTCACCAGTATGTTGGAAAGCATGAAATACAGGTACAGTTTCAAATTTCCGGATGCGATCCGCGACATCACCTTGGCCGACGGGGTGACGCGGGAAGACCCGAAGCCGAAGCAGGTGAACCTCTCCACCGACTGGTCCGTGATCATGAAGGACCCCAAGGCGCTGGACCTGCGCATCACCTTGGACAAGTAAGGGCAGGACATGGAAGAGCATTTGCTGGAGCGCGCCATCCGCCTGGCGGCGAAGGTCCACAAGGGCCAGAAGGACCGGGCGCAAAAACCGTACATCCTGCACGTGCTGCGGGTGATGATGCGCGGTACCGACATGGAGGAACAACTGTTGGGCGCACTGCACGATCTGCTGGAGCGCTCCGACCTCACCACCGCCGATCTGGAACTGAAGGGCTTTCCGCCCCGCGTGCTCACGGCCTTGGAGCATATTTCCAGGCGGAAGGAAGAGGACTACATCGGCTATATCGACCGGGTGGCGAAGAACGGATTGGCCACGCGGGTGAAGCTCCACGACCTCTCGGACAAGATGGACATCCGCCACCTGAGCGTGCTCGACCAGTCCGATATCAAACGCTACAACCGGCAATTGGCCGCCTACCACAAGCTGCGGAAACTGGCCGAAGAGGCACGTTCCGAGGACGGCCAAGGCAACGGGCGGAAAACACCGTCGACTTGAGGCCTTGGGCCTTGCGGCTATATTCGCGATCCGAAAATCATTGATCATGCGTCATTTCCTTCTCGCCTTTTTGGCACTTCCCCTCCTTTTCTCCTGCAGCGGCTCCGGTGACGGGTCCACGGATGCGAACAAGAACGATACGCTGGCCGCGGATTCCTTCAAATGGGAGGCGGACCAGTTCGGCGACACGCGCGTGCTGCGCTACCAAGTGCCGGGTTGGGAACAATTGAGCCTGCAGCAAAAGACACTTGCCTACTACCTCACCATGGCCGGCCTCAGCGGCCGCGACATCATGTGGGATCAGAACTACAGTCGGAACCTGGAAGTGCGCAAAGCATTGGAATCCATCCTGAAGAACTACAAAGGCGAGCGCTCCGGCACGGACTGGGATAAGTTCATGCTGTATGCCAAGCAGGTGTTCTTCAGCAACGGCATCCACCATCACTACGGCATGGAAAAGTTCGTGCCCGAATTCCCGCGCACATACCTGGACAGCCTTGTCGCAGAAAGCGGCGCGACCCTTTCCAAGGAAACGGCCGACATCCTCTTCGACCCTTCCATCGACATCAAGAAGGTGAGTTTGGACAAGGACAAGGACGTCGTGTTGGCCTCTGCCGTGAACTTTTACGGGGACGACATCAACGCCAATGAAGTGGAGGCTTTCTATGCCGCCAAGGAGGTGGAGGGCGACAGCACCCCGGTGAGTTTTGGCATCAACAGCAAGTTGGTGCGCGGCACCGACGGCAAGCTGATGGAAAAAACTTGGAAGATCGGCGGCATGTACGGCGCCGCGCTCACCGAGATGAACAAGTGGCTGGGCAAAGCGAAGGAAGTGGCGGAGAACCCGCAGCAGGCCAAGGCCATCGGCCTGTTGATGGACTACTACAACACCGGCGACCTGAAGACCTGGGATGATTTCAATGTGGCCTGGGCGAAGGACACCACCGGCACGGTGGACTTCATCAACGGCTTCGTGGAAGTGTACAACGATCCTTTGGGCAAGCGTGGTTCCTTCGAAAGCATCGTGGAGGTCACGGACCCCATCGCCACCAAGAACATGGTCGTGATCCAACAAAATGCGCAATGGTTCGAGGACAACTCGCCGCTGCTTCCCCAGCATAAGAAGAAGAACGTGGTGGGCATCACCTACCGATTCATCAACACCTGTGGCGAGGCCGGGGATGCGGCGCCCAGTACGCCGATCGGTGTGAACCTGCCCAACGCGGACTGGATCCGCAAGGACGTGGGCAGCAAGAGCGTAAGCCTCGGCAACATCATCGATGCGTACGACCTCAGCTCCGGGGCCAGTTCCTTGAAAGAGTTCTGCTACGATACCGCTGAAGTGGCCCGTGCGGAGAAGTACGGCTCGGTCGCGGGGAAAGTGCATACCGCACTGCACGAAGTGATCGGTCACGCCAGCGGCCAGATCGAGCCGGGCATCTCCGGCCCGGACGTTACGCTGAAGACCTACGCCAGCACTTTGGAAGAAGGCCGCGCTGACTTGGTGGCATTGTACTATATGCAAGATCCAAAGCTGGTGGAATGGGGCGTAATGCCATCGCTGGACGCGGGCAAGGCTGAATACGACAGCTACATCCGCAATGGCTTGATGGTGCAGATGCGCCGCCTGAAGCTTGGCAACCAAGTGGAGGAGGCGCACATGCGCAACCGCCAATGGGTAAGCGCCTGGGCGTATGAAAAGGGCCTGCCGGACAGCGTGATCGTGAAAGTGGTGCGCGACGGCAAGACCTACTTCCATATCCGCGACTACGCAAAGCTGCGCACCATCTTCGGTGACCTGCTGCGCGAAGTGCAGCGCATCAAGAGCCAAGGCGACTACAAAGCCGGGCACGATCTGGTGGAGGACTATGGCGTGAAAGTGGACGCGGCGCTGCATGCCGAAGTGCTGAAGCGCGCGGAGAACATCAAGACCGCACCGTATTCCGGCTTCATCCAGCCGCGCTTGGTGCCTGTGGAGGACGCCAGCGGCAAGATCACTGACGTGAAGGTGGAATACCCGGATAACTTCATCGACCAAATGCTGGAATACGGCGAGAAGTACAGCTTCCTGCCCGTAACGAATTGATCGAAGGGGCCTTGTCCCGGTCGGGATCACGACTATATTTGCGGCCCCTTGGGAAAATTGGACTCCTTACCGGAGTGGCGGAATTGGTAGACGCGCACGTTTCAGGGGCGTGTAACCGTAAGGTTGTAAGGGTTCGAGTCCCTTCTTCGGTACAGACAGAGCGGCACGGGCCGCTCTGTTGGTTTTAGGCCCCCGCACGCGTCGCAGCAAAAGTGCCGATCAGCCCTTTTAGCCTCCCCTGCCCGCGGAAGTCATCGTTCCGTCCGATCGCGGTTATCTTTGATCGGAACGTGATGTCCGTAAAGAAATTCCACAGCCGACGCTCCTATCGAAGGATGATCCTATGGGGTGGCATCTGTTTGTTCTTGGTCATGCTCGGCCTTTTAGCCATGAACATGACCGGCTCCACCGTCCTGTTGTTCCTTGTTGCCGTGATGGTGGCATCCGGGGTGATCGTATTTGCCAGACAGGGCAAGAAGGATGTCATCGAGTATGAGCTGGGCGTGGATACCTTATTGCTTAGGCGCGGCGTGCAGGAAGAACGGTTGCCTTTGGAACATGTGATCGACGCCAATCTGATCGATCTGGTGAGCGCCAAGGACTACGTCCAACAACACGGAAGTACCGACGTTGAAGCGGGCCAAGGCCGGAGGGGCGGCCCGCACCGCACCTCCACGCACTATTGCGGGGTGCCCATTGCCACGGGGCGCCTGAGCGCCGTCGTGGCCGGGCTTAGCAGCTTGAGCACGTACAACTTCGGGAAGAGCTTGGTCCTGCTGCGGATCCGGGACGGTGGTGTGAGGTTGCTCTCGCCGAAATACAGTGAACGGATGGTCATGGCCATCGGCAAGGCGAAGCGGGGCGGTAACTAGCGTCCCGGAATGGGTGGAACTCCCGCACCTACTGCAGCCGGATACGCTGGCCCACGCGCAGCGTGCTTCGCGAACTGATCCGGTTGATCCGGCAAAGACCGGCCACCGTTACACCGGTCTTGCGCGAGATGCCGTAGAGCGTATCGCCGCGCCGCACACGATAGGAGCTGCTGCCCGCCGAGGCCGTGATGTTGAAGGTGGTGGGCGTAATGGTGAGGCTATCACTGTGCAGCGTGCCCATTTCGAGGTTGAAGACCTTTTGTGGATCGATCGGATGGCCCAAGTAGCGCGTCTCGAAGTGGAGGTGGCTCCCGGTGGACCTTCCCGTGGAACCGCCCAGGCCGATCTCCTCTCCCGCTTCCACATGATCGCCCACATCCACCAAGCGCTTGCTCATGTGGCCGTATAGTGTTTCCAGTCCGTTGGCATGGCGCACCACCACCACATTGCCAAAGTCGCGATGATAGCGGGATATGCGCACCATCCCCGGGAAGGCGGCCATAACGGGGTCGCCCACTTGAAGCTTGATGTCCGTGCCGTAATGGTGGCGGCCGCGGCGGATGCCGAACGGAGAGGTGATACGCCCACAGATCGGCATCTCATGATCGCACGGTGCATAGGCCAAGCGCAGGGCAACGGTGTCCGTGATGGCTGGCCCTCGTTCGAAGATCTGGTCGGTGTTCCAGTCCCCGTAGGTCTCATAGGCCGGAATGTGGTAGGCGGAGTCGGCCGAGGTCCAGAGGTCCGGCGTGGGCGCCTCGTCCACGATGGGGCCGTCACCGGTCTCCACGTAGGTCTCGGGGTCCTCCGGCCCGCCAATGGCGCTGGGATCATCCTGCGCGACGGCGGACGCATGCATCGCGGCGAAGACCACCAAGAGCAGGGCGGAGATCGTCGTTTTTCCGTTCATGGAGCGCAAATCTATCAGCACAGGCCAAGCGTTCGACCCCGGATGCCCTTTACATAGCTGACAACGCCATGTGTGCGACCGGGTAACTGCGAAGATTCCCTTTATCCATGCGCAGGTGCGGTGCATCCACCATCTTTGCGCCCCCCGGTTAATGATCGTTAATCATGAAACACAGCCCCACCGCCTTCCTCCTTGCATTGACCTTGCTCATCTCCGCTTGCGGGTCACCCACGGAAGAGGCGCAACACGACACGTTGGGCGTTGACAGTGCCCGGATGGATGCGCGTGTGCGGCCTTCCATCTATGTGCCGGTGAAGCTTAACACGGACCTGAGCGTGCTCAATGCGACCGACCGGCAATTGCTTCCATTGTTCATCAGCGTGGCGGACATCATGGACAGTCTCTTCTGGCAAGAGGCCTGGGGACGGCCGGACAGCATCCCGATGAAGCATCCGGATATCGATGCCAAGGCGTTCTTCACCATGAACTACGGTCCATGGGACCGGCTGGCGGGCGACAGGCCCTTTATCGACGGCGTGGGGGAGAAGCCCAAGGGGGCGCGCTTCTATCCCAAGGACATGACCGCAGAGGAGTTCGATGCATGGGGCGACAGCGCGAAGCAAAGCCAATACACCGTGGTGCGGCGGGACGGACAGGGAAAACTCGTCGCCATCCCCTATCATGAATTTTTCGAAGGGGCGGCGGGCCGCGCTGCCCACCTGCTCGACAGTGCGGCGGCGATCGCCAAAGACGCGGGCCAGAAGAAATACCTGAGCGCCCGGGCCGAGGCGCTGCGCACGGACAATTACGACCCGAGCGACATCGCGTGGCTGGACATGCGCCATAACACCATTGACCTGATCGCGGGACCCATCGAGACCTATGAGGACCAGCTCTATGGGTACAAGGCCGCGCATGAAGCGTACGTGCTTGTGAAGGACAGCGCATGGACCGCCCGGCTCGATCGTTTCGCCAAACTGCTTCCCGGCCTGCAGCGCGGCCTGCCCGTGCCCGATGCATACAAGCGTGAGAAGCCCGGCAGCGATGCACAGCTCGGGGCCTACGACGTGGTCTTCTACGCTGGTGATGCCAACGCGGGTGGCAAGACCATCGCGGTGAACCTGCCGAACGATGAGGCGATCCAATTGAAGAAAGGCACGCGCCGCCTGCAGCTGAAGAACGCGATGAAGGCCAAGTTCGACCAGATCGTGGTGCCCATCGCGGACATGCTGATGGCCGAAGACCAGCGGAAACACATCACCTTCGACGCCTTCTTCCAGAACGTGATGTTCCACGAGGTGGCGCACGGCCTGGGCATCAAGAACACCGTCAACGGCAAAGGCTCCGTGCGTGATGCACTGCTCGATGAGGCGGGTGCCTTGGAAGAAGGCAAGGCGGACATCCTGGGCCTATACATGGTGGAGCAACTGCGGGGCAAGGGTGAGATCACCGACGGTGAAGTGATGGACAACTACGTCACCTTCATGGCCAGCGTGTTCCGTTCCGTGCGCTTCGGCGCCAGCGATGCCCATGGCCGCGCGAACATGCTCCGTTTCAACTATTTCATGAACGCCGGGGCCCTTCAGCGGGATGAGGCTATGGGCACCTACCGCGTGGACGCGGAGAAGATGCACAAGGCCATCGCTGACCTCAGTGATTTGATCTTGAAATTGCAAGGCGACGGGGACTTGAAAGGCGTGCGCACACTGATGGAAAAGGAAGGGTCTATCAAACCACGGCTACAGAATGATCTGGACCGCCTAAAAGCCGCACATATACCCGTGGACGTGGTGTTCGAGCAAGGGCTTGACGTGCTGGGCCTCGGTCCGGCACGATGATCGTGGACCTGTTGATATGACCGGTGGGAAAGCAATGGCGGAAGCACGGGGCCGGGTAAGCGGCCTGCTACGGACCGCGCCCCATGTGCTGGTTGCCTTGGTGGTGGCTTTGCCCATCTGCATTTTGGTGTGGCCCCATTTGCCGTTGATGCCGCTTCCGTCCGTGGCGGGGATCGGCCTGGACCGGTTGCTGCTGTTCCTGGTGGTGTTCGCCGCGGTGTTCTTCCTGCTGCGGAAATTGCCGTTGCTGGGCTATGGCGTGCTGGTGATCGTCCTGGCCGTGGTCACCTTCCGCGCCTTCCAAGGCGGGCATGGCTTCCGGTCCCTGTTCGACGATTATGGGAAGATGCTGTCCTCGCTCCCGCAGAGCACCAATGCGCTTCCGGAAGTGAAGGAACTGCGGCCGTTCAACGGGGCCGAGGAGTTGCGCACGGCCATGAACTATATCGATCCGGTGGTGCGCTCCTTCGCCGTGCGTTCCGCCACCACTTGGTTCAAAGTAGAAGCGGAAGAGAAGGGGGATCGCACCTTGGTCCAGGCCTTTTCCATCTTCAAGGTGATCAACTCCTCCTGGATCTACGTGAGCGATCCCGCCGACGGGGAGTATTTCGCCAAGGCCAGTGAAAGCGTGCCCTTGCTGGCGGGCGATTGTGACGACCATGCCGTGTTGATGGCTTCCTGCATCAAGGCCATCGGCGGGAAAGTGAGACTTGTGCGCACCACCGGGCACATCTATCCGGAAATGTGCGTGGGCGATGTGAAGGGTTTACAACGCGCCGTCCATCTCATCCGCAACGAGCTCTTTCCGGAAGAAGCCCGCCGTGCCGACCTCTACTACCACACGGACGCCAACGGCGACCTCTGGATCAACCTCGACTACACAAGGCATTATCCCGGTGGGGAGGTGATGAACGAAAAGATCATCGGGATCCTGCACGTGTGAGCGATCCTTCCGGCCCTACATTTGACAATATGTCGGAAGACCGCAAATTGATGAACCCGGCGGAGCTGGCGAAAGCCAGCCACATGAAGCCGGGCGACCCACGGTTCGCGATGTTGGCCGAGGTGAGCGGGTTGAACCGTCTGGAGCGCCTCTACAACGAGATCCAGATCGGTCCCGGCGAGGACTTCATCACGGCCTTGTTCGCGCATCTCGACCTGCGCTTGGAAGTGGACCCCGCCGATCTGGAACGCGTTCCGAAAGAGGGCGGCGTGGCCATCGTGGCGAATCATCCTTATGGTGCCATCGACGGTTTGGCCATGCTGCATGTGCTTCGCGACCGCCGACCGGACCTACAGGTGATGGCCAACTTCATGCTACAGCAATTGGAACCATTGCAAGGCCGCTTCATCGGGGTGAACCCGTTCGAGCAGCTCACCACGCGCAGCAGTTTCCAAGGCATGCGGCAGGCGCGCCAACATCTGGCCGATGGCGGGGCCTTGGGCGTATTCCCCGCCGGCGAGGTGAGCAGCTACCGCAACGACCTCGACGCCGTTGCGGATACCCGCTGGAAGACACCCGTGATCAAGCTGATCCGCCATGCTAAGGTGCCCATCGTACCGCTTTGGTTCGACGGGGCCAACAGCGTGGTTTTTCAGATCCTTGGCATGGTACATCCGAGCTTGCGCACCCTGCAGCTACCGCGCGAGATGCTGCGGATGCACGGCCGCACCGTCCGGATGCGTATCGGCAATCCGCTCACGGAGAAGGAGCTCGGGCAGTTCACTTCCATGGATGCGCTCGCCCGTTTCCTACGTGCCAAGACCTATTCGATCGGTAGCGGCGTCACGGTCAGGCGCGAACATTTCAGGCCGCTCTTCTTTCCCCGCCGGCCTAAGGCCATCGCATCCCCCGGACCAGTGGAGGCCATGGAGGCGGAGCTTGCCCAACTGGCGGACAAACGCCTGAACACACAGGGTGAGTTCGACCTCTACCTGGCGCCCAGCGGGCGGATCCCGAACATCCTACGCGAGATCGGCAGGCTTCGCGAGGAGACATTCCGCACAGTGGACGAGGGCACGAACAAGGCGATCGACCTCGACGAGTTCGATCACTACTACGATCATTTGTTCCTCTGGGACCGTGAGCAACGCAAGCTCGCCGGTGCCTATCGCGTAGGCGATGGCAAGGTGATCATGGAACGCTATGGCAAGCGCGGCTTCTACCTCAACACACTGTTCAAGCTGGGCCGGCCGATGCGCGCCGTGCTTGCCAGCAGCTTCGAGCTTGGGCGTTCCTTCGTGACGCCCGAATACCAGCGGCACCGCATGCCCTTGTTCTTGCTCTGGCGCGGGCTGCTGTTGCACATCACCTCGCATCCGGAGCATCGCTACCTCATCGGCCCGGTCAGCATCAGCGGCGGTTATAGCAAGTTCTCGCGTCGTTTGATCACGGAGTTTGTGCGGAAGTATCACTACGACGAGGAACTGGCCAAGTACGTGAAACCGCGTAACCGCTTCCATGTCGGCATCGACAAAGAGGATGGCGATGCCTTGCTCGAGGCCTCCGGTGAGGACATCAAGAAGCTGGACCAGGTGATCTCGGACATCGAAGAGAACGGGTCGGCGGTGCCCGTGCTGCTGAAGCGTTACCTCTCGCTGAACGCGAAGATCATCGGCTTCAATCGCGACCCGCACTTCAACGATTCGCTGGACGGGCTGGTGCTGCTGGACCTTTCCAAGGTGCCACCGGCGACGATCGAGGGGCTACGGAAGGGGATGGCCTGAGGCTTTGGCCGTAAGGTTCCATTCCACAATAGCCTTGTCATCGCTGCCGGTGATCAACGTTTTCCCATCGAGCCAGAGCACCGTGTTCACGGAGTAGCCATGGCCACCGGCGTTGCGGTCCAGCTTGCGGAGCAGGTCGAAGCTGTTGCCGTCCCAGACCTTGGCACTTTTGTCCCGGCTGGCGGAGGCACATCGGCTGCCGTCGGGGTTGAAGGCGATGTGGTAGATGGTGTCCTTGTGCGCGGGGAAGGCGTGGAGTTGCTGAAATTCCGCGTCCGTGCGCCAGAGGCGGAGGTGACCGTCCTTGCCACCACTTACGAGCACAGGCTTAGAAGGATGCCAAGCCACGCAGTTGGCGCCGATGTCGTGACCGGGCAGGGTGAAGTGCTCGTTGAGCTCCGAGCTATCGAGGATGTGGATGCTGCCATCGCCGCAGGCCACGGCCAGCAGGCTGCCATCGGCATTCAAGGCGAGGCCGCGCACCTTGTCATCGGTGAGGGGGATCTTGCGCTGCAGCGTGATGCGGGGGTCGCCGTCGCCGTCGCCGTCGCCGCCGGTTGTCCAGATGGAGATCGCACCATCACCGCCGGCCACGGCGAGCCGGCCGTCGGGCAATTCCTCGATGGCGAAGATGCCTTTTACATGGGCGCGCTCCAGTTGCAGTTCGCGGCGTTCCGCAAGGCCCACAAGGTGCAGGCCACCATCCTCGTCACCGATGTAGAGCAATTGTTCATTGGCCCGGTGCAGGGCGAAGATGGCGCGGTTCACGCGGGCCTCGGTGATGCCGTTTTCGGGATCCTTCAGGATCCAGCGTACCACGGAGCCATCGCCGCTGGCACTGAGGAAGCTGCCGGGCGAAGCAGTGGGGCAGAGGGCGTACACGGAGCCCTTGTGGCCGGTGAAGCGGGTGTGGGCGGGGACAAGAGCCATGTTGCAATGTAGTTCTGCTCCGGATCGCAGATCCGTACCAACCAAGTCGTTGGCGCGGATCTGCGGTCCGTGACGGTATTTCTTTTAGATCAAAATGACATCTAACATCGAAGGCAGGCCCAAGTAGCTGCCAGCACTGGAATAGACGTAATGCTCAGGTTCCTTAACCAGCCCTGCTGCCACCGGATTCCTATGGAGGTAATTCAGATAGCGCTCAACGACTTCCGGTGTCCGTATCCAGATCGGATGCAGGTCATGTTGCCAGAATTGTGAGGACCCACCGCTCTTGCGAAAGTGCTTCAACATCCATTCTCGCCGACTTTCCTTGCCGTTCTCCGCGATGGCCTTCATGAGTGCTTTGGATGTGTGCTTTTTATGGTCGCGCATGATGTCCTCCAGTTTCGGGCCGGGATCCGCCTTGGCGATCAGGTGTACGTGGTTGCTCATGATGCACCAAGCGTAGAGCTGCAACCCCTTTTGTTCCTGGCAGAAGCGGAAGCTTTCTACGATGATGTCTTTGTATGCAGGTCTTGATAGAGCATCCACCCAATCCACGGTGGCATAGGTCATGAATTGCAGATCTGCTTGGTCGTAGATCCTGTATTTGCGGCTCAT
Source organism: Flavobacteriales bacterium (assembly GCA_016700415.1). Lineage (NCBI taxonomy): Bacteria > Pseudomonadati > Bacteroidota > Flavobacteriia > Flavobacteriales > Flavobacteriales bacterium. The sequence goes on from CP065018.1 coordinate 3,221,409, forward strand.
TTGGGCAAGGTATGTATGGTTATTTGGTCCGGATCGCAGATCCGAACCAACGATCCGAACCAACTATCCGAACCAACGATCCATGCCGGACAACTGCGCTGCCTGCCGTTCGTGTGATCCTGATGGAACACTGGCGGTCTTTTCGCACCTTTCCACCCGAAATCCCATCTTCCTACCCATGGACCTGATCATCGAAGGACTCAGTAAGACGTATGGCAACGGCGTGAAGGCGCTGGACAACGTGAGCCTCAACATTCCCAAGGGCATGTTCGGCCTGCTGGGCCCCAATGGTGCGGGCAAGAGCACGCTGATGCGCATTCTTGCCACCTTGCAGGAGGCGGACGCGGGCACGGTGCGCCTGGGCGACATCGATGTGCTGAAGCAGAAGGAGGAGGTCCGCCAAACACTGGGCTACCTGCCGCAGGAGTTCGGCGTGTACCCCAAGGTGAGCGCCTACGAGATGCTGGACCATATCGCCCTGCTGAAGGGCGTGACGGTGAAGCGTGAGCGCAAGGCCTTGGTGGAAGCCCTGCTGCACCGGGTGAACCTGTGGGACCAGCGGAAGCTGCGGCTCAGCGGCTTCAGTGGCGGGATGAAACAGCGCTTCGGGATCGCACAGAGCTTGATCGGTGAGCCGAAGCTCATCATCGTGGACGAACCCACTGCGGGCCTCGACCCCGGTGAGCGCAACCGCTTTTACAACCTGTTGACGGAGATCGGGGAGAACGTGGTGGTGATCCTCAGCACGCACATCGTGCAGGACGTGAAGGAGCTGTGCAGCAACATGGCGATCATCAACAAAGGCAAGCTTCTCTATGCCGGTCCGCCGGACGAATCATTGCGGAGCATCCAGGGAAAAGTGTGGGAGAAGAGCATCGCCAAGAGCGAGCTGGAGGGCTATGCGGCCAGCGGCAAGATGATCAGTAACCGATTAGTGGCGGGCCAACCGGTGATCCACATCCTGAGCGATGAACGGCCCGGGGAGGGCTTCGTCACGGCCGAGCCGAGCTTGGAGGACGTCTTCTTCGGGGCCATCAGCCGCAGCAACGCTGAAACCGCCACGAAATGACGCGGCGCTTCTTCCTCTTTGAAGTCCGCTATTGGCTGCGGCAGCCGATGGTGTACATCTTCCTGCTGATCATCGGCCTGTTGCCCTTCTTCGCGATCATCTCGGACAACGTGCGCATCGGCGGCGGCATCGGGAACGTCTTCAAGAACGCGCCTTTCGTGGTGTACCAGTTTTACGGGGCGATGTCCTTCATCGCGGTGCTGATGGTGACGGCCTTCGTGAACGGCACCGCGATCCGCGACTTCACGAGCGACACGGCGCAGATCGTCTTCTCCACGCCGGTCTCCAAGCGCAGCTATCTCGTGGGCAAATTCCTCGGGAGCACCTTCATCGCTTCGCTGCCGCTGTTGGGCGTTTCCATCGGCATGGTGCTGGGCAGTTGGTGGCCTTCGGTGGACCCTTTGCGGCTGGGGCCGAACCTGTGGCTGCCGCACCTGGAAGCCTTCTTCGTGATCGCGCTGCCGAACATCCTCTTCTCAGCTGCCATCATCTTCGCGGTGGCTGTTTTGCTGCGCTCCACGATGGCCTCCTTCATCACGGCCATCGCGCTGTTCGTGGGCTACTCCATCGCCGCCAGCTTCATGAGCGACATGGACAACCAGACGCTCGGCGCTTTGCTGGACCCCTTTGGCGGCGCGGCGGTGGACCTGATCACCAAGTACTGGTCCGTGGCGGACAAGAACGCGCGCCTGCTGCCATTGGACGGTGTGCTGCTGTGGAACCGCCTGATCTGGATCGGCGTTGCGATGCTGGTCTTCCTGTTCGGTTATGTGCGCTTCCGCTTCACGGACCGTGCGCAGAAGGCCAAGCCGCTGGACCCGGACGAACGCGCCCCCGTGGGTATCGGCGCTGTTGCGCTTCCACGTGTGCAACTGCGGCACGACGGCCATGCAGGGCGGCTCCAGTTCCGCACCCTCTTTATGAGCGACTTCCTCGGCATGCTGAAGAGCACGCCCTTCATCATCATCATGACGTTGGGCTTGGCGCAGCTGATCACCTCGCTGGTCTTCGTCACCAGCATGTACGGCAACACCACCTACCCGGTGACCTACAACGTGGTGGACATGATGCAGGGTTCGCTCACCATCTATCTGTTGATCGTCGTGGCCTTCTATGCCGGGCAGCTGATCTGGAAGGAACGCGACCCGAAGATGGACGGTATCGTGAACGCGCTGCCCATGGCCACACGCACGGGACTTCTCGCCAAGCTGGCGGCGCTCATCGGGATCGTCCTCGTCGTTCATCTCTTTGCCGTACTGGCGGGCATGACCACGCAGTTGTTGCACGGCTACACCCGGCTTCAGCCTTGGGTGTACCTCAGCTACTTCGTGGTGCCCGGTACCCTCAGTTTCGCCTTTTGGGGAGCCATGGCCATCCTGGTGCATGTGCTGGTGAACAACAAGTACCTCGGCTACTTCGTCTTCATCATTCTCTTTGTGCTGAACATTTTTGGCTGGCAGGCGCTTGACATCTCGTCAAACCTTTTGAAGCTGAACACTACCTCGGGGCTTACCTATTCGGACATGAACGGCTTCGGCCCCTTCCTCAAGGGCTGGGTGTTCTTCAAGTCTTACTGGTTGCTCTTTGCAGTGCTGGTGATCTACAAATCGTACCTCTACGTGGTGCGTGGCAACGACACGGCATGGCGCTGGCGGATCCGCAATGCGATGGGCCGGCTCAAACGTTCGTGGCCGGTGGCCGCGCTGTTCGGAAGCGGGTGGCTGGTGATGGCGGGCTTCGGATACTACAACACCAAGGTGCTGAACACCTATCAGTCCGATGATGAGCAAGAGAAGCTGCAGGTGCGCTACGAGAAGGACTACAAGAAGTACGAGCACATGCCGCAGCCGCACTACACGGACGTGTCCTACTTCATCGACCTGGACCCCGCCGCGCGCTCCATCGTCTATTCCGCAGGGATCGTCCTGAAGAACAAGGACAAGGTGGCCATCGATACGCTCTATTTCAACGTGCCGAACCGCATGCAAGTGAAGCTGGACATCCCCGGTGCCGAGCTGGTATTGAACGACAGCGCACTGGACCAGCGGATGTACCGCCTGTCCACACCGCTACAGCCGGGGGGGACGATCAAGTTCACCTGCACGGGAAGCTGGAAACCGAACGGGATCTCCAACAACGTGGAGTTCACCGGGCTGGTGGACAATGGAAGCTTCTTCAACAACATGGACCTCATACCCGGCATCGGCTACGACCCGAACGGGGAGATCCACGACCGTGAGAAGCGCCGCAAGCACGAGCTGCCGCCCAATGAACGCATGCCGAAACTGAGCGACGACCCAACGAAGCGCATGGACAACTACCTCATGCGTTACAGTGACTGGGTACATGTGCGCACCACGATCGGCACGGCACCGGACCAGATCGCCGTGGCACCGGGCTCGCTCAAGAAGGAATGGACGGCGGACGGCAAGCGCTGGTTCACCTACGAGCTGGACTACAAGGCGCTCAACTTCTACTCCTTCCTCAGCGCGCGCTACGAGGTGGCCCGCGAAACGTGGAAGGACCCACGGGGCAAGGAGCCGGACGTGGCGCTGGAGGTGTACTACCAGAAGGAGCACGGTGTGAACGTGTCGCGCATGCTGAACTCGTTGCGCAAGTCGCTGGACTACTACACGGCGCACTTCGGCCCCTACCGCCAGAAGGAGGCGCGCATCTTGGAATTCCCGCGCTACTCGTCCTTCGCGCAGGCCTTCCCCGGCACCATGCCGTACAGCGAGAGCATCGGCTTCATCACCGACCTCACGGCCAAGGAGGACATCGACATGGTGTTCTACGTGGTGGCGCACGAGACCGGGCACCAATGGTGGGCGCACCAAGTGATGGGCGCGGCCATGCAGGGAAGCACGTTGCTGAGCGAGAGCATGGCGCAGTACTCCGCATTGATGGTGATGGAGAAGGAGTACGGCAAGGACCACATGCGGAAGTTCCTGAAGTACGAAGGCGACAAGTACCAGAACGCGCGCGGCTCCGAGGCGCTTGGCGAAACGCCGTTGATGACCGTGGAGAACCAGGGCTACATCCACTACAACAAGGCCAGCGTGGTGCTTTACGGGCTGCGCACCTTCCTCGGCGAGGACACGTTGAACAAGGCCTTCAAGTCCTTGGTCGATTCCTTCGGCTACGTGGATCCACCATGGCCCACCTCGCTGGAATGGTACAGGGCGGTGAAGAAGGTGATGCCGGACAGCCTGAACTACCTGCTCCAGGACGGCATCAAGTACATCACGCTGTACGACAACAAGATGATCGAGGCCAAGGGGAAGATGAACCCCGACAGCACCTGGACGGTGACCATGAAGCTGACCGCAGAAAAAGAACATGCCGATTCACTGGGCAAAGGGACCTCGGTGCAGATGAACGACTGGATGGACATCGCCGTGGAGCGGTGGCCCACCTTCGGGAAGGACAAGGAACTGAACGAGGTGCCGCTGGTACAGGAACGCCTGAAGCTCCATACGGGCGAGAACATGTTCACCTTCCAAGTGAGCGGGAAGCCCTCGGCCGTGACGATCGACCCGGACCATCTCTTCTTCGACCGCCACCCGGACGACAACCGGATGATGGTGGATGTGGAGAAGAAGGAGTGAGCGGATCATACGGGAGGCGCATCTGCGGGCGATCGCGGTTTTCGTGGGGCTCCAATGTTGAGCGGCCTTTGATGCGGGACGGATCAGCTGATCATCTGATCACACTATCTTCGCCGCGCTGATGATCCCCGTCTTAACAACCGGGGTTAAAAGGGAATCAGGTGCAATACCTGGGCTTTTCCTGAAGCTGTAAGCCTGAGAGCCGAACCGGCAACAAGCCACTGTCAACCGCGAGGAAGATGGGAAGGCGCCGGGGAGGAAGGCGAGCCAGAAGACCTGTCACCGGCACAATGGATGATCGCTTCCAGGAAAGAGGCGTGCTCCTGTGCCCTCGGTCCGCGTCGGCATGCAAGCACGAGTATTCCTGGAGGTTTTTGAAAGAAACCTCAACAAGGAATACCATGAAAACAACCGGACACTTTCTCACACTTCTCGCATTAACCGCAAGTACAGCGTCACACGCACAATTCGAATTCTCCCAGGTGCAGTACTGGGCCGGCGCAGGTGCGGACAGCTCCGTGCTCGTTGTCGATTTTCAGGACGGCACGGGCGCTTCCTCCTTTGCCTGGGGCTATCTGCATGATGGCCCGGTGACGGCGGAGATCATGTTGAACGACATCACCGTTGCCGACCCGGCTTTCACGGCGGTCACCACCGGAGGATTTCTTGGCGACGCCACATACGGCGATCATGCGGGGATCGGTGGCAGCCCGGACTACTGGTCCACGTGGAGCGGGAACGACCAAGGCGGTTGGGACTCGAACATGGGCATCGGTGAAACGGTGGGCAACGGCGGCCTCTTCGGCTGTTCGTACACGGATTTCAATCCCGCGATCGAGCCGGGGGCAGCGGTGCCTGCCGCGATCCCGGCCGGCATCCATGAGGTGCGTGCCGCCGTTGTTCAGGTCTGGCCTCAGCCCGCTACGGACATCCTGCATGTGCGATCCAATGCCGCCGGACAACAAGCCGTCGTGCTGTACGATATGGCCGGAGGCACCATGGCCCGTGAGACCGTCAACAGTGCGGTCGCCACGATCGATGTGCGATCACTTCCTGCGGGGATGTACGTGCTTCAAGTGGGCGATGCCAAACGCTTGATCGCCGTGCAATAACGGAAACAGGGAGGGTGAAGTGCGATCGCTTCCCCATCCGTATTCCATTCCCATCCGATGTGTCCCCGTCGCTTGATCCTTCCGCTTGTGCTTCTTTCAGGGAGCATTGCGTCCGCGCAGCAGTCCTTGGACACGGTTCGTTTGGGCCATGTGGTGATCAGCGCGCAGCGGCTCACGGGCTTTGATGCGGGCGTGAAAGTGCAGACCATCGACAGCGTTACACTGGCCCGTTACCAGGCCACGGACCTCGGCGAACTGTTGCGCAACGAAAGTCCGATCTTCATCAAGTCCTACGGCTTGGGCAGCTTGGCCACCACCTCCTTCCGTGGCGGCAGCGCGAGCCATACGGCCATCCTGTGGAACGGCTTCAACCTCGGCAGCCCCATGAACGGTCAGCTCGATCTTTCCTTGGTGCCTGTGAGCTTGGCGAACAACGTCAGCATACAATACGGCGGTGCCGGTGCGCTGTGGGGAAGCGGTGCCGTGGGCGGCGCGATCCTGCTGAACTCGGAGCCGGAATTCGATCAAGGCTTGACCGTGGACGCCGGTACCGCCTTCGGAAGTTTCGGGGATCTCAGGCAGCACTTTGGTCTTTTGTTCAGCAAGAAGAAATGGGCCTCCTCCATCCGTGGATACAACATCGCTGCACGCAATGATTTTTCGTTTCGCGACAATACGTTGAACGGAGATCGCGAGCGGCGACAACGCAATGCGGAGCTCGCACAACAGGGGATCCTTTCGGAGAATTATTACCGCATCAACAACCGACAGAACGTCAACTTACGGCTCTGGTACGCGGACGGCGATCGCCAGATACCGCCCACGCTGCTGCAGACGAACAGCACGGACCACCAGCAGGACCGCAGCTTACGCGCCACTTCCGAATGGCAACGCAGTGGTGAAAAGGTCACCAGCTTCGTGCGCGCCGCCTGGTTCGATGAGCAGCTGTGGTGGCATGGTCCAAGTACCGACAGTGCGGCATTCAGCCGGTCGCGCTCAGTGATCGCCGAAGCGGAAATGCGTATCCGTCCGAAGGAACGACAACTGCTGGCGATCGGTCTCAACAACAACTTCGCTGAAGCGCTTTCGGACGGTTACCCGGAACGGCCGATGCAGAACCGCGCCGCGCTCTTTGCTTCCTATCGCTTCACCACCAAGGACCGGCGTTCCGTCACCACGGCTTCGTTGCGGCAGGAGATGGTGGCACAGGAACTTGTGCCCTTCACCTGGTCGCTGGGGAGTGCATACACATTGCGAAAGGGACTTACGGCAAAGGTGAACCTGGCCCGGGTGTACCGCATCCCCACCCTGAACGACCTGTACTGGCAGCCCGGTGGCAACCTCGACCTGTTGCCGGAAAGCGGATACAGCGGAGAGGTCGGTCTGGCGGCAAAGACCGTCACCGCGAAGGCTGTGTCGTTCAGCGGCGAGGCCACGTGGTTCCAGCGCACGATGGACAATTGGATCATCTGGCTGCCCACCGGTGCGTACTGGAGCCCGCAGAACCTGATGAACGTTTGGAGCCGCGGGGTGGAACTGCGCGGAGGCCTGGCCTGGCGCGTGAAAGGCACCACCATCAAGCTGGATGTGATGACGGACTATGTGGTCTCCACCAATGAGCATGCAAAGTCGGCGAACGATGCCTCCGTGGGCAAGCAGTTGATCTACGTGCCGACGTATAGTGGGCATGGAACGCTTAGCGTGGGCTGGAAGAACCTCACGGTGACCGGTAGCGCCCACTACACGGGCTATCGCTACACCAGCACGGACAACCGTGATTTCCTCGAGCCCTATCTGCTGTTGAACGCCGCGATCTCCTATCGCCTCGCATCGGGTACCAAGTATGTGCTCGGCCTCACCGCGCAAGGCTTCAATCTGCTTGACGAGCCCTACCAAGTGATGATGAACCGGCCGATGCCGCTGCGGAATTATCAAGTAGGCATCGATCTGCGGTTCAACCGGCCGAACAAGGCCGGGAACGAAAAACCATGATCGGAAGGTCGATACGGAAGATGAACAGAATGCATCAACTACCGGTGATCGCCTTGATCGTGTTGTTCGCGATCACCGGCTGCCGCAAGGACAAGCCCGAAAGCCCGGTGGAAACGCCGGTGACCATCGGTGAAGGTCGTGGCGTGTACATCACCAACGAGGGCAACTTCCAGTGGGGCAACGCGAAGGTGAGCTACTACGACATCACATCGGCCACCGTCACGGAGGATCTCTATGAGCCTGCGAACGGCGTGTCCATCGGCGACGTTTGCCAGTCCATGGTGCTGCACGACAACAAGGCATACGTGGTGGTGAACAACTCCGGCAAAGTGGTGGTGGTGGACCCGAACACGTTCACGGCCACGGCGACGATCACGGGTTTCACCTCGCCGCGCTACATCCTGCCCGTGAGCAATGGCAAAGCCTACGTCTCGGACTTCTATGCCAGCAGCATCGCGGTGGTGGACTTGGCCAGCAACAGCATCACCGGCCATATCCCGAGCTCTGCCGCGACCCAGGAACTGGCACTGGCTGTCGGCAAGGTCTTCGTCACGAATGAGACACGGGGTGAGGTCCACGTGGTCGATCCCGCCACGGACGTGGTGTTGGACACGATCGCGGTGAGCCGCGGTGCCAACAGCATCGTGGAGGATGCCGACGGAAAGCTCTGGGTGGCCTGTACCGGCGGTGGCGGCACACCGTCGGCCTTGTATCGGATCGATCCGCAAACGGCACAGGTGGAAGCGTCGTTTCCCTTTCCGAACGCTTCTGATAGCCCGTGGCGCTTGAGCATCACCGGTGGCAAGGACACGCTGTACTTCCTCAACGGCGGCGCCTACCGCATGGCGATCACCGACAGCAGCCTGCCCGCCTCAGCCTTCGTCCCTGCTGATGGCCGCAACCTTTACGCCTTGGGCGTAGACCCCGTTGACGGCACGATCTACCTCAGCGACGCCATCGATTACGTGCAGCGCGGCATGATCTACCGCTACCGTCCCGATGGAAGCCTACTGAACACCTTCCACGCAGGGACGATACCGGGGAGTTTTTGCTTTCGGTGAGCACACTGCATACGAGAGCACGGCCGTTGCGAACTTTGTACCCCTCCGCGGAACGGCGGAGTAAAGACCTGCATGGACAAACAGCAATACGCCTCTTCGCCCAACTTCGAGAACGGGAAATTCAAGAACCTGCTTCCCACCAGCATGTCGATGTCCGCGAAGGACATGATGAAGACCCTTGCGGGATTCATTGCCGGGGGAGAGGACCGCGCGCCGAAGGAGAAGATCCAAGTGCGGCACCCGGATCCCGCTGAGATCGCTTCACCCAACGGAAGCACACGCTTGGTCTGGTTCGGTCACTCGGCGTTCCTGTTGCAGATCGACGGCAAGAACCTGTTGATCGATCCCATGTTCGGTTCCACGCCTGCGCCTTACCCGTGGATGGGCCGGTCACGCTTCACCGACGGCCTGCCCATCGCCATCGCCGACCTGCCGCAGATCGATGCCGTCCTGCTCTCACACGATCACTATGATCACTTGGACCATGGTTCCATCAAGGCGTTGAAGGCGAAGACGAAGGAGTTCTTTGTGCCCTTGGGCGTGGGGCTGCATTTACGCGCGTGGGGCATAGAAGCATCGCGGATCCACGAGCTGGACTGGTGGGACGAGGCCGATCACGAAGGGTTGCATTTCGCTTTCACACCTGCGCGCCACTTCTCAGGCCGCAGG